>JAGGAE010000023.1 GCA_017889725.1 Bacillota bacterium | reverse complement strand
AACCGGAGCAGTAATACAGTCTCCGTATCCTGAACTGGGGATTGATGTAGACAAACCTAGTGATTTGGAGTTAGTGCGGGCAACGTTTTCCGTTAGGGTATAGATAATCATGCGATGGTAATTGTTTTAAAAAATTGATGTAGATTTGAAATGACGATGTTTATAATGAATCTTACGATTCTTTGGGATAATTATACAGTTGCTCAATTATATAAAACGCATAAACCGTGTAAGGTAAAACCCAAGAACCGGGAAAGTCCCGTATTTCTTGGGTTTTGTTATTTATATAAGGGGGATTTAGGGCTATTCTTTTATATCCTTGGGATTTTTAACAATATAAAAAGTATAAAACCTGGTAAATGAAAGGAAAATTCAAATGAATTTCAAATGATATTTTTCGATATAATAAATTGTCTGCAACCGTTTTTTGAGATTTGAACAAATTAAGGGTTTCCTACATAGAAGTTGTATAAAAGGATCTGATCAAGATGATGAAACTGATGAAGCTTTATAAATTGGCGAAAAAACTTTTTAATTGTCAAAACTTACTTGGCTATCGACGGGTCATCGTATTTATAATTAGATCATTATGGCACTACAGAGAAGTACAAGGGCTACATGATTTTTTTAGCGATAATCTTTTTCGACAGGACCTCATCACGAAGTACCCCCCTTTTTTTTCGCAGTTGACCCGACAGGTTTTTTATAAAAAGTCCAGTACCGCTGAAAGATTTGCTCTCATTACGCAGCATTTTTCAATTTTAGAAGACCTATTTACTAAATCGGCCTTGCAGCAAATGTATCTGGGGCCGGGGCTCTTGCTTTGGAGTGAACAGTATAAGGAACAGACTCTCGCTATGGATTTAGCATTTAGTATTCTCGAATATAGAGAAGGGCTACTGACGTTGGGGTTAAAGCTCGATGGAGCCTATATATATCACATAAATTTTTGGCTGAGTTTTGACGAGCAGCATAATCTGTCCATGTACATTGGGGCTTTACAGGGTTCCCCCGGCGGTTTAAATATTAATAAAGAACTAACGAAACACTTTTTTGGTTACCGTCCAAAAAATTTAATCATGACTGCTGCGCGTGTTATAGTTCAGCTTTTATCCGTCAACAAGATATATGCCGTTTCTAACTATGGCTTTTATGCCAATAATCATTTTCGGCGGGATCGAATATTAAAAACGTCCTTGGATACCTTCTGGACAGAAATCGAAGGCAATCTGTCTCTGGATCGACGTTTTTTTAATCTACCAGTTATAGAACACAGAAAAAATATCGAAGAGGTAGTTTCTCACAAACGCAATCTTTATCGAAAACGGTTTGCGGTCCTTGACAAGATTTCAGCTGATATCACTAGCGCCTTAGTAACATTTATGGAGAATTCAACCACAGCCAGAGAATTAGCTATAGGTATAAGCAAAAGGATCTTCCATGCAGATGTATCCCTTTAACGTTATTTTTAGGTCAATATTTTGACGTATTATTAGTCTTTAATCTATGAATATGGAAAAAGCCGGCACTTATAGTTTCAGGAATAGGTGCCGGTTTTTTGGCATTCTAGTTTAAGGGAACTGTTTAAATATTGAAGTGCGCTTTTTTTATTTTCAAGGATAGGCGTATTTATTTATATTTTTTGCAGGATTTGTTCTTATCACAGAGAAAGTGAATAAAAATGTTTATGGCAGGGAAAACGTTCGACTTTTCTGCTGATGATGGAGGACAGGAATGGAAAAAATACGCCGGCAAGAACGAAGAATAGCGATCACCAAAATATTGGTAGATCATCCGAGTCAGTTATTTTCGCTTAGTTTTTTCAGCGGATTGTTTATAGCGGCAAAGTCAACGGTTTGTGAAGATGTTGAGGCGATACGGATAGCGATGGAACAGTTTGGCTTAGGCAAGTTGGAGACGGTTTCCGGGGCTGCGGGAGGGATCAAATATATTCCGTTTCAATCGGAAAAACGGGTTGAAGAAATATTGCTGGATTTATCAACAAAGTTGTCGGCGCCGGACCGGATTATTCCCGGCGGGTATATATTTATGTCGGATCTGGTGTTTAACGCTCACCTCATGTCGCCGGTGGGCGAGATCTTTATGAACCGTTTTATTGCCGCCGCCCCCGACTATGTAATGACTGTGGAAACAAAGGGAATACCTCTGGCGTATTCGACAGCGCGGGCTTTCAATCTCCCTTTAATTACTGTCAGAAGCGGCAGCCGGGTGACGGAGGGGCCGACGGTAAGTATCAACTATGTCACCGGGTCTTCCCGACGTATTCAAACTATGTCGCTCCCTAGGCGCGCTATACCGGTTGGGGCCAGAGTTCTTATTATTGACGACTTTATGAAAGCGGGCGGAACGGCGCGTGGCATGGTCGATCTGGCTGAGGAAGTCGGAGCGACGGTGGTAGGAATAGGGGTGTTGGTGGCGACGGCGGAGCCTGCTCAAAAATTAGTAAAAGACTACTTGCCTCTGCTTATCTTACAGGCGGTGGATGAGCATAATAAAATAACGGAAATCCGGCCGGCTGGCAGGAACTAATTTTATTGGGCGGTGGGGACTTATGAGTGACCAACCTGGGGTTACCCTGGGGGATATCGAGCAAGCGGAGGCAGCGCTTAAGGGCGTAATACATAATACGTTTCTTGAGCGAAGCAGTACTTTTAGCGATTTATCAGGTTGCCAAGTGTACCTAAAGCTGGAGAATATGCAAAAAACCGGTTCCTTCAAAATAAGAGGAGCTTACAATAAAATTCGTCTGTTAACACAGGAGCAAAAGCAAAAGGGGGTCATTGCCGCGTCGGCGGGCAACCATGCCCAGGGAGTGGCGTTTGCGGCTCAACAGGCTGGTATTAAAGCGACCGTGGTTATGCCGGAAGTGGCGCCTTTAGCGAAAGTAATCGCGACCAGGGGCTATGGGGCAGAAGTTGTCCTGCATGGGCTGGGTTATGATGATGCGTATGGCAAGGCCTTGGAAATACAGCGAACAACCGGACAAATCTTTGTTCATGCCTTTGACGACGAAGCTGTCATTGCCGGGCAAGGTACGGTAGGGCTGGAGATTATCAAAGAACTTGAAGACGTCGAATGTCTTGTAGTTCCGGTTGGCGGCGGCGGCCTTATTGCAGGAATTGCGGTAGCCGTTAAAACATTGGCACCCCATATTAAAGTCTATGGGGTTCAGGCCAGAGGAGCGGCGGCCGTATATCAATCTATACAAGAGCATTCTGTACACCCCATTTCCGAAGCTTTTACTATGGCTGATGGTATTGCGGTGAAAGTCCCGGGTAGTAAGCCGTTTAAGATTATCGACCGATATGTGGATGATATTTTTCTGGTGGATGATGATGCCATTGCTACGGCCATTCTCATGTTGCTGGAACGGAGTAAGTTTATGGTCGAAGGAGCCGGAGCGGTAAGCCTGGCAGCGGTGCTTAACGGGAAGGTGCCGGCGAAGGGAAGAGTAGTAACCGTAATATCGGGTGGGAATATTGATGTTAATGTTATTTCCCGGTTGATTGAGCGAGGACTGGTGGACTCCGGACGGCGGGTCAAAATTTCTACAACTATTTTTGACCGGCCGGGGGAATTGCAAAAGCTGTTAACCTTAATAGCCAAGGCGCGGGGAAATTTAAATACGGTATATCATGACCGGGTGGAACATCATGTACCAATCGGTCAAACTGTAGTTGAGCTTAGCCTTGAGACACGTGATAGTATGCATACGGAAGAAATTTTGTCTATTTTACGTAGTCACGGTTATATTGTGACAATAATTTAAAAGGAAATCGGTAAACTGTGTCGAAATAGATTAAATTTGAAAGTAAGTTTAATACAGGGGGATCGAGGATGGCAGGTTTTGTGGCCATAGTGTTGGCGGCTGGAAAAGGTACCCGGATGAAATCCGCATTACCCAAGGTGTTGCATGAGGTGGGCGGGAAGCCCATGGTGAATCATGTTTTAGAGTCTGCGAAAGCTTCAGGGGCTATTCGCAATATTCTTGTTATAGGCTTTGGCAAAGAAAAAGTGCGCGAAGTCATTGGTAATGAAGCGGAATATGCAGTTCAAGAAGAACAACTAGGCACCGGACATGCTGTACTAACGGCTCAGGAATTATTGGCTGATTATACAGGTACTGTCATGGTGCTTTGTGGTGACACGCCGCTATTGGAAGACAGGGTGTTAGCCAAGTTGCTTCAAGAACATCAGAGCGCGGGAGCGAGTGCAACTGTGCTGACGGCGATGATGCCGGACCCGACCGGTTACGGACGAGTGATTCGTGACGGAAAAGGAAGGGTTAGGAAAATAGTGGAGCAGAAAGATGCCTCACCGGAAGAGCTTTTGGTGAGGGAAATTAACACCGGGATTTATTGTTTCGAAAGTAAGGCTTTGTTTGCTTCTCTAAATGGTATTACTTGTGATAATGCCCAGGGAGAGTACTATTTAACGGATGTAATCGGTATGCTGGTTGGAAAAGAGGAAAAGGTATGGGCGGTTACCGCCGATGACCATCAGCAAACTATGGGAGTCAACTCCAGGGCTCAAATGGCGGAAGCCGAAAGTATTCTGCGTAAGAGGAAACTTGCCCGACTTATGGATGATGGGGTTACGATCATGGATCCAAACTCTACGTTTATTGATGGGGAAGTCAGTATTGCGCCCGATGTTGTTATATATCCATTTACTTGGTTGGAAGGGAAAACCTCGATTGGCACAGGGTCGGTGATAGGCCCTAATGTCAGACTCACCGATACGGTTGTTGGCGAAAATGTCACCATGCATTTTACGTATGGGCATGAATGCCAGGTGGGTGATTCGGTGACGGTTGGCCCTTATGTTCATTTAAGGCCGGGAACGGTTCTGGCTGAGCGGGTTAAGATCGGAAATTTTGTTGAAGTAAAGAATACAAATGTAGGTATAGGGAGTAAAATTCCGCACCTAAGCTATGTCGGTGATACAGATATGGGAGCGGGAGTGAATATCGGATCAGGAACGATCACTGTTAACTATGATGGAACTCATAAACACCGCACTATTATTGAAGATAATGCGTTTATAGGCTGCAATTCCAATTTGGTAGCTCCGGTTACGGTTGGGCAGGGAGCTTATATTGCCGCCGGATCAACGATTACAAAGGATGTTCCGTCGGATGCCTTAGGTGTTGCCAGGTCGCGCCAAAATAATATTGCTGACTGGACAAAGAAATACAAAGGGTAAAACAGTGGGGGGAGAAAAATGGTATTAGACAATGGGAAACGGCTTCGAATTTTAACGGGTAACGCAAACCCGAAATTAGCCGAAGAAATCGCGAACTATTTAGGACTTTCGGTGGGAGAAACGCTGGTTAGCCGGTTCAATAACGGGGAAACCCAAGTTATGATTGAAGAAAGCGTACGTGGGGCAAATGTGTTTATTGTTCAGCCTACTTGCCAACCGGTAAATGATACACTCATGGAACTGTTGATTATGGTTGATGCTGTACGCCGGGCGTCGGCGACTCAAATTACCGCTGTTATCCCTTATTATGGTTATGCGCGTCAGGACCGTAAGACACGGGGACGTGAACCTATTTCTGCCAAGCTGGTAGCAAATCTTTTGACAACCGCAGGGGTGACCCGGGTGGTTACGATGGATCTTCATGCCGGACAGATACAGGGCTTTTTTGATATTCCGGTTGATCACTTGATTGGCGTACCTATTCTATCTGATTATTTGGTGGCTAAACAACTGGATGATTTAGTGGTAGTATCCCCGGACCTTGGCGGGGTGTCCAGAGCCAGACAGCTTGCCGACAGACTGCATGCTCCTATCGCTATCATCGAGAAACGCCGTCCGGCTCCTGGGGTTGCTGAAGTCATGAACTTAATTGGGAATGTCGAAGGAAAAACTGCGGTCATAATTGATGATATTGTAGATACCGCCGGATCGTTGACCGAAGGGGCCAAAGCTCTTCAGAAATATGGAGCCAAAGAGGTTTATGCCTGCTGCACGCATGCGGTATTGAGTGATCCGGCTGTAGAACGGGTGGAAGCCTCCAACATAAAAGAACTTATTGTTACGAATACGATTCCTCTCCCCTCGGAAAAGTGTACTCCGAAAATCAAGGTCCTTTCCGTTGCCCCTTTGTTTGGGGAAGCTATCATTCGTATTTTTGGCGATTTATCAGTCAGCAAATTGTTTGATGCTTAATTGTTATGAATGAATATTTGATTGAAATAGCGAAGATGGCCGATATATCGGCCATCGCCTCGCTGTTTACTGAAAGTTTTAAGGATAGTGTCCTGCATCATTGTGGCGGAAAGCTGCCCAAACCCCAAGCGATGCGGGACGTCTTTCTATTAGTCTATCAGGCGGAACCTACGTCGGCTTTTGTTGCCCGGACGCGGCAAGGAAAGCTTGTCGGGTACTGTTTTGCTCCTGCCGCTCTTTCAAGGCTATGGCTGAAAGCGATAGCGGGAGGGCATATTTTCAAATGGATTTGGCGTTGGCTTAGCGGCCAATACGGTTTTGGGTTTTATCCGTTGAAAATAATTGTATATAACAAATTTGCATTTTTGCGGTCAGCTGCAACCCCAACCAAGGCTGCTAACGCCCGCATTTTATCTATTGCTGTAGCAAAAGAGGCAAGGAGTCAGGGGGTTGCAGGGAAACTTATGTCAGCGGCCCTTGAAAATTTCCGGGCAGTGGGTGCAAAACGAGTACGCCTGGAGGTGCGCCCGGACAATCTTCCCGCCATAAAGGTATATCATAAGCAAGGCTTTGTTGAAGCGGGCTTCACCAACGATTCCCAAGGTCCCTGGCTAATTATGTTTAAAGAAATGGAGTAAACCTTATGCTGGACCTAAACGTTCGACTGATCAGCATTCTCGGGGTGTTGACAGTGATTGTTCTGGCTGGGCTGACGCTTGATTACTTGGGAAAATTCCGGCAACGTATTCGGTTAGGGCTCTGGGTGGCGATTTTAGGGATTGCTGCCGGGAGCTTATTTACCTTAATGGCAGTACTGCCTGAGGGAAAATTCTATGGGCCGGTATTTTCCGAGGTTAAAACGTCGAAGAAGGTTGTAGCACTCACCTTTGATGATGGGCCGTATCCGCCGTATACCGGAGAGATCCTGGATATTTTGAAGGAAAATAATGTTCCGGCTACTTTTTTTGTTGTAGGGAGAAATGCTGAAAAATATCCCGAACTCCTGCGGCGAATGGCAGAGGAAGGCCATCAAGTAGGCAATCATAGTTACAGTCATATGGACCTTCTTAAGGCCGATCGAAATACCATTGCCCAAGAAGTTGACCGAACCAGCGCAATCATAAGAAATATTACGGGGAACTTACCGGTATTGGTTCGTCCGCCACATGGCTTTCGCGATCCGCTTGTCATGGAAATGATGGCCCAGCGTAATCTTTGCGTGGTGGAGTGGTCGGTAGCCAGCCGGGACTGGACCAACCCGGGTGTCCAGCAAATTGTGGAACAAACACTGGCAAAAACAAAAAACGGTGCCATCATTCTTTTGCATGATGGCGACGGCATAGAACAAAAAGCGTCCCGGCAGCAGACGGTAGCCGCTGTGCGCCTTATTATAAAAGGATTGAAGGAAAAAGGGTATACCTTTGTTACGGTGGGCGAGATTTTAAAACCGGAGGAATAAATGAAGATAGTCGTTGGTCTTGGCAACTACGGGAGCGAGTATAGGGCCACGCGCCACAATGTCGGGTTTATGGTGGCGGATGCATTGGCGGAACGTTGGCATATAGAGACATGGAAGAATAAATTTGACGCGCTCGTCGGTGAATATCGCGGCACAGATACAGTGCTGATTGTTAAGCCCCAAACTTATATGAACTTAAGTGGAACTGCGGTAAAGGCGGTTCTTAATTGGTATAAGCTGGACGCCGAAGATGTCATTGTGATTTATGATGACCTTGATTTGCCGGTAGGTAAGCTTCGTCTACGGACTCAGGGCGGTTCAGGAGGACATAGGGGTATTGAATCCTTACTGGTCGAACTTGGCAAGAATAGCTTTTCCCGGGTTCGCATTGGAATAGGAAGGCCGCCTGCGTATATGAAGACTGCCGATTATGTGCTAGGCAGGTTTTCGGCGGAAGAAGTGCCGGTTATTGACCAGGCAATAAAACGTGGAGCGGATGCTGTAGAAGAGATACTACAAAGCGGTTTTACCAAGGCGATGAATGAGTATAATCGAGAGTGACAGAGGTGTAGTGTAATGCTGACAGCATTGTATGCAGATGGGAATGGAGAAATATATGACGCACCAGGATATGGTGCGGTAGGGCGAAGCGGGTTTTCTGATGTAGCATTAACTATGGACGATGTCATACCTTTGCCGGAAGGCACGGATCTCATGTTTTTGCCCGGACGGAGCGCGCTTGCCATGAAATCGGGACGTACCTCCCCGATTGCGGGGCCGCTGCTGGCGGTTGCCGCCGTGTTACCGGTAGGGTTTACGCGTACTTGGCTGCCGGCGTATGTTAAACAAGAGGATGCGCCGCTGTTGCCGCTGTATGGTTATACCGCCGTAGCCAGCTATAAAGACAAATTATATGTGGCGGCGGTAAAAAGTGATGATAATGAGAAATGGCATCCTCACCGCTATAATACAACCGATTTACCGGATAAAATTGCCAAAGTACGAAAGGATGTAGGCGCTAACCGACTGATAGAACATTTGGCCCGGTGCTCGGAAGAATGGCATTGCTGTACGGCTGAAAACTTGTTTTATCATCGCTGGGAAGCGGGAATTCCGGTATCGCCGACCTGCAACGCTCATTGCTTGGGCTGTATATCGCTTCAACCTGCAGGCTGCTGTCCCTCTTCGCAGAGCCGGATTGCGTTTATACCCAGTGTGGAGGAAGTAGCGGCTGTAGCCGTATACCATCTTAGAACTGCTTCGGAACCCATTATTAGTTTCGGACAGGGGTGCGAAGGTGAACCGTCATTAGCAGCTGACACAATCGCAGAGTCTATAACCAGTATTCGCACAGAGACAGAGTGCGGCGTAATTAATATGAATACCAACGCGGGGTTTACTACCGGAATTAAGAAAATAGTAGATGCCGGACTTGATACTATGCGCGTCAGTGTGATCAGCGGCAGGGAGCAAACTCACCAGTCGTATTACCGATGCAATTATTCGTTGGAGGATGTAAAAAAATCTATTGCTTATGCCAAAGCAAACGGAGTATACGTCTCTCTCAATATGTTGCTGTTTCCGGGACTGAATGATTTGCCGGAGGAAGTAGTCGCTTGGCTGTCATTTATTCGCGAAACAGGTATTGATATGATACAATTGCGTAATCTAAATATTGATCCGGACCTGCTAGGGAGCCAGGTCGAACTGGACAAGGCGAAGCCGGTAGGAATTAAAAACTTTATAAATACGTTGCGGCGGGAATTCCCCCTAATCCAAACCGGAAATTTTAGCCGATATATTAAAAGCCGGTGACAATTTGGGTTAATATAGATACATAACAGCCCAAGCCCCGCGGCTTGCGGTGGAGAATATACCAAGGAATTCGAGAGAAGGAAATTTTTAGTGATATAGTATTGACGCCTAAAAATTTTGTCAAACCGCAAAAAGGTTTGAAGGTTATTGTTGTAGAATATCGAATTTTGTGTAGTATGTATTATGTTCAGAAGTTGTTGTAGGTTTAGTTGAAAAGGAGGTTTAGCAATGAGTATAAGAGTTATGGTTGTCGATGATTCTTCTTTTTCCAGAGCGGTAATTGCCGAAGCGCTTGTGGAGGGCGGATTTGAAGTAGTTGGAGAGGCTGAGTCCATAGATTCTTTAATACAAGTTTATGATGAGTGCAAACCGCAGGTTGTTACCATGGATATAGCTATGCCGGGGGCTGACGGTTTTGAATGCAGCAAAGCACTTATTTTGCACGACCCAAAAGTTAAAATTGTTCTAGTCAGTTCTATGAAGGATGAGGAAACCGAGCAGGAAGCAAAACGTATTGGCATAGCCGGCTATGTTCAAAAACCGGTTGAAGCGGAAGATTTGGTTAAGATTATCAATAGTGTTTTAGCGCCGGACATTGTATATAATAGTTTGGAAGAATGGGCAATCGGCGTTTTCCAAGAGGCAATGGAGCAAAGTATTACCCGTATGACTAAAACAACTGCCGTTGTTAAAGTAGGGCAATCTTTAAACCATGCGGTTTCACAGGGTGTTACGGTAGTTATAGGCATTATCGGGAAATACTCCGGTAACATGATTGTAGACCTTTCAGTAGAAGCTTCCGAAAATTTATCCAAGATCGTTTTGCGGCGAGATGCGAAAAACAGCGAGGAAGTTGTTGCATTGGTCGCAGAGTTTGCCAATGTAGTAGGTGGAGTGGCTTGCTCTATGCTGAATAAAAAAGAAAAAGCTTTTGGACTACGGGTAGCGCCGCCCAGTGTGTTTTATGGGAAGGAAACGCAAATCGTTAGCCCCAATATTCAGTGCAGAGTGTTGGAAGTCGAGGCAGACTTTGGACAGATGACGTTAAGTGTTGGATTTAAGAAGGGGTCGGTATTATGGATGTAAATGCAATCAATCCTATTTTGGATGCCTTTGTAAATATTTTACCGCAGCTGGGCTTTCAGCAAATTGACAAAAAAGGGGTCAAGCTGGAGGATGGGGTTCTCACTAATCCCGGACTTATTATTAATATTGGTGTAATGGGTCCTCTTAAGGGCGCTATATTGATTGGAATGACGGTTGACAATGCCAAAATGTTCGCTTCTAAAATGATGATGGGAATGGAAGTAACGCAATTAGATGACTTGGCGCAGAGCGCGATTTCGGAAATGGGGAATATGGTTTGTGCCAATGCCTGTACCAATTTCAGCCAAGAAGGTATGAGCGGACTGGATATTTCACCGCCGACACTTCTTATGGGCAAAGACGCAAAAATTAAGTTATCCGTACCGAAAGCCGTTGGCGTAACGTTTTCTGTTGATGGTATAGAGATTATTGTCTATGTAGGACTGTTTTAATAGTCAGGGTGAGCCGTGAGCCGAAGAGTGGCATCGCGGCTTTGCTGCTTTAATAGTTTGCCGGGTTATAATGAAATAGCCGGAAAAGTGTGTACAGGCCTAATAAATCTTCCGTTTGGAGGGGTGAACATGAAGAAAATATTGATTCTCTTAGCCATGCTGGTATGGACGAATATGGCGATAGGATTGACTGCGGAGAAAAAATCCGTGGGCAATATGGCCCCTGATCCGGGTATTGAGCAGTGGACGCAGGCAATCAGGCAAAATGCTGACGATCCGGTTTCATTCTATGGCCGGGGTAAGGCATATTATAATAAAAAACAATTTGATGCAGCGATAAAAGATTTTACAAGAGCCCTTGAATTGAAACCGGCCTATGGGAATGCTTTTTTATGGAGAGCATGGGCTTATGATGAATTAGGACAAGAAGAAGCCGCCTTAAATGATTATAGCCAAGCGATAATTTGCAATCCATTTTTGGAAGCAGCCTATATAGAACGGGCGGAAATCTTTTTTAAACGTGGTATGTACGATTTAGCTGCTGGTGATTGCCGCAGGGCCATACAAAATAATCAGGAAATGGCCAGAGCCTATTTTACGCAAGGTCTGGTATTCGAACAACAAGGGTTGTATCCTGAGGCCATCAATAGTTATAAAGTGCTGACAGAGAAATTTGCCGGCCGCGAGGACGCCTTGGTAAATGCCGCCAAAGCCCGTATTACTGCTTTGCGTGGGGTTGGGAAATAAAACGAAAAACAAAACAAAGCCGTATACCTAATTACAGCCTGTGGCGTGTAATTAGGTATACGGCAATAAAAATACAACGACGAGAGCCATTCCGATCTGCTCTCGTCGTTGTTCGCCTTTTCCATCCCCTGTTACGGCACCACCCGTAACAATCCCCAGTCCATAATATACTATTTTAATGAAAAATGCAAATGGTAATTTGCGTGAAGCTTGACAGGGTAATTTGATTGAAATGTGGATGGGAATTTAGACCAATTTAAAGGAAATTACGGATGGAATGCCAAATATTATTACTACAAGCTATAATACTTAGAGGGGAGGATGTGTTGGTTGAAACAGCTTGATGTTTTAATCTGTGATGACTCTATGTTGATACGCAAAAAACTCAAAGATTTGCTCGAAAAACTTGGATGCCGAGTTTGGGAAGCGCAAAACGGGGAAGCAGGTTTGGAGGTCTACCAACAGGTAAATCCCCAGGCGGTATTCATGGATATTGTCATGCCAAAAGTTGGAGGTCTAGATGCCCTTAAGAAAATAAAGATATATGATCCTTCGGCCAAAGTCATTATGCTTTCTTCAACAGGTACAGCAACCAAACTGGCCGAAGCGATTAAAAATGGTGCGGTTGACTTTATTCAGAAGCCATATGAGGATGAACAAATCCGGCATGCGCTTAAGAAAATTTCTGTAAAGGGGTGAGCTAAAGTGCATGACCAATATTTTGGGCAGTTTTTATTAAATAAAGAATTACTGAATCTTGAACAATTAAGAGATATATTAAATCGGGAAAGGGCAAGCCGGCCGCATTTAGGGCTTCTGGCCATTGACGCCAGTATTTTAAACTCTAGTCAGGTTGAGCAAATTCATCGCTTGCAGCAGGCGTTTGATAAAAACTTTGGGGAAATTGCGGTAGATAAAGGTTTTTTGACCCTTCGCCAATTGGAGGATCTGCTTGTTGTTCAGCAAGGACGGCGTCTAAATATTAGCCAGACCATAATTGACAGCGGGTATCTCACCTTGGCAGAGTTGGAGGCTGCGTGGCAGGAATACAAAAATACGACGAGTCTGAAGAAAGGAAAAACCGACGCGCTGTATGGAAATCTGTGCGGAATTGTAAGGGCGGTCCTGGATTTTTCGTCAGCCGGCAGCGAAGGAGACATCCTATATGAGTATATCGCCTTATTTTTGCGCATTATTCCCCGGTTTTTAGGAGAGGAGCCTATTATTGCGTTAAATCATACCCGGGCAAGCGGCACTCTTATTACGCAGACCATGCGAGGGGTAGTTAACATATCGACTGGTTTGGTTATGAACGATGATCTCCTCTTAAAGATGGCAAGGCGCTACAGCGGAGAGAATTTGACGCGAGTAGATGAATTAGCACTGGATAGTATCGCTGAATTCCTTAATTCAACCAATGGAATTTTTACCGTCAGTATGTCAGAAGGAGGACTTGAGCTCGATTTAGAGCCGCAATGCATCCAGACGGCGGGTGTAACTCCGGTAGAGATGGCCTTTCGTGTTCCCATAGAGACTTCCTGCGGAATTATTGATTTTTATATATGCCTGGATGAAACTCTTGTTTAGCCGGGCGGTTAATAAATGAAGTGTAAAAGGGGCTGCGGCAAGGAAGCGGCGCTGCAATCGCCGGAGGCATCCGGTTTTGTCAAAAAATCGGTCGCTTTTAATTAAGGTAAGAAATTGCTTAAAAAAATGTTGTGTTAGGCTATACAAATCTTGCACTTGTCTTATGCGTGTGCTATAATAACTTAGCGTAATTAACCGACTGTGCAAAGTGAGGTACATTAAAAATGAAAGAAAAAATTCATCCTAACTATAATGAAGCCAAGGTAGTTTGCGGTTGTGGCAATACCTTTATGACCGGATCCATTAAGAAAGAACTTCGTGTAGACGTTTGTTCGAAATGCCATCCGTTCTTTACTGGCCAGCAACGTACTGGTGCTGCCCGTGGACGTATTGAAAAGTTCAATAAACGTTACGGTCAAGAGGGCTAAGAGGAGCAGAGCAGCAATGCTCTGCTTTATTTATAGTACGGAAAAGATTAGGCCGGGATGGCTACAAATGAGAGGAGCGATTAACCGTGGAACCTAAAGCATATGTTGGCGGGCAAGCGGTTATTGAAGGAGTAATGATGCGCGGTCCTAAGCACATTGCTACTGCAGTCCGTGAACCATCCGGAAACATTATTGTTCAAAAAGAAGTAGTATCATCGGTTACCGACAGATATCCGGTGTTGAAAAAGCCTCTCCTCAGGGGCGTGGTTATGCTAGTGGAATCGTTAGTACAAGGGCTTAAAGCACTTTCTTTTTCGGCGCAGGCTGCGGGAGAAGAAGGAGAAGCCTTGAATGCCAAAGAAATTGCGATGACAATGGTCTTTGCACTGGCTATGGCGATTGTACTGTTTATTGTGATACCCACCTATGGGGCGAAGTTTATTCATAGCACGGTTACAGATGCTACGCTTCTCAACCTGTTTGAGGGGTTCCTTCGTCTGGCTATATTTTTTGCCTATGTGGCGGGAATTTCGGCCTTGAAGGATATTCAGCGGGTGTTTCAGTACCATGGGGCGGAACATAAAACCATTCATGCGTATGAAGCGGGCGTGCCCTTAACAGTGGAAAATGTCCAAACGTATAGTACGCTTCATCCTCGTTGCGGGACGAATTTTTTGCTTATCGTCATGATAGTCAGCATACTGGTTTTCGCGTTTTTGGGCTGGCCGGATTTGTGGCTTAGAATTTTGTCTCGTGTTGTATTGCTGCCGGTTATTGCCGGGATTGGCTACGAAGTATTGCGTTTTGCAGGGCGTAGCAAGATGCCTTGGGTGGCGTGGCTTATTGCCCCGGGACTTTGGCTGCAGCGGCTTACCACCAGACCTCCGAGCGATGACCAGATTGAAGTGGCTATAAAAGCGCTGGAAGCGGCCAAGCCTGAAGATGTTGATGAGGTGAGCGGTAGTGCTTGATAAAGTACAAGCGATTGAAGATAGATATATTGAATTGGAAAGCCAAATCAGTGATCCGGCCATCATGGCCAATATGACGGTGACGAAAGCGCATTCCAAACTGACGGGAATCGTCGAGACATTCCGGGAATATAAAGGTGTTTATAAGGCGATGGAAGAAGCGAAAGCGCTTTTAGAGGATAAACTTGATGATGACTTTAGGGAAATGGTAACAGCCGAACTGTCGGAGTTAAAAGAATCGGAAGCGCGGCTCGTAATTATCGAAATCCGCGGCGGCGCGGGTGGGGATGAGGCGGCGCTTTTTGCTGGCGATCTTTTCCGGATGTATACCCGTTATGCGGAAACTCGCGGCTGGAAGACGGAAATTTTGGATGCCAACCCGACCGACTTGGGTGGCTTTAAAGAAGTGGTGTTTGTCGTTGAAGGAGATGGTGCCTATTCGGCGCTTAAATACGAAAGCGGCGTTCACCGTGTGCAGAGGGTTCCTACAACCGAATCGAGCGGACGCATCCATACTTCAACAGTAACCGTAGCCGTGTTGGCGGAAGCGGAAGAAGTTGATGTGGATATTAATATGAATGACCTTCGCATTGATACCTACTGTGCTAGTGGTGCGGGTGGCCAGCATGTCAATAAGACGGAATCGGCGGTGCGTATTACTCATTTGCCTACAGGCGTTGTAGTGCAGTGTCAGGATGAAAAATCCCAGTTAAAAAACAAGGAACGGGCTATGCGGGTGCTCAGGGCGAAAATCCAGGAACTTGCGCAGGAATCGCAGCGGGCGGAAGTGGCCGAAACGCGTAAGAGCCAAGTAGGTACAGGAGATCGCAGTGAGCGCATTAGAACGTATAACTTCCCGCAAGGACGGGTAACTGACCATCGCATTGGATTGACGCTGCATAAACTGGATTTTGTGTTGAATGGCGACCTGGAGGAATTGATTGGAGCACTGATAACCACTGATCAAAGCGAGCGACTAAAGCAGGTTGAGTGACGATGACGGATAAAAAATGGACCATTGGTGAAATTATAAATTGGACGAAGCAGTACTTTAGCGAAAAAGGGGTGGAAAGTCCGCGCCTTGACGCTGAGGTGCTGCTTTCCCACGTTTTAAGGAAGGACAGGCTCTACCTGTACGTAAATTTTGACCAGCCGCTGGAAAACGATGAGCTGACACGCTTCCGGGAATTAGTAAAACGACGGGCGTTACGGGAACCGGTAGCTTACCTGCTCGGCCGGAAAGAATTTATGGGTTTATCCTTTATGGTGACTCCGGCTGTCCTTATACCCCGGCCAGATACTGAAATTCTGGTCGAATACGTTAGCAAAAAACTGGCCGTAAAAGCCAACCCGGTTTTTTTGGATATCGGTACCGGAAGCGGGGCCATTGCCGTTAGCCTGCTTACTCTGCTGGAAGAGGCCCGTGGCTGGGCGGTTGATATATCGGCGGAAGCTTTAACCATAGCTGAAAAAAATGCCGTTGCGTTAGAAGTAAATGGGCGGCTGGATTATCGGCAAGGAGATTTGTACGCGCCGGTAGGAGATCGGCAGTTTGACGCCGTTGTAAGCAATCCTCCCTATATTTCGACGAAAGAAATGGGGACTCTCGCACCGGAACTGGCCTTTGAGCCGCAGAAAGCGTTAACCGATGGCGGCGATGGCTTAGCGTTTTATCGAAGACTGGTGGCACAGGGAGCGTCTTACCTTAAGAATGGCGGTTTTTTGGCGATGGAGGTGGGCGCGGAGCAGTCGGCGGCGGTATGCGCGCTGGCGGATAGCGTTTCCGGATTGAAAGTTTTGGAAGTTATCAAAGACTACGCGGGTATTGACCGGGTAGTAGTCTTGGAACGGAGGCAGGTATGAACACTAAAGTGTACATAGTGGATGCTCGGCATCCTAACACAGACCTTTTAGTAAGTGCAGCCCACATCATACAAGAAGGTGGCTTAGTAGCCTTCCCGACGGAAACAGTATATGGACTGGGGGCAGACGGTACAGATTCTGAGGCGGTCGCTAAAATATTTATGGCAAAAGGGAGGCCCTCGGATAATCCCCTGATACTCCATATTGCAGATACGGCTATGGTAAAAACACTGGCCAAAGAGGTACCGGCAAATGCCCGGATACTTATGGGAAGATTTTGGCCGGGCCCCTTGACGCTTGTGTTAAAAAGAACCCAGGCAGTGCCCGATGTGGTTACCGGGGGGCTGGATACTGTTGCGATTCGATTGCCGGATTCTGAAGTAGCCCGGGAGCTTATACGGTTGGCCGGTGTGCCGGTAGCCGGGCCAAGTGCCAATACTTCGGGACGGCCCAGCCCGACAACCGCTCAGGCAGTTTTGGCCGATCTTGAGGGGAAAATTGAGGGTATAATTGATGCCGGTCCCTGTGGGATAGGGGTGGAATCGACGGTAGTCGACTGCACTACGCCGGTACCCACCTTGTTAAGACCGGGTGGGATAACAATGGAAATGTTATTAGAGGTATTAGGAGAAGTAGAATATCAACCGATTAAAGGAGAAGATACAAAGGCACCGCGGGCGCCGGGCATGAAATACAAACATTATGCGCCGCTGGCTCCGATGGTGCTGTACGAGGGCGATAGTGCGCAAGTAGCCAAGGCGATTGCCGATGCTTCCAAAATAGCGCTTGAGTCCAAACGGGTCGGTGCTATAGTATCGAATGAAACGGCGGCATTATTGGAGAAAGGTGTTCAAGTAGCGGACTATGGTTCACGGTACAGGCCGGAAGAGGTGGCCGCCGGTTTATACGAAGCGCTTAGGTACTTTGACAGTGAACCCGTTGACGTAATTTATGCCGAAGGTATTGATGAGTTCGGCCTGGGGTTGGCGGTTATGAACCGGCTTCGCAAAGCAGCCGGATACCGAATCGTTAAAGTTGAGTAGCTTGCTTTTTATAGGGCATCTGACTAATTACCTTATATTTCAAAGGAATTTATGGTTGACAAACCCCGGGGAAAGTAATAGAATATAGCTTGTCACTTGGCTGATTGTTATTGGGGAGTCGCCAAGCTGGTTAAGGCATCGGACTCTGACTCCGACATTCGAGGGTTCAAATCCTTCCTCCCCAGCCATAAGACTCACTAGCTCAACTGGCAGAGCAACTGACTCTTAATCAGTAGGTT
>JAGGAE010000022.1 GCA_017889725.1 Bacillota bacterium | reverse complement strand
GCTGATTACGCCGATCGCAATTGAAGAAGGTCTGCGTTTCGCTATCCGCGAAGGCGGCCGTACCGTTGGCGCCGGTGTTGTAACCGCAATCAACGAGTAGTCTGTTGTATCTTAAAACAACTGAATAAACCTGATAATGAATATTTACGGGATATTATGGGAATGTTTATGATGCAGGGGTTAATCCCCTGCATTTATTTCGATGTACGAAAAGGCGCGGGATATAAAAAAAATATAACATACCCGGATACGTGTGCTATTGACATACCGCCTTAATTTGTGCTAATCTATACTAGCGATATTTTGAGACCAGTTTGTAAGTGAGGTGTATATAGTGCGCAACGCAGTGACTTTTGCTTGCAGTGAATGTAAGCAACGTAATTATCAGTCCAACAAAAATAAGAAGAACGATCCGGATAGATTAGAAGTAAACAAGTATTGTAAGTTTTGCAAAAAACATACGCAACATAAAGAAACGAAGTAAGTTTTCTTTATGCTTAACATGTAGGGGTGTAGCTCAATTGGTAGAGTAGCGGTCTCCAAAACCGTTGGTTGCGGGTTCGATTCCTGCCGCCCCTGCCAGTATATTATAGGCAGTATAGCAATGGGGATGTGAAGAGATGGCTGCCCAGGAAACAGCGATGCAAGTGAAGTCTTCCCGCTTCAGAAGGTTTGTGCGGGAGGTTAGAGCCGAACTGAAGAAAGTGTCTTGGCCGGATAAGAATGAACTCTCCGCCTATACGGGGGTTGTTTTTATTTCTGTATTGATTATCGCAGTTCTAATTTGGGTTGTAGACACTGGTTTTAATGAAGTGTTAAGAGTTTTTATTCGTTAATGAACTACGCAGTGCAAGAGGGGGTGGGGGCCGCATAGTGCGACCCTTCTGGTGATGGAAACCGAAAAAATGTGGTATGTAATACACACCTATTCTGGGTATGAAAATAAGGTGAAAGCCAACCTTGAAAAAAAGGTTCATTCCATGGCGATGGAAAATGAAATTTTCCGGGTGTTAGTGCCTATGGAAGATGAAGTTGAATATAAGGATGGCAAAAAGAAGATTTCCAAGAAGAAGGTGTTTCCCGGGTACGTGCTAGTTGAGATGATCGTAACTGATCGGTCATGGTACATAGTGCGAAATACTCCAGGGGTAACCGGTTTTGTTGGTTCGGGAACCAAGCCTATCCCGTTGACTGCTGCTGAAGCAAAACACATCTTAAAGTCCATGGGGATCGAAGACTTGAAACCGAAAAAGTTTGATGTCAGTCCGAAAGAAATGGTCCGGATTGTGTCCGGTGCCTTTGAAAACTGGACGGCTTTGGTTACGGATATTTATCCTGACCGCGGCAAACTTAAGGTTTTGGTGGACATGTTTGGTCGTGAGACCCCTATTGAATTGGACTACGCTCAGATAGAAAAATTACAATAAGGTTACTACTCAGTTGTATTGATAGGTGTAACCAGTGGGAGGGCCGACAGGCCCGCAGTACCACATTTTACAATGTAAGGAGGTGTAACCATGGCTAAAAAAGTAATTAAGCTTGTTAAATTGCAGGTTCCCGCGGGTAAAGCTACTCCAGCGCCTCCGGTTGGTCCTGCGCTTGGTCAAGCTGGTATCAATATCATGGCTTTTGTAAAAGAGTTTAACGAACGTACTGCTCAGCAGGCGGGTTTGATTATCCCGGTAGAGATTACTGTGTATGAAGACCGTTCCTTTACTTTTGTTACAAAAACGCCACCGGCGGCTGTTCTTTTGAAAAAGGCCGCAGGCATTGAAACCGCATCAGGCGAACCTAACAAGAAGAAAGTTGCGAAGGTATCGCGCGTTAAAGTTCGCGAAATCGCTGAATCCAAAATGCAAGATCTTAACGCTGCCAGCGTTGAAGCTGCTATGCGGATGATTGAAGGTACTGCCCGTAGTATGGGTATCGACATTGTCGAGTAAGTTGCATGAAGGATTGGTTGGGCAGCTTTTATTATAAAGAGGACTCAGGCCCGGTCTTGCCGGTGTGAGTCTAATGTGTTATGATAAAGGACAGCTGCCGCTGTGGGAGGGTTTCCCGTTATTACCACAATGAGTAGGAGGAATTAGTTTTATGCCGAAACATGGTAAAAAGTATGCGGAAGCAGCAAAACTGATCGAAAAAGGAAAACTTTACGATCCGGAAGAAGCTGTAGAACTTGTGAAAAAAGCAGCTAGTGCTAAGTTTGATGAAACAGTGGAAGTTGCTGTGAAACTGGGCGTTGATCCGAAACATGCTGATCAGCAAGTGCGTGGAGCTGTTGTGTTGCCGCACGGTACCGGTAAAACCAACCGGGTGCTGGTTTTCGCCAAAGGCGAGAAAGCAAAAGAAGCGGAAGCTGCAGGCGCTGATTTTGTCGGTGCTGAAGATATGGTAGAAAAGATTCAAGGCGGATGGTCTGATTTTGACGTAGCCGTTGCCACTCCTGATATGATGGGCATGGTTGGTCGTCTGGGGAAAATCCTTGGTCCTAAAGGCTTAATGCCAAACCCTAAGGTGGGCACTGTGACTATGGATGTAACCAGAGCTGTTAACGAAATCAAAGCCGGTAAGATTGAATACCGTACCGATAAAGCGGGAAATATTCACGCTCCAATTGGTAAAGCTTCATTCGATAAGGAAAAATTGGTTGCAAACTACAATACATTGCTTGATACGCTGATCAAGGTAAAGCCTGCGGCAGCGAAAGGCCAGTACCTTAAAGGCATCACGGTAAGCACTACCATGGGCCCTGGTATTAAGATCAATACGCTTAAGGTTCCCGGTAAAAAAGAATAGAGCATAATGCTTTAGGCTGTAGATAGCAGGTAATAATAATGGACTTTGGTCCGCCTGCCGAGGCCGGGGATGAGCGAAGATGAATGTATGTCTTCAACGACCTCCGGTAAATACTGCCGGCAGGTCGTTTTTAATTATTGTAACTGTTCGATATGAAGGAGGTGTATTTTGATGGCTGTAACTCCAGAAAAGGAAGCGCTGGTTAGTGAAATTCAAGCAAAACTTTCCGGAAGTAAAGGTGTAGTTTTAACGAGCTACCGCGGGCTGAATGTTGCTATGGATACAAAACTTCGGCGTAAATTCCGTGAAGCAGGTGTTGAGTATCGTGTTATAAAGAATACTATGACACGGATTGCCGCCAACCAAGCCGGCATTCAGGGGCTTGCCCAATACCTGGAAGGACCGACGGCGATTGCTATGTCGGCTACCGATCCAGTTGCTCCCGCAAAAGTTCTTGCAGACTTTATTAAAGAAAACAAATTGCAGGCTTTGGAAGTAAAAGCTGGTTTAGTTGAAGGTAAAGTGATTGATGCCCAGGGTGTAAAAGCCTTGGCAAGTTTGCCGCCGCGCGAAGTACTTATTGCCAAACTGCTGGGTACTATGCAGGCTCCTATTTCCGGCCTTGTCAACGTGCTTCACGGCAATCTTCGCAACTTGGCGTATGTGCTTGAAGCGGTTCGCAAACAAAAAGAAAGTGCCTAATTACCCATTTAAAAATAAAATAGTATTTTTGGAGGTTTAATAAAATGACTAAAGAACAAATTATGGAAGCCATTGAGTCGATGACTGTACTCGAACTGTCCGAGCTGATTAAAGCTCTGGAAGACAAATTTGGTGTAAGCGCTGCTGCTCCTGTAGCTATGGCTGCTGCTCCTGCTGCTGCTGGTGCTCCTGCTGCTGCTGAAGAAAAAACTGAATTTGACGTAGTTCTGACCAACGCTGGTGGTAGTAAAATCAACGTTATTAAGGTAGTTCGTGAAATTACCGGTCTTGGCCTTAAAGAAGCGAAAGAAATGGTTGATGGCGCTCCTAAAACCGTTAAAGAGAAAATTGCTAAAGCTGATGCTGATGCAATCAAAGCTAAGCTTGAAGAAGCTGGCGCAACTGTTGAAGTTAAGTAATTCAGATTTTCTTGCTTGGTGGAACGGAGAGCGCCGTAAGGCACTCTCCGTTTTCCTGTGTGTTTTGTGTGTATTAATACTTTATGCAAAGCTTGACAAACATGGATATTTTTACTTGACAAACATAGAGTGAAATGATATCATTTTGTAATGCGGTATACCAATACCATTTAATTACTCGTTTTAATAGGCGAGGTATAATTTGCCTGTTATGGGGAAATAGTAATATAATGGGAGATGAATCATTATTTCATCAAAAAATGAAGCGAGGTTTTGAATCAAACTGATGAACCTTGCTTATTTTTGTATTTTGTATAGTTGTGCCGCGTTTATGCAATGTGGGAAGACGCCACTTGAAATTGGGCTAAGGGGTGAAGTCTTTAATGTTTAATCCTGTTCCGGTGGGTAATAGGGTCAGGTACAGTTATTCCAAGATTAATGAAGTGCTGGATATGCCCAACCTCATCGAAATTCAGAAAAATTCTTATAACTGGTTTCTCAAAGAAGGTTTGCAGGAGATATTCCACGATATTTCGCCGATTCAAGATTTTACGGGGAATTTGGTTCTTTCTTTTGAGAATTTTACTCTGGGAGAACCCAAGTATGTGGTGGAAGAATGTAAAGAGCGCGATGTTACTTACTCGGCTCCTCTCAGAGTGGGTGTCCGCCTGATCAACCGCGAAACCGGGGAAATCAAAGAACAGGAAGTGTTCATGGGCGATTTCCCTCTGATGACCGATACTGGCACTTTTATTATTAATGGTGCCGAACGGGTTATTGTAAGCCAATTAGTGCGGTCTCCTGGAGTATATTATGGTGAGACCATTGACGCCAGCGGTAAAAAACTGTTTAACGCTACGGTGATACCAAACCGGGGTGCTTGGCTTGAATTGGAAACAGACGCGAATGACGTTGTTTCGGTTCGTGTTGACCGGACCCGTAAACTTCCGGTAACTGTGCTTATTCGGTCGTTAGGTTACGGATCAAGTGCGTCAATAGCGGACTTGTTTAACGATGACATGAGAATAAGGGCGACTTTGGAAAGGGATAATACGGACTCGAAAGAGGAAGCCCTTGTTGAAATATACAAGCGCCTTCGTCCAGGAGAACCGCCAACGGTAGATAATGCAACTCAGCTTTTGGAAACATTGTTCTTTGATCCTAAACGCTATGATCTTGCAACGGTTGGACGGTACAAGCTCACGAAAAAGCTTGGCTGGCGGCGGCGGATGATGGGCAAGGTACTGGCTCAGCCTCTTGTGCATCCCGATACTGGTGAATGCTTGGCCGAGGAAGGTACTGTTATTGATGAAAAGCTCATTAGTAAAATTGAACAAAGCGGTATGTATGGCGGTACTTCTATTATAGAAGTGAAAATTAGGCAGAAAGACGGACAGACGGTAAAAATGTTGTGCAATCCTGTTCTGCCGCATACCCATCGTACCATTACCAGGGAAGATATTATTGCCTCTATTAGTTATCTCTTAAATCTTATGGATGAGCATGGCTCCGTAGACGATATTGACCATTTGGGCAATCGTCGTTTGCGTTCGGTAGGCGAACTCTTACAAAACCAGTTTAGGATAGGCTTATCCAGGCTGGAACGTGTCGTCCGGGAGCGTATGACCATTCAGGACATTGATGTTATAACTCCGCAGGCGCTTATTAATATTCGACCGGTTGTGGCGGCCATAAAGGAATTTTTTGGCTCCAGCCAGTTGTCTCAATTTATGGATCAGACGAATCCACTGGCTGAACTGACACATAAACGCCGTCTTAGTGCATTGGGGCCAGGTGGCTTAAGCCGTGAGCGTGCAGGTTTCGAGGTTCGAGACGTGCATCACTCTCACTATGGCCGTATGTGTCCTATTGAAACGCCGGAAGGTCCGAATATCGGCCTTATCGGCTCTTTGTCCACGTTTGCAAGGATTAATGAATTTGGCTTTATTGAAACGCCGTATCGGAAAGTTGACAAAGAAAACCGTCGCGTAACCGAAGAAGTTTTTTACTTGACCGCTGATGAAGAAGACGAAATGGTTGTTGCTCAGGCTAATGATGAGTTAAACAGTGACAGCTGGTTCGTCAGTGAACGGGTAACAGTTCGTTATAGAAATGAAATATTGGTGGTTCCGGCGGAAAAGGTTGACTACATGGATGTATCGCCGAAACAGGTTGTGTCCATAGCAACGGCTATGATTCCGTTCTTGGAAAATGACGATGCGAACCGTGCCTTAATGGGTGCGAACATGCAGCGACAGGCAGTGCCGCTTCTTAGGACGCAGGCTCCGATTGTGGGAACCGGTATGGAATATAAGGCTGCGCGGGATTCTGGGGTAGTAGTGCTGGCGAAAAACGCGGGCGAAGTTGCTAAAGTAACCGCGAATGACGTGTACATACGGAATGAAAATGGTGGTCTTGACAGCTACAAATTCCAAAAGTATGAACGCTCCAATCAGGGGACGTGCTTTAATCAAAAACCTATTGTTCGCAAAGGGGAAAGCATCAAAAAGGGCCAAGTTTTGGCTGATGGTCCTTCTACTGATGAAGGCGAATTAGCGCTAGGGTATAATGTTCTGGTTGCGTTTATGCCGTGGGAAGGGTATAACTACGAAGATGCTATCTTGCTTAGTGAAAAGCTTGTTAAAGAAGATATATTTACCTCCATTCATATAGAAGAATACGAATGCGATGCCCGTGATACAAAACTCGGACCGGAAGAAATTACCCGTGATATTCCGAATGTGGCGGAAGAAGCGCTCAGGGATTTGGATGACCGGGGTATTATCCGGGTTGGGGCTGAAGTTCGTCCTGGAGATATTCTGGTAGGTAAAGTTACTCCTAAGGGAGAAACCGAACTTACTGCCGAAGAACGTTTGCTCCGTGCTATATTTGGTGAAAAAGCCCGTGAAGTTAGGGATACCTCCCTTAGAGTGCCTCATGGGGAAGCCGGTAAAATTGTTGATGTTAAAGTTTTCAGCCGTGAAAACGGCGATGAATTGTCTCCTGGCGTCAATCAGTTGGTGAGGGTATATATCGCTCAGAAGAGAAAAATTTCTGAGGGCGATAAAATGGCCGGACGCCATGGTAATAAAGGGGTAGTATCCAGGATATTACCGGAAGAAGATATGCCATTCCTGCCGGATGGTACACCGGTTCAGATCGTTCTTAATCCGCTGGGCGTACCTTCTCGTATGAATATTGGGCAGGTATTGGAAACCCATCTGGGATGGGCGGCTGCCACTTTGGGTATGAAGATTAAGAATATGGAAGCCGGTGTGGAAGAGGCGCTTAAAAATGCCGGTTATGATTATCAGCGTAATGGTATGCCGAAGCCGGATATTGCCGGTGTCCATATTGCCACTCCGGTATTCGACGGTGCTACCGAAAAGGAAGTCTTTAAGACGCTTAAGTTAGCTGGGTTGCCTGACGAAGGTAAAACCATGCTGTATGATGGGCGTACCGGTGATCCGTTTGACAACCCGGTGACAGTTGGTTATGTGTATATGCTGAAACTGGCTCACTTGGTTGACGATAAAATTCATGCTCGTTCTACGGGGCCGTACTCTCTTGTAACGCAGCAGCCTCTTGGCGGTAAAGCCCAGTTCGGCGGTCAGCGTTTCGGAGAAATGGAAGTTTGGGCTTTGGAGGCCTATGGTGCGGCGTATACTTTACAAGAACTTTTGACGGTTAAGTCCGACGATGTGGTGGGCCGTGTAAAAACCTACGAAGCTATAGTTAAAGGTGAGAATATCCCTGAGCCGGGAGTGCCGGAATCTTTCAAAGTTCTTATAAAAGAGCTGCAGAGTATTGGCCTGGATGTTAAGGTGCTTTCCGAAGACGCCCAAGAAATTCTTATTCGGGAGTCGGAAGAAGATATTAACGAAACGGCGAAAGAACTTGAGCTTAGTATTGGTGGCGAAGAGGCTGCAAGACCTTTACCGCATGAACGTAAGCTTGGCGATTTTGAGCCAGATGTAGCTGATGAAATCGAAAATAGCGATGATATTGAACCGATTGAAGAAGAACTGGATATTATTGCTGAAATCGGCGAAATGGGTTCTGTTCGAACCGTTGCCTCGGCTGACGAGGGTGATGATTTTGAACTAGAACTGAATAAAAGCGACAAAAAGGATAAAAAAGACCGAAAAGTTAATCCGCGCGACTATCTTGACGATCTAGGCGAGGATTTCGAGTAAGAGTGAAGGGAGCGATAACCCCTTGTTAGATGTAAATAATTTTGATTCAATGAGGATAGGTCTCGCCTCGCCGGAACAAATCCGCGCATGGTCATACGGCGAGGTAAAAAAACCGGAAACGATAAACTATAGAACACTTAAACCTGAGCGGGAAGGTTTGTTTTGCGAGAAGATCTTTGGACCAACTCGGGATTGGGAGTGTCACTGCGGTAAGTACAAACGCATTCGCTATAAGGGTATCGTCTGTGATCGCTGCGGGGTTGAAGTAACTCGCTCTAAGGTCCGTCGTGACCGTATGGGGCATATTGAACTGGCTGCGCCGGTATCTCATATTTGGTACTTTAAAGGCATTCCCAGCCGAATGGGTTTAATCCTTGACGTATCACCGCGCTCGCTGGAAAAGGTGCTTTACTTTGCTTCTTATATCGTAATTGAGCCGGGCGAAACACCGTTGATGAAAAAGCAACTGTTGACTGAAAATGAATACCGTGACTATCGCGATAAATATGGTAATGCTTTTAAAGTCGGTATGGGTGCTGAAGCAATTAAAAAGCTTCTTGATGAGCTTGATCTTGAAAAGATGAGCCGTGAGTTGCGGCAGGAATTAAAAGAAGTCAGCGGTCAACGTAAGATTCGGGCTATCCGGCGTCTGGAAGTTACCGAGGCCTTCCGTAAATCCGGCAATAATCCTAGTTGGATGATTCTGGATGTAGTTCCGGTTATACCGCCGGAACTCAGACCTATGGTTCAGTTAGATGGTGGTCGTTTTGCCACCAGTGACCTTAATGATTTGTATCGCCGGGTAATTAACCGGAATAATCGCTTAAAGCGTTTATTGGATTTAGGTGCACCGGATATTATTGTCCGCAATGAAAAACGCATGTTGCAGGAAGCTGTGGATGCCCTCATTGATAACGGACGGCGTGGACGTCCGGTAACTGGACCTGGTAACCGGCCGCTTAAATCGCTGTCTGATATGCTGAAAGGCAAACAAGGCCGCTTCCGGCAAAATCTTCTAGGGAAGCGTGTTGACTATTCCGGACGGTCGGTTATAGTAGTCGGCCCGGACCTGAAACTACATCAGTGCGGTCTGCCGAAAGAAATGGCTCTGGAATTGTTCAAGCCTTTTGTTATGAAGAAATTGGTTAATGCCGGCCATGCCCATAATATAAAAAGTGCAAAACGTATGGTTGAACGGGTTCGTCCGGAAGTGTGGGATGTTCTAGAAGAAGTTATTAAAGAACATCCAGTACTTCTAAATCGCGCCCCGACGCTTCACCGCCTGGGCATTCAAGCGTTTGAACCTGTATTATCCGAAGGCCGCGCCATTAAAATTCACCCGCTTGTATGTTCGGCCTATAATGCCGACTTCGACGGTGACCAGATGGCTGTCCATGTGCCGCTGTCGGCGGAAGCCCAGTCTGAAGCCAGACTTCTTATGCTGTCGGCGCATAACATCTTATCAACGAAAGACGGTAAACCAGTAGCCGTGCCAACGCAGGATATGGTTTTGGGTTCTTATTATCTGACCATTGAACGCGATGGGGCTGTTGGCGAAGGTAAGGCATTCTCCAATATTAATGAGGCTCTTTTGGCCTATCAACATAAAGCCTTGGGTTTGCATGCTAAAGTTAGAATTCGCTTGCCCGGAAAGGGTCTAGTTCATACTACTGTTGGCCGCGTCATTTTTAACGAAGTGTTGCCTCCGGAACTGCGCCATTTTGAAACCCGCGAAGATGGACTTCATATGGGAATTATTATGGACAAAAAGCAGTTAGGCAAATTAGCCGCTGAATGTTATCGCCGGTTTGGTACAACGAAAACAGCGGAAGTTTTGGATAGTGTAAAAAAACTTGGCTTCTCTTTTGCCTGCCGCGCTGGTATTACTATTGCGATTGCAGATATAAAGGTACCGGAAGCTAAAAAAGAAATACTCTCCAAGACGGAAGTTCAGGTCGATACTATTGATAAACAATACCGTCGCGGTCTTATTACTGACGACGAACGCTATAAAAAGATTATTGATCTGTGGACAAAAGCTACGGATGATGTAACCGGCGCCCTTATGAACTCGCTTGAAAAGTTTAACCCGGTATACATGATGGCAACTTCCGGTGCGCGTGGTAATATCCAACAGATCCGGCAGCTTGCAGGTATGCGTGGTCTGATGGCGGACCCTTCAGGTCGAATCATTGATTTGCCCATCAAGGCGAACTTCCGTGAAGGCTTGACCGTTCTTGAATACTTTATCTCCACACATGGTGCCAGAAAAGGTTTGGCTGATACGGCACTCAGAACAGCTGACTCAGGTTACCTGACTCGGCGTCTGGTTGACGTGGCCCAGGATGTTATTGTCCGCGAAGAAGATTGTGATGTTATTGGCATTAACTTGCTGCGCGAACGAGCAAGACTGTCGAAATCCAGTGCCAGTGCCATTGAGGTATTGCGCGATACGCTTTTAGGGCGGGTTTTGGCGGAAGAAGTGGTGAGCCCGGAAACGGGAGAAACCTTGTATGCCAGAGGCGATGTGCTGGATGACGAAGCTTTAACTAAAATTGGCAAGAATAATATGCCTTCCATCGTTGTGTACGGGACTCTGAACGCGACTGTAGAAGATATTGGTAGCGCAGGAACCGAGATAGTCGTTCTCAGCGAACCAGATGAGAAATTCAAAGGTGATTTGAAAGACACCATGATGCGGGAAATGCTTGATAAAAATACGGCAGAGGCAGTTCACACTATGGATGGTGAAGAACTTGTTGCTGCTGATACCGTACTCACCGAAAAAGTGATTGACATTATTCTGGCGAGTGATGTTCGCGAAGTTAAAGTCCGCAACAATAATATCCGGGGTATCGAAGTTTCGGATATTACAGAAGGCAGCGGTCTGATCGAATCTCTGAAAGACCGCATTATCGGCCGAGTTGCGGCGGAAGACATTGTTGACGCTGATGGTAACTACATTGTTAGACAAAATGAAGAAATCTCTGAAGAGCTTGCCGATAAAGTGGTGGCTGTCACTGATAAGGTTTCCATCCGGTCGGTACTGACTTGCCGCTCTCAATTTGGTGTGTGTATTAAATGTTATGGCCGTAACCTTGCGACAGGCGGTATGGTTGATGTGGGCGAAGCCGTCGGTATTATTGCGGCGCAGTCCATCGGGGAACCGGGCACTCAGCTTACCATGCGTACGTTCCATACTGGCGGTGTAGCCGGGGACGATATTACGCAAGGTCTGCCGAGGGTTGAAGAACTGTTCGAAGCCCGCAAACCGAAACGTCCGGCTATTATCACTGAAGCAGATGGATTAGTAGATGTTAAAGAAATTAAGGGTTTGCGTAAAGTTACAATTACCCCGCCAGCCGGAGAAGAACGGCTGTATCAGATTCCTTATGGTTCAAGGCTTATAGTGAAAACCGGACAAACGGTATATGCCGGTGAACGCTTAACAGAAGGATCTGTCAATCCTCATGATATTCTTCGGGTAAGTGGGCTTCGGGATACCCAACGTTATCTGGTTTACGAAGTGCAAAAAGTATATAAATCGCAAGGCGTTGAAATTAACGACAAACATATTGAAGTTATTGTTCGCCAAATGCTTCATAAGGTTAAAATCGAAGAGGCTGGCGATACTGAACTGCTGCCAGGCGAGTATGTGGATATCAACAGCTTTGAAGAAGAGAATGCACGCATCCTCGAAAATGACAGCGAGCCTTCCGTTGCAAGACCTGTTCTGCTAGGGATTACGAAAGCCTCGTTGGCAACCGATTCCTTCTTGTCCGCGGCATCCTTCCAGGAAACTACCCGTGTGTTGACAGAGGCGGCTATTAAGGGGAAAGTGGATCCGCTTCTCGGCTTAAAAGAAAATGTTATTATCGGTAAGCTGGTACCTGCCGGTACCGGAATGAGCCGGTATCGAAACATTAAAATCCGTAAATCCGAAGGCGCAGAAAAGCCTAGTGCAAATTAACAAATATGAGTAATATAAGGATCGACAGGCATAATAATGTTTGTCGATCTTTATATTATGACACTCCAGGGCACGTGGACATAATAATTCGCATTATAGCTAGATTTCTGTTGACATTAACATAGGCCAATGATAAAATGTTAGAGTGCCCCAAGAATAGTGGCATTTTTATGGAAGAAACGCTCGCCCAATTTCGTTCGTAAAAGCATAGCTTACATGGTGAAATATGGGCAAATTCGCTTTCTGCGGACACAAAAGGGAGTGACGATCCGTGTCAACAGACGCTTTAAAAACCGCTGCAAAAGTGATTGGTGCCAAACAAGTTGCCAAAGCTGTTGAAAAAGGTACGGCCGGGCTGGTTTATTTGGCCGAAGACGCTGATGCTAGGGTGACAACTCCGGTAAGGGAACTGTGTAGCCGTTTAGGTGTAAAAACAGTAACTGTGCAAAGTATGTCCGAGCTGGGAAAAGCCTGCGGTATTGAAGTTGGTGCTGCTGCTGTAGCGTTGCTCAAGGGTTAGAGTGGGTAAAGGTGTTAGCCCGTTTGCCCCGAGCTAAGCGCCAGGGGCGAATTTTAATTTAAAACTAACAATGGGGAAGGAGGTGTAGTTATGCCGACAATTAGTCAGCTGGTACGAAAAGGAAGACAAGAACTTGAAAAGAAATCCACTGCGCCTGCGTTGGCTGAATGCCCGCAGAAACGTGGTGTGTGTACGAGAGTATATACCACTACTCCGAAGAAACCAAACTCCGCGCTTCGTAAGGTTGCCAGGGTTAGGTTGACCAACGGTATCGAGGTAACTGCGTATATCCCTGGTATCGGCCATAACCTTCAGGAACACTCTGTGGTACTGATTAGAGGTGGCAGGGTCAAAGACTTGCCTGGTGTTCGTTATCATATCATTCGCGGTGCTTTGGATACCGCCGGTGTTGCAAAACGCAACCAAGGACGGTCTAAATACGGTGCTAAACGGGCCAAGAAATAAGTGCTGAATGCTCGAATATATTCTGGACAAAGGAGGGAAACCCATGCCAAGAAAAGGTCCTGTACCTAAACGTGACGTATTGCCGGATCCGGTGTATAACTCGAAAATGGTTACCCGGTTCGTTAATAAAATTATGATGAATGGTAAAAAAGGCGTTGCTGAAGGCATTGTATATGATGCGTTCGAAATCATTCGAACAAAAACAGGTAAAGATCCGTTGGAAGTGTTTGAAACGGCGTTGAAAAATGTTATGCCGGTTCTGGAAGTGCGGGCTCGCCGTGTTGGTGGTGCGAACTATCAGGTGCCTGTAGAAGTTCGTGCTGATCGTCGTCTGTCGCTCGGTATTCGCTGGTTGGTAAATTATTCCCGGCTTAGAGGGGAAAAAACAATGCACGAAAGATTGGCGGCTGAACTTATGGATGCTGCTAATTCAACCGGCTCTTCGATCAAGAAAAAAGAAGACACGCATAAAATGGCGGAAGCCAATAAGGCGTTTGCTCATTACCGTTGGTAATACTGCGGGGCTTGGGTAAGTCCAATAAGGAGTGATAATGGTGGCCAGAAAGTTTCCACTCGAAAAGACGCGGAACATTGGCATCATGGCACATATTGACGCCGGCAAGACAACAACAACTGAACGTATTCTGTTTTATACAGGAAGAGTACACAAGATTGGTGAAGTGCATGATGGTGCTGCCACGATGGACTGGATGGTTCAGGAACAAGAAAGAGGAATCACCATTACTTCGGCGGCTACCACTTGTCAATGGAATGGTCACCGAATTAACATCATTGACACACCAGGGCACGTGGACTTCACTGTTGAGGTGGAACGTTCGTTGAGAGTGCTTGACGGATCGGTAGCAGTGTTTTGTGCTAAGGGCGGGGTTGAACCGCAGTCTGAAACCGTTTGGCGTCAGGCTGATAAATATGGCGTTCCTCGTATAGCGTATGTAAATAAAATGGATATTATCGGCGCGGATTTCTATCGTGTCGTAGATATGATGAAAAGTCGGCTGGGAGCCAATCCTGTGCCTATCCAACTTCCGATCGGTTTGGAAGATACTTACAAAGGGCTTATCGACCTGGTTGAAATGAAAGCCATCGTTTATACCGATGACCTTGGAAAAACCAGTGAAGAAGCCGAAATTCCGGAAGAACTGAAGGAACAGGCTGAACTTTACCGCCAAAATCTCTTGGATGCGGTAGCGGAATGTGATGACGAGCTTATGATGAAATACCTTGAGGGTGAAGAACTCACTGTTGAGGAAATCAATGCCGGTATTCGCAAAGCTACGATAGCTGTTAAGATGATTCCGGTATTGTGCGGTTCTTCGTACAAAAACAAAGGCGTACAGCCTCTCCTGGATGCGGTTGTTGCGTACATGCCTGCGCCAACTGATGTGCCGGCTATCAAGGGCGTTAATCCGGATAGCGGTGAGGAAGATGACCGTAAGGCGGATGACTCGCTGCCGTTCTCGGCACTGGCATTTAAGATTATGACTGACCCGTTCGTGGGTAAATTGTCGTTCTTCCGAGTTTACTCGGGTACTCTCACTTCGGGTTCGTACGTATACAACTCGACTAAAGGCAAGAAAGAACGTATCGGTCGTATATTGCAAATGCACGCTAACCACCGTGAGGAAATCGAAAGTGTTAACACCGGAGACATTGCTGCGGCGGTTGGTTTGAAAGATACTACTACAGGCGACACTTTGTGTGATGAAAAATCGCCGATTATTCTTGAGTCGATGGTCTTCCCAGAACCGGTTATTTCGGTAGCGGTTGAGCCAAAGACTAAAGCCGACCAAGATAAAATGGGTATCGCGCTGTCGAAACTGGCGGAAGAAGATCCGACATTCCGCACCTACACCGATCACGAAACCGGGCAAACCATTATTTCCGGTATGGGCGAACTTCATCTGGAAATTATCGTTGACCGTATGCTTCGTGAATTCAAAGTAGAGTGTAATGTTGGTAATCCTCAGGTTGCTTATCGTGAAACCATCAGGAAAAACGTCAAAGCAGAAGGTAAGTTTGTACGGCAGTCCGGCGGTCGCGGTCAATACGGCCATTGCTGGCTGGAACTTATTCCTCAAGAACCTGGTCAAGGCTTTGTTTTTGAAAATAAAACCGTCGGTGGCTCTATTCCTAGAGAATACATTTCGCCGATTGAGGCCGGTGTCAAAGAGGCGATGGAATCCGGCGTTGTCGCCGGGTATCCGATGGTAGATATCAAAGTAATTGTTTACGATGGATCGTACCATGATGTTGACTCCTCGGAAATGGCCTTTAAAATTGCCGGATCGATGGGCTTTAAAGCCGGTGCGGCTAAAGCCAGTCCGTCGCTTCTCGAACCATATGAGAAAGTGGAAGTTGTGGTTCCGGAAGAATACATGGGTGACGTAATCGGTGATCTCAACTCCAGACGTGGCCGCATTGACAGTATGGAAGCCCGCAATGGCGCCCAGTCTATCAAAGCCTTTGTGCCGCTGTCCGAAATGTTTGGTTATGCAACCGACCTTCGGTCTCGGACTCAGGGACGTGGCAACTACTCGATGGAATTCGATCACTATGAAGAAGTTCCTAAAAGCATCGCGGAAGCAATTGTTTCCAAGATGAAGGGTGCGTAAATAGCAGATTTAAAACTAAAATTTATTTTTTAGGGGGTTTGTAAAATGGCAAAGAAAAAGTTTGAAAGAAATAAGCCGCACGTAAACATTGGAACCATCGGTCACGTTGACCATGGTAAGACGTCTCTA
>JAGGAE010000082.1 GCA_017889725.1 Bacillota bacterium | reverse complement strand
GACGTTGAGAAAGGCGTTAACGAAGCCCTTGAATTATTGGGCGGAATGGAGAAGTATATAAGTCCTGGTGACAGGGTATTGGTAAAGCCGAATATGTTGGAAGCGGTAAAAAAGGAACTTTCAGTAACTACCCATCCAGAGGTGGTGCGGGCTGTGATTCGTGCGGTAAAAAAAGCAGGGGGGATACCTGTTGTTGGGGATTCTCCCGGGCCTACCAGCACGGCCGTTGAGATGCATTACCCGGAAGGCCGGGTGATAAAGAAATTTATGCTGGCTAGACCGCTTAAGGAAGTAGATAAGGTAATTTCTTTGGCGAAAATGAAAACCCATACTTTTATGGGCGTGACGGGGGCTGTAAAAAATCTGTTTGGGTGTGTTGTTGGGATGGACAAAGCGCAATTTCACCTTAGAATGCAGAAAAGACAGGAATTTTCCGGCATGATTCTTGATTTAGCCAATCTGGTTAAGCCAAGTCTGTTTCTTATTGACGGCGTAATGGGGATGGAAGGAAACGGGCCAAGGAACGGACATCCTCTTTTTGCCGGGGTTTTGCTAGCCGGAGTCAACGGGTTTGCGGTAGATGTAGTTATGACTGAAATGATGGGATTTAAGCCGCAGCATATCCCGATGGTCGCCATGGCGCTTGAACAGGGGTTAACGCCACCGTTTACTGAGATTGAGGTAGTAGGCAGCGCGAAAGGGGTTAGATGTTCCTTTGTTCCGCCGCGCACTTTGCTATCTCTGGAGGATCGCGTGCCTAAATGGCTAGCGGAGTTTGGACGGAACCACTTAACGGCCCGGCCTTGGATTAGTGATGCGTGTATAGGCTGTGGTCGTTGTGCCGCTCATTGTCCACCCAAGGCTATGAAAATACAGCAGGGTAAGGTTGAGATTGCCTATGAGCAATGTATCCGGTGCTATTGTTGCCAGGAACTTTGCCCCTATAATGCTGTAAGCATCAAGGAAGGGTGCTTGCTAAAGGTTGTGAAGCGGCTGTTGTAAATGTTATAGCCTCTGAACCGAGTAAAAACCTCGTCAATCTAAGGTCTGCTTAGATTGACGAGGTTTTTATGTTCATTTCGGAGTAATTTTGCTCTGTATATAAGGGAAACATCCTGGAAAAACTCACTATATAGACTGGTATTAGACAAGTAAATAACGGAGTTTGAGATACGAAGATAAGGAATGAGGTGGCAAGGCCGTATGCCGGAGAACGCCGAGATGAAGATAAGCAAGGAAATTGATGATAATATTAATCATTTGAAGGAATTACTCGGTGTAGGGGAATCTTTTGATATTATTTTTCGCGAATACAATGTAGGACGGCGGCGAGCGGCCTCCTTTTCTATTAACGGTATGACGAATGACATTCTGCTGAGTAATGTATTTGCCGATATGATGGTATTTAATCAGAGCGAGCTAACGGTGAATGCGCTGCAGAACTTATTCTATTCTCATGCCACTCATTCTCAGGTCAAAATGGTTGATAATATGCAGGATGCACTGCTAAGTTTGTTGTCCGGTGAGCTCTTGTTTTTTATTGACAAAGCAGATCAGGTACTTGTCTTTGATGCACGGAGTTATCCGGCTCGGTCACCGCAAGAGTCAAATATTGAAAAGGTTACACGTGGCTCGCGGGATTCTTTTGTGGAGACGCTGCCGTTTAATACGACGCTGATTCGGCGGCGGCTGCGTGATCCCAACCTCAGGTTTGAGATAGTTAAAGTCGGGGCCCGGTCACAAACGGATGTTGCGGTAGCCTATATTAAAGATATAGTCAATCCGGAACTGGTAGAGACAGTGAAAAAGCGGCTTAATAATATTTCTATCGACGGTGTGCCGATGGCGGAAAAGGCAGTTGAAGAATTTATCACCGGCGGAAACCGTTGGAATCCTTTGCCAAAGGTTCGTTATACCGAACGCCCCGACGTTGTGGCGATTCATCTTTTGGAAGGCCATGTCTGTGTTATCGTGGATACAACCCCCAATGTGATGATACTGCCGACAACCTTTTGGCATCATGTGCAGCATGTGGAGGAGTTTCACCAGAACCCGCTGGTAGGTTCGTATTTACGCCTGGTTCGTTTGTTTGGCGTGTTACTGTCACTATTATTGCCGCCTTTGTGGCTGGCATTTGTATTTCAGCATCAGCTGCTGCCGGAAACGCTTGGCTTTTTAGGACCACGTGATCCAGGTATTATTCCATTGGGCATCCAGTTTATCCTGGCAGAGGTTGGGGTAGAGCTTGTGAGGATGGCGACTATACACGTACCGTCGGCGCAGTCAACTTCTCTCGGTTTTATTGGTTCCTTTATGCTGGGGGAATTTGCCACTAAGGTAGGTTTATTCGGCAATGAAGTAATTTTTTATACGGCGATTGCCGCAGTTGGGGCTTTTGCCACGCCCAGTGTCGAACTTTCACTGGCAATACGGCTGTTTCGCGTGGGATTACTCCTTTTAGTCATGTTGTGGAAGGTGCCGGGGCTGCTGATAGGTCTTGCCCTGATTCTGCTTTTGACAATAACTACTACATCCTTTAAACATGCGTATTTATGGCCGCTGATACCTTTTAACTATGCGGCGATGAAAGACGTTATTTTGCGCCTGCCGACCCCGCAAAAGGTAATGCGTCCGACTTTAGTTAAACCGCAAGATCGTGACCGTCGGGATGATTGATAGAAAATTGAAAAGGGGCTGCCTCCTGGAGGAGGCAGTCCCTTTTGATGGTGTTACTGTACTTTTGCACCAAACCATTTTTGGTAAATTTTATCGTATTCGCCGTTCTTTTTGATTTCGGCTAACGCTGCATTGATTTTTTGCGATAACTCGGTGTTCTTTTTATTAATGGCTAAGCCGTAATCTTCCGAATTGAGGATATCACCGACCAATTTAGATTCTTTAGAGCCGCCCTGTACTAGGTAATATTGGTTAACCGGGTGATCGTTAACGACGGCGTCAGCCCCGCCTGAAACCAGTTCCATATATGCGTCGGATGAGCTGTTGAACTCACGAACGGTCGCACTAGCTATTTTTTTTGCTTCTTCCGCGCCGGTTGTACCAATCTGAACGGCCAGACGTTTTCCTTCTAAATCTTTGAAACTTTTAATTGTGGTATCGCTGTTTTTAACAACGATAGATAAACCGGATTTGTAGTAAGGATCGGAAAAAGCAACCTTTTCCGCCCGTTCCGGGGTAATGCTCATACCGGCGGCGATAACATCGATTTGTTGGGCTTCCAATGCAGGAACAAGGCCGTCAAAGCCCATGCTGACGATTTCCGCCTCGCAGCCCATCTGCTTAGCGATAGCTTTGACTAGATCGATGTCGAAGCCTACATATTCTTTGGTTTTATCGTCTTGGAATTCAAATGGGGGGAAGGTAGCTTCCGTACCGATTTTTATAGTTTTGGGAGCTTGGCTGGTTTGTTGACCGCAGCCACTTACTGCTAGCGCCAATACCAGTAAGGCGAGCAGGAACGCAGAAATGATTTTTTTAGACATGATTGAACCCCTCTCTCGTATGTATATTAATAATTATACGTTAATATGAATATATAACCAAATCGCTATTTGCTAAAAAACGGGGATTATTTAAAAATACCGTCCATATATACGAGATATCTCTGTTTATCATGTCTAATCAAAAAATACAAACCCATAAGTTACCGGCTGAATGTCCGGCTAGTTGGTACTTTAAGCCTATTCCAATTTGTATGGGTAATTGGTATAAGTAAAGTAGAAATGGTAACTGAGGGGGGGATAGGGAATGAGAGTGATAGTTATATGCCTCAGTCTTTGTATGTTTTTCCAATTACCCGCTTTTGCCAGCAACAAGTCGGATGTTTTAAAGTATGGTATGAAGGGAAGTGAAGTTAAAGTTATACAAAAGTATTTGGTTGATTTGAAGTATCTGAAGAAAGGGGCAGCGAACGGGGAGTTTGATCAAAATACCCAGGATGCTATACTGCGTTTCCAAAGGGAGGTGAAACTGAAGACCGATGGTATGGTAGGACCGGCGACTAGGGAAGCGTTACAACACTATAAGCCGGCTACAAAAGAAACATCTAAGGCGGCGAAACCTTCGCCCGCAGACCTCAAGCAGCTTGTCCGGCAGAAGCAGTCAGAAAACCTCATTCGTTTAGGTATGAAAGGACAGGAGGTAAAAGAGGTACAAGAGGCTTTAATAAAAACCGGTTTTTTAACGGGCAAAGCTGATGGTGTTTATGGACAGGCTACATTTATTGCCGTTACAAATCTACAGAAAGATGCCCGGTTAACCGAAGACGGAGTAGTAGGAAGTAAAACATTTTTGGCGCTTAAAGCGAACAAACCAGTTAAAGCGCCGAGAAAGAACGCACCTAATAATAATAAACCGCCAGCGGCACCAAAACCTGTGCTGCCGACGCTGCCCAAGGTGCATGAATCTTATAATAGTGATCATCCCGCAAATTGGAGGTCTATTCCACTGGAGTCAACGGCGTATATATATTCCTGATTATGGTTATGCGGTTGCCGATGATATTGGCGGGGCGATACAAGGACATAAAATTGATTTGGCGATGGATACGTTGGAGGAAGCGTTTGATTATGGAAGGAGGCAGATAACAGCCTATATTATTGAATAACACTAATGCCTCGCTGCAAAAGATGCAGAGAGGCATTAGTGTTGGATAGTATGTGTACGTGCAAAAATTGTATGGTTAGTGTCAAGAAACCGGGCCGATAGCGATGACAGTCAGAAGATTGAAGGCCACAATTTCACCGGAAGTAAAGGGACTTTGGGTAGAGGTTAGTTGAATTACGATGAATTCCGCGGCGAAGCCAGGATCGGCATCATGTCCGCGTTCGCCAATTTCGCTAATTATTTGCCCGGTATACGTGGAACCGGTAACAGTGAGTATTGTTACGGTAGCACCGGGGGCAAATAGGGGTTGCCGTGAATTTAACATTCGAGTCGCTCCTTTTATTCATACTGGATAGTATCTATCCTACAGTATATTATGAAAAGAAGCGGGCATAGGACACAGTAAATAAACGCGCAGGCAAAAAACTGTGCTAAAAGTTCGATGGCCTCCATAGAGTGTAGTAAATTGCTATCAAAGGAGGCAAGAAATTGTGTATGCATTGTATCGTAAAG
>JAGGAE010000021.1 GCA_017889725.1 Bacillota bacterium | reverse complement strand
TTTCGCGTTCGGTAAATATGGCCCGGGTACCAAGGTTTTTACCCACTTCATGAGCAAGCAAAATACCACCCGTGACCGGTCCTACCACAACATCAATCCGCTCATTTTTAAACTTGTCCGCCAGTGCCCGGCACATTGCCGCCGTATGCTCCGGCCATTGTAACGCCTGGAATTTTTCCACATATAGCGGGCTATGTAAGCCGGAAGTAAGTAAAAAATGGCCTTCGAGAATGGCTCCTGTACCTACCAAAAGTTGTCTTACTTGAGCTTCTTCCATTATTGTTCCTCCATTTCTCTAATAATGGCCAGCGCAGCCGCTTTAGGATCAGTGGCTCCGGTAATGGGACGGCCTACCACCAAATGGCTGGCTCCTGAACGAAGGGCTCCCCCCGGAGTCGCAATGCGGCTTTGGTCATTACTGGCACTACCTACAGGACGTATTCCGGGTGTAACAATAAGGAACTCCGGCCCGCATTCTTTTCTAATGGCTTTCGCTTCGTGCGGTGACGCTACCACACCGTCAAGACCAACCTCTTTAACCAACCTCGCCAAGTGTAAAGCTTGTCCGGCTACCGAGGTATTATAGCCAAGTGACCGCCATTCCGGCTCATCCATGCTAGTCAGAATGGTAACCGCAATAAGTTTTGGTTTTTTTATTCCGGCATTTTCAGCCGCCTCTGCAACAGCGATTGCCGTTGCTTTCATCATACTGGGTCCACCGGATGCGTGCACATTAAACATGGTCGCTCCCATGTGCGTTAGGACGGAAGCCGATCTGGCCACAGTATTCGGGATGTCGTGCAGTTTCAAGTCAAGAAAAACCTCTTTATTTTGCTGACGGAGAAACTGTATGGCCTGACGGCCTACACTATAATATAGTTCCATACCTACTTTATAGTATTGTACAGAATCCCCCAGTTTTGCGACCATTTCCTGTACTTGCTCCATGGTAGTACAGTCAAGAGCGACAATAAGCCTTTGGTTCATTGACACAAGTATCCGCCTCCCACCATTCGTTTAACCGATATTGTGATTTACCTGTCCCACCAATTTTTGCACATGGCTTAGGCCGCGCTCTTTAAGGTACTCGCAGAGACCCTCGGCGACTTCTGCTGCGGCATAAGGATTTACGAAATTAGCAGTTCCCACGGCTACCGCACTGGCTCCCGCCAGCAGAAATTCTACAGCGTCGAGAGCCGTCATAATTCCGCCCATCCCTATAACCGGTACGTTAACAGCGTTGGCAACCTGCCAGACCATTCTAAGAGCTACCGGCTTGACGGCAGGGCCTGACAGACCGCCGACAACATTTCCCAGCACCGGCCGCCAGCTTTTAGTATCAATAGCCATTCCCAAAAGCGTGTTTATAAGAGAAATCGCGTCTGCCCCTGCTTCTTCAACAGCCCGAGCCATGGCTACAATGTCGGTAACATTAGGTGATAGCTTGGCAATCACCGGCAGATGCGTATTTTTTTTAACCTCCCGAACTACGGCTGCGGCGCTTTGCGGTACTGTGCCAAAAGCGATGCCTCCTTCTTTAACATTAGGACAGGAGATATTAAGTTCAAAACCGGCGACACCGTTTACGCTGAGTTTGGCCGCCAGTTTGCCGTATTCTTCAACAGTGTTGCCCGAAATATTTACGATAATTGGTACATCATACTTTTTCAATTTTGGAAGCGTCGCCTTAAGAAACTCGTCTGAGCCGGGGTTTTCAAGACCAATAGAGTTGAGCATGCCCGCCGGCGTTTCGGCAATACGACAGCCGCTATTTCCGGCGCGCGGTGCCAGGGTTGTTCCCTTAACGACAATCGCCCCGATAGTATTCAAGTCTACAAAATCACTGTATTCCGGGCCAAAACCAAAGGTTCCGGACGCGGTCATGACGGGGGTCTTCATGGAAATACCCGCAATCGTTACTGCCAACATCAGCTAAACACCTCCTCCGCCCAAAATACCGGCCCGTCGGCACAGACTTTACGGCGTTTACCGTCAGTAGCGGCGCAGGTGCACGACAAACACGCCCCAACACCGCACGCCATATGATCTTCCAGCGATACCTGACAGCGAATGTTTTTCGCTGTCGCAAGACGCGCCACCCCTTCCAACATCGGCTGGGGACCGCATGCATAAACTATGTCAAACGTATCGGCACTTAACATATCGCTAAGAGCATCCACCGTAAATCCCTGTCTTCCCAGCGATCCATCATCTGTAGTAATATGGATACTCCTGCAGAGGCTCTGGAAGATTTCCTGCCAGTACATTTCTTCTTTGTTCCGTCCGCCCATTATGATAGTAATGGGACGGGGACAAAGTGATTTCGCCAGATAAACCATAGGTGCCAACCCGATACCGCCACCAACCAGTAGGGGACGCTCCGTTTCTAAGGAAAACCCGTTGCCAAGCGGTCCCATAATATCCAGTTGACCGCCCGGTTTTACTTCGGCCAGCAGCGAGGTTCCCTGCCCAACAATGCGGTATATCAGCGTTAGTGTCCCGTTGTCCGGGTTGACATCGGCAATGCTGATAGGCCGCCGGAGCAGCGGGACGATTGACTCCGTAACTTTGACATGGACAAACTGTCCCGGTAACGCCTGCTGCGCTAAGATCGGTGCGGCAAATGTCAGTCGCCGCACCTGTGGCCCAATCAGAGTATGCTCCAACACCGAAGCTTTAACAACGGTTTTAGGCAAGGCCATCCCCTCCGCCAACATAGTCTTGCAAAGCCAGTACATACACCAGACGCCGTTCGCGCATGAGATCAAGCACATGTCTTACTTCGTTCGCGGTATCGATAGAAGTCAAACAAGGAATAGCGTGTTCAACCGTTGCCCTCCGTATACGGAATCCGTCGCGTTCCGGTTCTTTGCCACGAGTCAAGGTATTAACGACCATGTTAATGTTACCGGTTTTAATCATATCTATAATGTTCGGGCTATTTTCGTGTATTTTGGATACCGTTTCTACATCCAGACCCAAGGTATTTAAATATTTTGCGGTGCCTTCCGTAGCTACAAGATGATATCCCAGAACAGCGAAGCCTTTGGCCAATTCTCCTGCCTCTTCTTTGTCCTTATCGGCTACCGTAAACAACACGGTGCCATTGAGAGGTATATTCATACCGGCGCCGGTTATTGCTTTATAAAGCGCCCTGGCATAATTGTAATCGATGCCCATAACTTCACCGGTTGATTTCATTTCAGGTCCAAGGGATATATCCACTTGCTGCATTTTAGCGAAGGAAAAAACCGGCGCTTTTACTGCGATATATTCTGCCCATGGCAGTAGTCCACCTTCGTGTCCCATTTCTTTTAGCGTCATGCCCATGGCTGCACGGGTAGCAATATTTACCATTGGCACATTAGTTACTTTGCTCAAAAACGGGATGGTCCGGCTAGAACGCGGATTTACTTCAATAACATAAACTTCCTCATCTACGATTACATACTGAATATTGACCAGACCTTTTACAGCGAGGCCGCGAGCCAAGCGCTGGGTATAGTCCACGATCGTGTCGATAATGTTTTGCGATAAAGACTGTGGCGGATACACAGCAATACTGTCCCCGGAATGTACGCCAGCCCGTTCCACATGTTCCATAATACCGGGAATCATCACGGTTTCACCGTCTGATATAGCGTCAACCTCTACTTCTGTGCCTTGCATATAGCGGTCCACCAATACAGGATGTTCTGCCGATGCCTTAACTGCATATTTCATATAATTTTTGAGTTCTTTGGTATTATAAACAATTTCCATGGCCCGGCCGCCGAGTACATAGGATGGCCGAACTACTACCGGGAAACCCACCTGCTCGGCGGCAACCACCGCTTCGTCGGCATTAGTAACTGTGCATCCTTGGGGACGCGGGATTCTCAGAGCTTCTAAAAGCTCGTCAAAACGTTCCCTGTCCTCTGCCTTGTCGATGCCATCCACCGATGTACCTATGATCTTAACTCCAGCTTTAGCCAGCGGACCCGCCAGATTGATTGCCGTCTGACCACCAAACTGTACAACAACACCTGCCGGTTTTTCTTTGTCAATAATATTTAGTACGTCTTCTGTGGTTAACGGTTCAAAGTACAGCCGGTCCGAAGTATCAAAGTCGGTTGAAACCGTTTCAGGATTATTATTTACAATAATGGATTCATAACCCATTTCTTTCAGTGCCCACACAGAATGCACCGAGCAATAATCAAACTCAACCCCTTGACCAATGCGGATAGGACCGGATCCCAGCACCATGACTTTTGGCCGGTCGGTGACAGTAACCTCATCCTCTTGGGCGTAGGTAGAATAGTAATACGGAGTTACCGCTTCAAATTCAGCCGCGCATGTATCTACCATTTTGTAACAAGGCGTAATATTTGCCGCCTTGCGCAGGTCCCGAATCTCTTCGGTAGTTTTGCTTGTCAGCTCGGCAATCGAACGATCAGCAAAATTCATTTTTTTAGCGCTGCCTAAAAGTTCAGCCGTCAGCGGTTGGCTGGACATTTGCTTTTCTAAAATAATGATATTTTGGACTTTCCGCAAAAACCAACGGTCTATGGCGGTAATATCATGGATTTCATCTACCGTGATTCCGCGGCGGAGTGCCTCGGCTACAACAAACAGCCGTTCATCGTTAGCCAGTTTAAGATGCTCTTTTACCTTATCGGTAGCCAAATCCGCAATCTCAGGGATGGCCAGCCGGTGCAGCCCGATTTCCAGGGAACGAACCGCTTTCAAAAGCGCACCTTCAAAGGACCGGTCAATGGACATGACTTCACCAGTCGCTTTCATCTGCGTACCTAAAATCCGATCGGCAAAATTAAATTTATCAAAAGGCCATCGCGGAAACTTTACTACTAAGTAATCTAGAGCTGGTTCAAAGCAGGCCTTGGTTTTCTGTGTAACAGCGTTGGTAATCTCATCAAGGTGATACCCAATGGCAATTTTACTCGCCACTTTAGCGATTGGATACCCGGTGGCTTTAGAAGCCAGTGCCGAGGAACGACTGACCCGGGGATTTACTTCGATAACATAATACCTTGTACTATGAGGGTCTAGGGCGTACTGAACGTTGCAGCCGCCTTCAATGCCGAGCGCCCGAATAATGGTTAAGGACGCCGAACGCAGCATTTGGTATTCATGATCCGATAATGTCTGAGATGGAGCGACTACAATACTGTCACCGGTATGAATACCTACCGGGTCAAAATTTTCCATATTACATACGGTTATGCAGTTATCGGCGGCATCACGCATAACTTCGTATTCAATTTCCTTCCACCCGGCTACACTTCGTTCAATAAGTGCTTGGCCAATTAAACTATACTTCAATCCCCGTATTGTGACATCCCGCAATTCTTCATCACTATTGACAATACCGCCGCCGGTTCCGCCAAGAGTGTATGCCGGACGTACAATAAGCGGATAGCCGATTTCATCGGCAAAGGCTTTGGCGCTTTCCAGGTCTTCCACAATCGCGCTTTCAGGAATAGGCTGGTTAATTTCCTGCATGGTTTGCTTAAAAAGATCACGATCTTCCGCTTTCTTAATCGCTTCCAGCGGGGTACCCAGTAACTCCACGTTGTATTTTGCTAGTACACCCCGTTTTGCCACTTCCACAGCCATATTCAGACCGACTTGGCCCCCAAGAGTCGGCAGAAGACCGTCCGGTCTTTCCTTTTCGATAATGGCTTCAACAAATTCCGGCGTAATCGGCTCAATATATACCCGGTCGGCAATGTGGGTATCGGTCATAATCGTTGCCGGATTTGAATTAATGAGGATGACTTCCAGTCCTTCGTCTTTTAAAGCCCGGCAGGCCTGTGTTCCGGCATAGTCAAATTCGGCGGCCTGACCGATGACAATAGGACCAGAGCCAATTACCATAACTTTACGCAAGTGAGTTTTTTTCGGCATCGGTTAAACCCCCTTCTTCATAAGTGCCATAAATTCATCAAATAAATAGGTGTTATCATCCGGTCCTGGAGCCGCTTCCGGGTGGTACTGTACCGAGAATACCGGCAACTTAGAATGTTTCATTCCTTCCACCGTACCATCATTTACGGCACGGTGAGTAATGACAAGCTCCTTACCTTCCAAAGTATTTTCTTCCACAGCATATCCATGATTTTGTGAGGTAATATATACCCGGCCGGTCGCCATGTCTTTTACCGGATGGTTGGAACCGCGATGACCGAATTTCAATTTATACGTATTAGCTCCCATAGCCAGCGCTAAGAGCTGATGCCCCAAACATATGCCAAAGATGGGTTTCTTGCCAAGTAACGCTTTGACTGTCTCAATGGCTTGAGGAACGTCTTTGGGATCTCCCGGACCATTGGATAAGAAGATTCCATCCGTGTCTAACGCCAGTACTTCTTCTGCCGTTGTAAACGCCGGCAGTATAGTAAGGTCACAGCCTGCTTTGACTAGCGAGTGTAAAATATTTCGTTTGATACCGTAATCCAGCACCGCCACTTTTGGACCGGAACTACCCATATGATACGTTTCCTTGGGAGTCACTTCGGCCACTACCTCGGTAGTAAGGGGGGAAGCCATGAGTTTGGCTATATTAGCTTCCGTCGTGGTTTCAGGCACAATTATACCTTTCATAGTCCCGGCCGAACGGATTTTGCGGGTAACCGCGCGAGTATCAACACCATACAAGCAAGGGATACCCTTTTCCTCTAAATACCGGGGCAAGCTTTCTTCAGCCCGCCAGTTACTGTGTTCAAAACACAGTTCGCCAATGATGAACCCTCTTACATAGGATTTTTCGGCTTGATTAAACAACGCAGCTGTTCCATAGTTACCAATTAACGGGTAGGTCATGGTTACAATCTGTCCGCAGTAGGAGGGATCAGTCAGTACCTCCTGATAACCAGTCATGCCTGTATTAAATACAACTTCACCTACCGTTTGTCCGTTACCCAAAAGCTCACCGGCAAAAGTGCTACCATCTTCTAGTATTAGTTTTCCCTTCATTCCTTTACCTCCCCGCCCTGCATTACAATGCGACCGCCGACAATGGTGGCCACAGCCTTGCCTCTGAGCTTTTTCCCTTCATACGGGGTGCATTTTCCCCTTGTATAGAAATTCTTGCTGTCTACCGTCCATTCCTGTTCCGTATCAATTAATACAATATCCGCAGGCGCACCCATTTTCAGAGTGCCGGCCTCCAGCCCTAATATACGGGCCGGAGTCGTCGCCATTTTGTCAATCACTTCGCTAAGCGTGAGTTTTTTTGTATGGTACAAGCCAGTCAAAATGGCACCTAGTGCCGTTTCCAAACCGGCAAAGCCGCTGGGAGCGTATCTAAACTCCATATCCTTCTCTTCAAAGGCATGCGGCGCATGATCAGTGGCTATAGCATCCAGCGTGCCATCCTTAAGCCCGGCAAGCAAGGCTTCCACATGCTCTTCTGAGCGCAGCGGCGGATTTACTTTTGTCGCCGTGTTAAACCCAATTACCGCTTTATCCGTAAGCGTCAGATGGTGCGGGGTAACTTCAGCTGTCACCTTTACCCCCCTCTGTTTCGCCTGACGAATGCATTCAACGGCCCCTGCGCTACTGACGTGCGCGATATGAATGGCACCGCCTGTATACTCAGCCAGCAAACAATCCCTAGCCACTGCAATATCTTCAGCTACTGCCGGCCGGCCTCTGAGTCCCAGCATGGCCGAAACCGCCCCCTCATGCATAAAGCCATCACCGGCGAGCGACTCTTCTTCCGCATGAGATATAATTAATCCGCCAAAAGTACCGGCATATTCCAGTCCGGTTTTTAAGATATAGGCGCTTTCTACATAATGCCCATCATCGGAGAGCGCCACCGCGCCATTGGCAAGCATATCACCAATTTCAGCAAGCTCTTTACCTTGCTGTCCTTTGCTCAACGCCCCGATAATCTGTATATTTACGACACCTTCTTCGCGAGCCTTCTCTTTCATCCCGGCCACTAAAATGGCGTTGTCAATAATAGGATTGGTATTCGGCATGGGACAGACGGTCGTGTAGCCGCCGGCAGCCGCCGCCCTGGTACCGGAAGCAATATCTTCTTTAGCTTCAAGGCCCGGCTCCCGTAAATGCACATGCATATCTACTAAGCCGGGAGCAACCACCAAACCACTCGCATCTATTACCGTTGTTGTCTTATCAGCTTTTTTCTCAACATTTACCACGGCAACAATACGCCCATCTTCTACTAGCACGTCCCCAATCTCATCCAACTGCTGCGATGGGTCAATAATTCGGCCGCCTTTAAGCACTAGTTTCAATGTCATTACCTCCCATCAACACTAAAAACAGGATTGCCATGCGGACCGCCAAGCCATTCTTAACCTGTTCCTGGATAGCCGACTGTTCAGAATAGGCTACGCCCGGCGCAATTTCCAAACCGCGATTCATAGGACCCGGATGAAGCACCAAAGCATCAGCATTAGCCAGGGCCAATCGTTCCTTATTAATGCCAAAAATACGCGCATACTCACGCGGCGTCGGAAAAAGCCCCTTCTGCTGCCTTTCCCGCTGAATCCTCAACACATTCACCACATCCGCGCCACAAAGCGCCTTCTCTACGTGGTCATATACCTTAACCCCGTATTGTTCAATATCTCGAGGCAAGAGTGTCCGAGGCCCGGCTATTCTTACCTCGGCTCCCAACTTCAAAAGAGCCCAGATATTAGACCTGGCCACACGGCTGTGAAGAATATCGCCGATAATAGCTACCTTAAGCCCGCTAATTTCACCTTTTTTTTCCTGAATGGTAAACATATCTAAAAGCCCTTGGGTCGGATGTTCATGGGCACCGTCACCGGCATTGACAATCACCGGCTTTACGGCAGAAGCGGCAAATTCAGCCGCGCCTTCGGCTTCATGGCGCATGACTATGATATCCACCCCCATAGCCTCTACCGTCAACAGCGTATCCCTGAGGCTTTCCCCTTTCACAACACTAGATGCAGATGTAGTAACATTGACCACATCTGCGCCTAGATATTTTCCGGCAAGCTCAAACGAAGTACGAGTACGGGTGCTGGGTTCAAAAAATAGATTTACAATGGATTTTCCTCTTAAGGTTGGAACCTTTTTAATATCACGGTCAATAATGTTTTTCATTTCCTTGGCTGATTGAAGAATGAGCTCCATCTCCGCCACGGTCATACCCTCTAGCCCAAGAATATCTTTGCCCCGCAAGGATACCTGGCCTTTTGTCATTATTACTCGCCTCCTGCTTCCAATCTTGTATAATATACCCTTCCCCAGGCTTTCAAGCCATTTACAAGAAAAAGCCTAACTAAAAACCTTCTTGGCGCACGAAGACGCAAGAAGGTTATACTTTCCCTACCTGTATACTTTCCTTCCGGCCTCGCAGGACCAGTTTAAAGGTATTTATTTGTTAAAAAGCCTTCTTGCGTGTGAGAGCGCAAGAAGGCTATACTTCCTCGTATACTTTCCTTCCTGACCTCACAGGGCCAGTTTAAAGGTTATTTATTATTTCGTTCAGTATACCAAACCATGCCTACATTGTCAAGGACAACCATAAGCTTGTATTTCATTACAATAACGTGTCACTACTCCCTAATCGATTCAAAATATTTAAAAACCTGATCCATTATAATACTCACTGTCAGTGTCAATCCCGCCGCAAGAGGCCAGCTTACACAAAAAGTTTCAGGAACCACGGTCAACAGAAATGCTCCTACACTAAGCCGCCTGGTAGTACGAAAAGAAACAAGTTGTATATGGCTTAGATAAATTAGCCCTGCCATAAATATGCATACCACAAACATGCTTATATAGTACAACCAGAAGTTCATACATCTACTTACCCCTTTGCTAATTAATAAGCACGAGTCTTGTAGAATATTTGTACGTATGCGTTTATTTTCCCTTTGGACTATTGTCTCATTTTTGCTGGCATCTTAGTCCTATTTTACTATTAAAATTCCCTGGCTAAAGCTACCAAATTGCGTCCGTCGCTTTTAGCCTGATATAAAGCCTTATCCGCCAGATTAATGACAGCATCCAACGTAGTGCTGTTTTTTTCCTCTCTAGCGGCTACTCCAAAACTTCCCGTTATCTTATATTCATCACCGTCCACCTCTACGACCATCGCCGCAATATTACTGCGTAGCTGTTCCGCTAGTTCGAAAGCGCCCGCAATGGTAACTTCCGGCAAGATTATGATAAATTCATCCCCGCCATACCTTCCAAATATATCGTTTTCACGCAAGTACTGTTTGCAAGTATTGACGAACTGCTGTAAGACCGCATCCCCTACAATGTGTCCATGTTGATCATTAATACTTTTAAAATTATCTATGTCGATAATAATAACAGTAACGGGCTGCTTATTCTCCACAGCTTTTTCCACTATGGAGCGGCCTTCCTCGTACCAGCCGTTCCTATTCCATACGCCGGTAAGAGGATCAATGGCCGCCTGCAGACGCATTTCTTCCACAGCCGCAGTGAATTGAGAAATATCCTTCACCATTACCATATAGCCAATCATGCTGTTTCCTTTATCATACAGATTAGTGCGTTGCGCTTGGCAACGCCCTAATGGCGAATTAAATTCTCCCCCAACCGATTTACGTTCAAACTTATCGTTTTCCAACAAGCCAAGCAAGACCGGTTGATCCAACCACACAGCATACATATTCGTGCCAATAGTTTTTCTTGTTAGTCCCGGAAAAAACCTGCGACTTGCGCTATTAAAATCAATCAAAATATTATCCCGACTAAACACCAATATGCCATCCGCCAAGCCATGAAATACTGCTTCCCTGGCAGCCGGTCCAACATTTAAGAAATCCAAGCCTAATATTCCCCAAAAGTACAATAATCCCGTCACCACAAAAGCCGCAGGATTTGGATCTATTCCCCATGGTATAAGGTTAGCCAAATAAAGTAGAAAGCATAACCACGGAAAAAGCGAACCTAAAAACAGAATAAACGCTTGATTCCCTATACTTCCCTTATTATTAAACCAAACCTTGCCATATAAAAAATTGCTGCAAAGAATTGATAAATTTATATATATATTATGCAACCAATACCAGGGTCCTCTAACAAATGTAACAACCGGAAAAGGCGCATCTGTATTTAAGGCAAGATCAATGTAATAGAACTGATGGAATTCAGATGTATTACTAATAACAAAAGTCATTCCTGACAGTAAAAGAAAGATGCTTGTCAGCCTCGGCCAATATTTGCGGTAAAAACCAGTATACCGCAAAACCATTGTCAAACACGTTGTCGGTAAAAAAGCAATGCCAAAAGACTCCACTCTTAGCCAAAATCGGATTTCCGGCAATGTATTACTTGCCAATTCAAACATATAGCCTATTGAATAAATACCTAACATGATCATGCCGAAAAAAAACTCATAACCCGCCCGATAATTTCTTCTTTTCCAGGCAACCACGGCCAATAAGCAAGCGCACATTCCGCTTACTCCCACCAGAGAAATTAAAGCTTCTCTCCCCCCAAAATACATCTTCCACATTCCTCACTATAAATTGAAGTACTACGACATTATATTTTAGTTTATCATTTTCACGTATAAAGAGGAATAAAAGATATGCAATTCGCTTAGCAAAACAAACAAAAACGGCATTGACCCTATTACAGTCAATGCCGTATACAACCATTCTCTATTTACCGCTAAAGGCAGCTTTACGCTTCTCAATAAAAGCGGTCATCCCCTCTTTTTGATCGGCGGTAGCAAAACACAATCCAAAAACTTCGGCTTCATAGGCAACCGCTGTTTCAAGATCGGTGTCCATACCTTCGTTAACAGCTGCTTTACAAAGTTCTACTGCTTTTGGTGACCGGGACATAATTTTTTCAGCCAGGGCTTTGGCTGTTTCCATTAATTCTTCCCGAGAAATAACTTTGTTAGCCAAACCTAACCGGTACGCTTCCTGAGCGTCAATGGTATCACCGGTAAACAGCAATTCTTTGGCCCTGCCTTTTCCAATTAATCGCGGAAGGCGTTGTGTTCCTCCAAAACCCGGCGTAATACCTAACGATACTTCCGGCTGGCCAAATTTAGCATTTTCCGCAGCAATACGAATATCGCAGGCCATTACAAGTTCACAGCCGCCCCCAAGTGCGAAACCATTAATTGCTGCAATCACCGGCTGCGGCAAATTTTCCAGTTTATTAAAGACAGCCTGCCCCGCTTTAGCAAAACTGCGTCCTTCTAAAGCGGTGTAAGGCTGCATAGAAGCAATATCCGCTCCAGCTACAAACGCCTTCTCACCACTTCCGGTAATAATAACCACTTTGACGGAACTGTCCTTGGCAATTTTGTCCAATAAGCTATCCAACTCTTTTAAAGTATCCAGATTAAGCGCATTAAGCACTTTAGGACGGTTAATCGTAATGGTTCCTATTCCATTCTCATTGCTAAACAACAAATTAACGTATTCACTCATAATCAGCCTAGCCTCCTTTAGATTCCAAACTACTTGGCATAGTCATAGAAACCTTTTCCGCTCTTGCGGCCAAGGTATCCTGCCTGCACCATTTTTCTTAAGAGCGGGCAGGGACGGTACTTCGAATCGCCATACCCTTCATAAAGCACTTCCATAATTGACAATATGGTATCATTGCCGATAAGGTCGGATAAGGCTAACGGTCCCATCGGATGGTTAAATCCCAGTTTGGCTACATTATCGATATCTTCAGCAGAAGCAACACCTTCCATCAGAGCAAAAATTGCTTCATTAATCATCGGCACCATAATACGGTTGCCGGCAAAACCAGGATAGTCGTTTACTTCAACCGGAGTTTTCCCCATTAATTCCGCAAGAGCTTTAACAGCAGAAAAAGTTTCAGGGCTGGTTCCCATTCCTTTAATAATTTCAACAAGTTTCATGACCGGAACCGGATTAAAGAAATGCATGCCTATAAATTTGCCGGGTCGCTTTGTCATAGCCGCTAATGCGGTGATCGGCAAAGAGGACGTGTTACTGGCAAAAATGGTATGTTCAGGACAAATAGCATCTAATTTTTGAAATATATCTCTTTTAATTTCTATATTTTCGCTAGCTGCTTCAATAACCAAATCAACATTGACATTCTTCTCGTTGATTTCAACAATACCAGAAATCCGTCCAAGTATCGCGGCTTTATCTCCGTCACTCATCTTACCTTTTTCCACAAGGCGGCTTAAGTTTTTCCCTATATTAGCAATTCCCTTTGCTACATAATCCTCTTTAATATCCCGGATAATTACTTCTACACCGCTTTGGGCGAGAACTTGAGCAACACCGCCCCCCATCTGACCGGCTCCAATAACTAGCACTTTTTTAATTTCCATTGCTCTCTCTCCTTCTCGTTTATCTATAAAATTCCATTGCAAATGGTCAATATGTTACTTAGTTCTATTTTTCACATATTTTAGTAAAAGGGGGACTTCATAATAATCAGCCCCTCCCGCTTTAGGCAATTGCCTAAAATTACTTCAACAACGCTCCGGAAATAACCATACGTTGTACCTGGTTCGTACCTTCGTAAATCTGGGTAATTTTAGCATTACGCATTAAACGTTCTACCGGATATTCACGGCTATACCCGTAACCACCAAAGATTTGCACGGCATCTGTAGTTACAGACATAGCTGCATCAGAAGCATACAGCTTAGCCATTGCGGCTTCTTTCGAATAAGGCAGGCCCTTATCTTTTAAATAAGCCGCACGATAGGTAAGGAAGCGAGCAGCCTCTACTTTTGTAGCCATATCCGCTAACATAAAGGCTATCGCCTGATTGGCCGCAATAGGTTTACCGAACTGGGTACGTTCTTTCGAATATTTTACTGCTAAATCCAACGCACCTTGGGCAATTCCCAACGCTTGAGCGGCTATACCGATGCGTCCACCATCCAAAGTACTCATAGCAATCTTGAAGCCGTCGCCTTCTTTACCCAGAAGGTTTTCAACCGGAACTTTAACCTCCTGGAAAATAAGTTCCATCGTCAACGAAGTATGGATACCCATTTTGTGTTCTTTTTTCCCGGCAGTAAAACCTGGCATTCCTTTTTCTAAAATAAAGGCCGAAATGCCACGGGTACCTTTCGATTTATCGGTCATGGCAAATACTACATTAATTTCAGCATCGCCACCATTTGTGATAAAAATTTTGCTGCCGTTCAGTACATAATGATCGCCTTCACGGACTGCAACTGTCTGCTGCGAAGCCGCATCAGTACCGGCGTTAGGCTCGGTCAAACCAAAAGCACCTAATTTTTCACCAAGTGCCAATGGAGTGAGATATTTCTTTTTCTGTTCTTCCGTACCATAAGCATAAATTGGCCATGCACACAAAGAAACGTCAGCCGACAGCGTTACACCTATACCGTCATCCACTTTAGAAAGTTCTTCGACCGCCAGAATATAACTCAAAACGTCTCCATCAGCACCGCCGTACTGTTCTGGAAAGCAAATTCCAGCCAGGCCTAACTCTGCCAATTGGTTAAAAAGTTCGCGGGAAAAAGTTTCATTTTCATCCCGTTCCGCTACCGTAGGAGCTAATTCCTTTTCTGCAAATTCTCGGGCCATTTTCTGCAGCATTTGTTGTTCTTCGTTAAGCTCAAAAATCATCGAATTCATCTCCCCTAAAAAATTAATAGTAAAGGCTTTCTAAAGAAAGCCGAAACCTTACTATGCCACTGCCCCCCAGAATACCAGATGTTAGCAGGTAAAATAAGGTTCATTATTTTACTACTTCGTGGTAAAATGGGAAATTCCTACTACAAAAAAGTATTTTTGTGAATTTTTTAACGTACATGTAATAAAATTTATTTTGGGCCATACTATTTTCATTATATGTTGATATTCCACTTTTATACCTAGTAACGGAATATTAATTAATCTAATCCTTGATCCCTTAAATTACAGACCAATATACAATTTATTAGACAATTCCCGGCACCTACTATCATTCACGCTTTTATCTTATATGCATATTATGTTAAAAAAGGCCTTTACCAACAAGAAGGTGGTGGAAAAATGCCTAAAGGTTATCCTCGTTTCCACGAACAGCCAGATATGGAGACATGGGAAAACTATTACGCGCACTACGATAACCGTTGCAGCCCAACTAGTGTAACTGCCGTCGCCCAAATAGGAGCACTAGGTATTGCCTCGCTTTGCCATCCATACAATTCCTGTCCTCCATATTTTGCGCCCTATTCCTGTTATCCCTACCAATCCTGTACACCTACTTATGTATATTCCTGCTATCCCCGTTCTTGTTTTCGTCGTTAAATTTACTTACAGGCCTCAGAGGTCTGCATATAAAAAGGGAATCGTTTACCTAACTGCAACGGTTCCCTTTTTATTGGCGCCTATAGGATTATTTGACTTATCGATAAATACCCCTTTTGCCGCTAAATTAGCCAGGCATTCTTCAAGATAAGCTTCGTCATGCTCCGGGTAATGATAGGCGGTCTTTAGACTAGGTAAATTTGTATAGCATTCACAATTCTTACCACGGTAGGACGGCTCTTTCCAGGAAGATTCAACAATATATCCTCTGCGCTCTAACTCATTAATTACTTCCATATGATACTGAACGAGCAGAAGAGGCGAATGGGTAAATACATAATCTACAACACTGTGTTTTTTGCCCCAGCCATTTCCACGCAAAGCGCAACATTCCCGGTGCTGCCCCAGAAGCTGCTGCCTTGGAAGTAAAGGAATTAGTTTATAATGCCATAACCGCATCAATCGCCACCCCCTACACTATACAGTATACCCAAAAAGGTTGCACCGAAAGAAAAAAATCAACATAGCCTTTAAAATTTTATTTTGTCCGCCCTTCATTTATCTGCCTTACAAACTTTATCGATTTGTTCGCAACTAAGGAAAAAGTAAAAAGGGCTAAAACCCTCTTCATCAGGATTTTAGCCCTTTTTACTTTTTCCTTACAAAACCTTTATCCCTAACGCGCGCTCAACAATAACCGTTAAATCATCTATTTTCAACTGCCGAGGACTGTTCGGTAATCTTCGATACGTAATAGCATCCTTGACAATTGCATCAACTGCAGTTGGCGATACCTCTACTGCC
>JAGGAE010000081.1 GCA_017889725.1 Bacillota bacterium | reverse complement strand
TTACCGTTGGACTTGAGTGAACACTGTATTATTCTAACGGAACCAGGATGCGCCTACCGGGCAACAATGGAAAAAATACTTGCCAACGCTGCGATCTTGCCGCGCTCTACCATGGAAGTGAACAGCATAGAGTCTATCAAACAATTAGTTATGCTGGGCTTAGGAATATCCATGCTGCCCCGGTTCACAGTGGAAAAAGAGTTGTCCTCCAACCAGTTGATAGCACCAATTACCCCTTCCACAGTATAGAACCCAATTGGTTTATCATAAAGACAAATGGCTTTCACCTAGTTTGCAGGCTTTCGTCCAAACCGTAGATAAACTCTTTCCACAATGCCTAGGTGGTTAAAATCGCCAAAAACAACACGGACGAAGGCCGTGCCTTAAAACGACGTGTAGAAGCGAGAATCCGATAAATATAAGCTAAGCGGCTGCACACTTTGCAGCCGCTTAGCTTATATTTATCGGATTCTCGTCCCGCATTGATTAACTTTTTTAACTTACAGGTTTCATAAAATGGAAGTAATACCGTCACCTGAATTCCGGCCCATTTTTTCCAATTACATTGGCTAACTACATAGCATCAAACTTACGCGCACTAGTTTTATCGTTTAAGCGGATGCCAGGAACAGGAATATTCCAGCCATATCGTATACCACACAGCCGTAATCCGGTTGTAATTCCAAAACATAGATATAGCGGAATATTGCCGGTAAAATAAAACTGGGAATAATAAAAGGATATAGCACCTGCAATTGTGGCAACCGCATACACTTCCTGACGAAAAACATAAGGAATTTCCTTAACAAACACGTCGCGCAACACGCCACCACCAACCCCGGTAATAACGGCAACCATCGCTACTATAAACAACGTGTTCAAGTTATGCTGAATAGCTAAGTTTGCACTAGCGGCGGTAAAAGCCCCTAAGCCAATGGCATCAAAAAATTGTATGGCGTTCTGATATTTATCCAGCCAATGATAGGTAAAGCAAACGATCACTGCCATAATTGAACTGACAATAAAATATGTAGGATCGCGAAACGTCACCGGCGGAGTGTTACCAATAATTACATCCCGCAGTATCCCCCCGCCGACAGCGGTGGTTACAGCCAACACCAGCACACCGAAAACATCCAGTTTTTTTTGTATTCCTGTTAAAGCTCCTGAAACAGCAAAAGTTACTATACCTATAATTTCGAATATATTCCACGTAATCATGATTTTTCTCCTTTATCCCGGATGCATAGGCAGCATTATGTTTGGATACCGCAAATTATTATACAGGGTAGCTTCCCTCGCAGCAACCAAATAATTTTTCGTTTATCTTATGCCGGCTAGACGCCCCCCTTCGGAGTCCTTGGAAGGATTTATGGCAACATTACCCTCAATGCGCCTAGTGATATAAGGTCATTTACGTTTTCCACGAAACGGATATTTTCCTTTGATCCACTGGCTATAGCATTACGGAGAAGAATGGGTTTCAGGTCACAGTCAAGTGCCCCGCGGCAAGTAGACAGTACACAGTATTCCGCACAATATCCGGTTATTATGACAGTGTCGACACCGAGTTCTCTGAGCACCGCTTCCAGATTGGTTTTATTAAAAGCATTGTTATAGGTTTTAATAATACGAATATCCGATGGAAGAAACCGCAATTGTTCCATGGTTTCAAAGCCTTCTGTCCCCGGAATAACCCCCGCTTCTTCCTCCCTATGCTGTACACAGATAATAGGTAACTGCTTCCTGCGAAAAAGAGCTATTCCTTCGTTAATAAGCTCCGCTGCTCGCAAAACCAATTTTGTTTTTTCCTCATCGGTAAAAACATAATGCTTTTGCATGTCAATCACCAATAATGCTGGCTTCATCTCTATCCCTCCTTAAAATTTACATTTCCACTGTTCTCGCCAATTTTCTAGCATTCCGCCCCGTCACCTTTTAATACTAACAAAACGCCGCTTATAATCAAAAATGTACCCATGCAAAAAGTAAGCCCCACCTCTTCCCCTAATACAAGCCAGCCCAAAAAGGTTCCTACCAGCGGCTGAAAGAAAAAGTAAAGGCCCGCGCGGCTTGCATCCACCAATTGCAAACCTTTATTCCAGAAATAAAACGCGCCTGCTGTGGAAGCTACTCCCAAATACAGTATACCCCCTCCCATTGCAGGCTGCAAAAGCACCTGCATTTCATCAGACTGAAACTCCGAAAGCGCTAGTGGAGTCATAAGCACCACGGCAAGTAAAATCCCATAGGTCGTAACAACAAGTTGAGAATAATGGCGCGGGATTTTTTTTATAAGCACCGACATCAAGGCCCAGGTCAGTGCCGCAATTACTAAAATTCCGCCGCCGGTCTTAGATAAATTGCCCACATCCCCAATCCCTATAATGAGCAGCACGCCCACCGTGGCTAACGCTAGCGCAATAGCCTTAGTCACGGTAATTGGTTCTTTTAACAAAATGCGGGCAAATATCGCCATGAACGCCGGCGTCGCCGAAGTAATCACAGCCCCCATCTGGGCGGAAGAAAGCTGCGTCCCTACGAACTGAGCCCATATAGAAACAAAATATCCAATTACACCGATAGACAAAATCAAAGGTATGTACTTTTTCCTTATATACCAGGACTGCCGGGTAACCACCCCAAAAGCAGCCAGCGAAACCAGAGCAACCAAGTAGCGTATCCACAATAATGCTAATGGTGAAATGGACGCCAACATATATTTACTGACCACATACATGCCGCCCCAAATACTTGCTGCTAATGTAAGATACATGGGACCCACATAGTTTTTCTTCATCTAAATTCCTTTCTTCTATAGGAATGTTACTCCCATTCCACTTTGACATGGGTATTTACTTAAACAGATACCGGTACCAGTTGAAAACGAATGACATCCACCAGTCCTGCGTCGGTAAGTTTTGCCTCTGGAATTACCGGCAGGCTTAAAAAAGCTAACGTCATAAATGGATCATATTCTTCCTTTACTCCTAACTGTCTAGCCAAATCATGTAATTTGGCTAATTCCAGACTTACCCAGCCAATATCCTGCTGACTCATCAGTCCTGCTAGAGGCAGTGCCAGTGAACCAAGAACTTTGTTTTGCCCTGTGATTGCAATTCCTCCACCAATGCGTTCCAATTCCCGAACCGCCAAAATCATATCTTCATCACAGGCTCCCACTACGATCACGTTATGCGCATCGTGCGCCACTGTTGAAGCAATCGCCCCACGAGATAGGCCCAATCCCCTGAGCAAACCAACGCCGACATGGCCGGTAGCATGATGTCTTTCCCATACTGCAAGCTTTAAAATATCCCTTTCCGGTTCAGCGACAAATTCTTCGCCCACTCTGGCTACCTGAGTTTCCACCAAACGAGTCACTAATTGGCGTGGAACCAAATCGATCACCCGTGCGGTCGATGACATAGCCGAAATTCTTAACTTTTCTGCGGTAATTTCCCCAAGGTGCATGGAATTTTTTACGGTTTGTGAAACTTGCTGCACCTCTTCAAATAATACCTGCCCGTTTTCCGCCACTAGCTGTCCGTCCTTAAACACCATTATCGGACACCAATCCTTCAAATTGTCAAAAACTAAAATATCCGCCTTGTAACCGGGGGCAATCGCGCCTACATCGGGAATGCCGAAATAATCGGCCGCATTTTTGGTCGCCATAGTAAGAGTCCATGACAAATCAGTTCCAGCCTCAATAGCCAGCCTTACCAAATGATTAATATGTCCCTCGTTCTGCAGGTCTTCCGGATGGCGGTCATCGGTTGCCAGCATACATAACGGCATAGTGCGGGCGGTAACCGCTGGTAAAAGCTGCCGCAGGTTTTTAACCGCTGACCCTTCGCGCAACATAATGTGCATTCCCTGAGCCAATCGCTCGGTTGCCTCTTCCGGTGTAACACACTCATGATCGGAATTTACCCCGGCCACAATATAAGCCGTTAATTCTTTTCCGCTAAGTCCCGGGGCATGACCGTCAATCCGCCTGCCTGATACCAATTGGAGTTTCTCTAATACTTCACGCTTGCAAGTCAGTACCCCCGGGTAATCCATCACTTCACCTAGCCCTAACACCCTCGGGTGACAAAGGAACTGCTCCAGCTCCTGCGCACTAAGTTTGGCACCGGAATGTTCTAACTCCGTCGATGGCACGCAGGACGGCAGCATGACATACGTATTCAGTGGCAGCCTTTCCGTAGCCGTCAACATGTACCGTATCCCTTCTATTCCTAGAACATTAGCGATTTCATGCGGATCTGCCGCTACAGAAGTAGTACCGTTCGCTACTACAGCCCGGGCAAACTGGAACGGACTGACCATCGCGCTTTCTATATGTACGTGCGCATCAAAAAAACCTGGTGTTACATATTTTCCTGATACATCTATTTCCCGTACACCCTCATATCGTCCAACACCTGCGATATACCCTCCGGCAACAGCCACATCGCCTTTAAAAAACTCGCCCGTAAATACATTAAATATAGTAGCATTTTTCAAAATCAAATCAGCCTTGCGTCGTCCGATAGCCGCATCCACTAATTGTTGCAATGGTTTTATATTTAATCCCTCCAAATACATAAAACAAAAGTCACCATTACTACCTTCACCAACTTTTTGGTATTACTTATTTTACCCTATCCATGTCTATGGTAGCAAGAAATCCCGTGCAATATAAGTTTATCCC
>JAGGAE010000020.1 GCA_017889725.1 Bacillota bacterium | reverse complement strand
TCTAAAGGACGAAATACAGGATCAAGAAAAGTTTTTTCACAGGTAAATACTTTGGCAATGTACCTGCTCAGCGGCCATGCCAAAAGAACTAGTACCGCTAAATAGACGACAAACAAAATTAAATCATTTACCATTTTAGAATTCCTCCGGTTTCAATAATGCATAAACTAGATACACCAACAAAGCAAAAGCAATAATCCCGGCTAATAATTGGTCAACCACTTTCATCCCCCCATACGTTTGGTCACCCTTATTGTATCCCTATTTTCGGTAAAATGATAGCCATAAACAATTGCGGAAATGTGGGTTTGGCGCATAAAAATAAGCAGTACAAAGTTTTTTAAAGCCTTTGTACTACTTATTTTTTATTTAATACTCGCGATATGGCAAGTTGGATATCATGTCGACGTTTGCGTCAGTCCTTACCGCTTCCCGAATCGTTCCGGTCAATTCTAGCATTCTACTGCGGAACACGAAGGACAGTAAACACAACCTTTACTTCTTCCAATTTTGTATTTCAATTAAATTTCCTTCCGGATCACGCGCGTACACCACCGTCAAAACACCGATGCCGCCATAATCCTGAACAACTATTTTACCAAGCTGTTCACCACCGTACTCCAGTAAGCTTTTCAAAATCGTTTCGACCGACTCAACATGAAATGCTAGATGCGCCAAGCCTTGGCCATTGATCTTAGGTTTTTCCTCCGTTTCGTGACCAGGAACATACTCAAATATTTCTAACGTAGGACCATAGCCATACCCCGGTAAAGCAAGATGAATTCCCTTAATGTCGACATTGGGGATACCGGTTAAATCTTCGAGCCATTTGCCCTGCAGCTTGCGTTCTGGATAAGTCGGCGTACACTGAAAGACATCCATATAAAATTGAGCAAGCTTTCGCCAGTCTTTAGCAATTATATTGGTATGTACATATCGGATTCCGGTTCCCATAGAATCTCCTCCCTAAATGACTTCGTTCAGCAGACAAAATCTTACTATAGCCTCACAACAAAGCTATGGGTAAGATAATCCAGTCTTTAAACAAGCAGTGAATAGACACTTTAATACAAACATCCTCCAGGCAAATGCCTGGAGGTCTCGATTTACTGGAGAAACCCACGACACATGGCCCATTATAACTGGTGCGCAATACTTATTCCTGCATAAAGCTACTTATTCAACCCATCAGAAATAAACCCATTATTCTCAAGCAATTCCATAACTTCCGAATATGTTTCAATAACCAGTTGAGGGCAGCGTAACATTCGGTTCCAAGGATCATTATTCAAAATATTATCGCATTCAATACCACCATAAGTCTTGCCGTACCTTTCCTCAAACCATAGTATAAGCTCCTGAATCATACTATTTAGCAGATGACTTTCTTTTTCCTCCAGTTCACCTCGACCAGCATACAAGCCAAGTAAACAAGCCCCTCCGGTCAAAGCCCCACAGATTTTATGATTAAACCCTAGTCCACCTGCTAATCCCGTCATTGCCCGTATAAGATCAGGATTTTTCTTATCCTGCCTTTCAAGACCTAAAATTAAAAGTATCTGACTACAATGAAATCCCTGGAGGTTAAGCTGAGCGATGCGAGCCATTTCATCCATATCAAATACCCTCCTAGCCTATATAAATAATAAAGAACAATTACTTGTAGTTTACTAACTCTACATGAAAACCGAAATTTCCACACTGAAAAATATTTAAACAGCCATAATCCTGGCCTATCCGAAATAGATTGGCAATTGGCATGCCCAGTAAATGACAAAGCAACAATCGGTTTACCCCGGCATGTCCGACAATTAGAATATCACCAACCGTAGCCTTCAACAACTCCTGAAACGCCGCAATCACCCGCTTACTACAATCAGAAAAACTTTCTCCCCCAGACACACGGTAATGCACAAGATCTTCGCCCCTATTCTTATACTGAGCAGAAAACCTGCAGGCAATGTCGGCAATAGTACATCCTTCCCACTCCCCCATCGATATCTCTCTCAGATTTCTGAGAGGAGTAATGGCAATTCCCCTATTTCCAACAATTATTTCTGCCGTTTGTCTCGATCGGTTAAGGTCGCTGCAATACACGGCGTCAAACTGAACGCACTCAAGTTTTTTTTGCAAAAGCTGTGCCTGCCTTACCCCTTCTTCATTTAGCGGCAAATCAAGTTGTCCGATATAACGCCGCTGGCTGTCTTCCAGTTGAAGTCTTCCATGCCTTACCATATATACAGTCCTAGTTTTCATCAACTTCCTTCAACTCCGTAATTGCTCTTTTGGCCTTACTTGGAAAAAGAGTGCCATCGCAGCGCTTATTCTTAATCTGCACAGTCAACATACCTGCTCGACGGGCTAGTCGGATTGCTGTCACTTTATTTAGAGCAAAATAAAGTTCATGTTCAATACGCCCTGCAGACTTGCCAACTGTTAAGGCGGTTATTGTTAGTTTGGTCGCTTTCTTAATGCTGTCAACCTCGGCTGCAAAGCTAATCACTCCATCCACAGGAAACAGAGCCTCATCTAAATCAGCCATAGTAATATACTGATTAGTAATTAATACAATCTGACCGTCCTTTCTTGCACTAATCTGTTCCAACCGCTTTAGTACCGCACCACAACCGCATTTCCCTGGAATAAAGCGAGATATATCTCCAGTACGATACCGGATAAGTGGCATTCCTCGCCTGTTCAACGTTGTAACAACCACCTCCCCCTTTTGTCCTTCCGGCACCACTTCAAAAGTTAGCGGGTCAATGATTTCAAAATAGAAATCGGCTTCATGCAAATGATAACCAGAATGAGCCGCACAGTCTGTTCCTCCCCCTAGTCCCATTTCCGTCATCCCGTAATGTTGAAATACATCACAGCCCCATAACTGTTGCAGTTCCCCCTCAATAGCTTTAGGTACATAGTCAGTGCTAAGAAGCACATTCTTGAGTCGAAAAACCTTACCGGCCACAGTTTTCGCATAGCGGGCTAGCGCAAACACCTCTGCCGGACTGCCCACCAAAGAATCAATTCTTTCTCGATACATAACTTCTAGCGCCTGAGGAATACTGCGAACAACGCCATACGGAATTGGTTGAGCGCCCAAATTATTCAAAGCAGTAGCCAGCAAAGTACCAACACTTCCGGCTCGTTCCCCCGGCAATAGGATTAATACCCGGTCACCCCGTTCAACCAAGGCCGCCATACCGTACTGAAAGAAATCAACTGTCGCCGCCTGATCAACAGACTCAAAATACAGACGCTTTACCGCACCGGTAGTGCCGGAGCTATCCAACGTCACCGCCCGGCTGATATCGTCTTGAGACACGCAGAGAAATTGCAACCCCTGACGCCTTATATCCTCGGCATCGGTAAAAGGAAACCGGCGTAAATCATCAAAACAGGTTAACTCCTTTTCAGCAACTCCCTGTAATAGATTGCGATAAAAAGGACTACATCGCCAAGCCCATTGAATTGTTGCTTTTAGCCGCTCCATCTGATATCGGCTGATTTGTTCCCTAGTCAAAGCAGCTTCATCAATTCCGATCTTGTTTGCAGCCCAACACTCAAGCGGTGTTTTTCGCATTGTTATCAAATCCATATCATCTCTTTGACGGACGATAAAGCGTCCTGCCCTGTCGGTCCGTTAGGTTGTAAGCACAAAAAGGTATGATGCGGCTGTCCAGGCTGACAACATGAATAAAACATTCCTGCAAACGTTCCAAATCAATGTTCCAGGCGTCCTGAAAGGCCATGCCGGATACAGACAGCGAATACTTGTCTGCCCGGTCCAAAAATGCATCCAAACTGTCGGTATTAATGTCGCTGGAATGTATCCCCTCCACCGCAGCAGATAGATTTTTACCGTTTTTCGCCGTCCTCCATCGTTTGGCAACAAAATTCTGCGCCTTTTTAGTACCGGACTCCACCTGCGGCTGGCAACAGCCACCTGTTGGCTTGGCCCACGATTTAAGTACTCCATCATCCATTAAGATATAATTGCCATGAAAAGAACAGTAGGCATTCTCAGCCGAGGGGGGACGGAAATCCGTTATTTTCATCTTACCACCAGTCTGTCGTTCAATAGCGGCAAGCACTTCCGGGATGGTAATCCTGTCAGCATCCAAAGGCTCCCGAGGATATCTGCCAAAGTAACTGACCGGCTGGAAATGAACGCCGCGTACCACCGGCATCATTTCAAGAGCAAACTCAAGGATACTACCAATATCTTCCGTATTAACCCCTGGCACTAAAGTGGGAACCAGCACCACCCCTAGCTCGTGTTCAGCGCAACAAGCAATAGCGGCCATTTTCTCCTCAAGCAAAGTTTTCCCTCTGATCTTCTTATACACCGCATCACTTGTCCCGTCAAACTGTAGAAAAACGCAACTCAAACCGGCTTCCTTTAGCCTTCGTACATACTGATAATCTTTAGCCAAGCGCAGCCCGTTGGTATTCAATTGAAAAAAGGAAAACCCCAGTGACCGTCCCAATGCAATAATCTCCGGCAAATCTTCCCGCAGTGTCGGTTCACCGCCTGAAAGCTGAATATTATACGGCCCGCCGCTGGCCATCAGCATACGGTACCATTCCTCAATCCGTCTAATATCCGGCTCACTATCTTCGCTGTCAGCTGCGGCAAAACAAACCGGGCAACTTAAATTACATCGCTGCGTGACTTCCAGCAGAACGCAACACGTATGTTGGCGGTGCCGGGGACACAAGCCGCAATCGAAAGGACAACCCCGATCTACACCGGTAGCACATACGGGCGGTTTTGTCAGCTGTCTTTCAACCGCCCATTCTTGGTACAACGGCTGGCCTCGCCATAATATTGTTCGAAAATTTCCATGCTCGGGGCATATTTTATCCAAAAAAACCGCGTCTCCCACAGCAACCCGTTCCGCCGGAATAACTGCCAGACACTGGGGACACAAGCTCTCCGTCTTGCCTAAGACCTTCTCATTCCTCGTATTCACCTTCATCTTTCCGCACCCCGAAAAATCATGCTTTCAGCCGCAATATTCCTCACCGCATCCGTTCCCAGCCTTCGTTCTACTTCGTTAATAATGCTATGCCCATTAGACAGGCGTTTGCCGATGGCAGCCCGTGCAGCGTCATCGGCGGAAGCCCTTTCCAACGCATATTGAAACCGTTCCTCTACAGACACAATTCGATCATTCTTTACCAATTTATCAGCCAGATATACAATCGAAGCTTCATTTAACAAGACGCCTTTCTCAAATACAATGTCAGTGTGAACAGCCACAATTGCCGCCACTCTCGGATAACCCATCCCGCACAGTATTCTTGCCCCATTGCGAGCATGATCCGGAGTCCCCTTAGCAATATCATGCAATACCCCCGCCGATGCGATAAGTCCAGCATCCATGTTTAGCCCGGCCTGATTCAAACGAGCGGCCAAGCGGCAAGCCACCTCGGCTACCACCTTGCCATGCCTTACCACGCTTTCAGGAACTTTCAACTTAACCATTATCGCCTCACACTCGCTTTGGCTCGGAAAATGGCGGCAATTCCAACGTTCGCAAGCCTCCCGGTAATCGGCCTGAGTATCAACGTCCAGCATTACGCCTTCATCCGACACTTCCACCTCATAGGCTTTTGACTCATACTTCTTTAAAAGCTGGCGCAACCCTTCCGTCCCGTCCCACGTCGAAATTACCGGCGCCAAGCGGGCGGTAATAAGCGGTGGATGGCCCCGCCGACCTCGAAAAACAGGGTAAATAACGTCGGCACCAGTCCGCTTATATGCCCTGCCCAACAATTTGATTGTGTGGCTTCTCACCAGCGGCATGTCAGCCGGGAGTAAGAAGAAAGCTTCTGTATCCTGCCAGAGAGATTGCACCCCGGCTACCACCGACGAAAACATCCCCTCGGAATAATTTTCATTGAAAACCGGCCGCACTGGCAAACGATTCAATATTGGCAACAACTCATCTAAGCGATGCCCGGCTACCACAATTATGTCGACAATATTCGCCCGGCGAAAGTTATTTATCGTATTCTCGATAACAACTGAATTGCCTAACGGCAACAACGGCTTGAAGCCCGGTGCCCGGGATGAGTAACCGCCAGCCAAAATCAACGCCGCCAAACCATGCTCTATCCGCATTCTCACTCTCCACCCGCACATAAATTCAGAATTATCGTCTTAAGTTATTAACTAGATAATCTGAATAAATACCTCCATCACGCCACCACAGACCATTCCCTCATCTGCCGCAACTTCATTCAGCATCTTCACGGTATACAACCTCGATTGATTTTCATCAAGCGCCGTCAATGCCTGCCTTCTGACCTCCGCTTCACCACAGCCGCCGCCGATTGTTCCAATACTCCTACCATTCGGAAAAATCAACATCTTGCTGCCCGGCTTACGGGGCGTCGAACCACGCGTTTCCACGATAGTAACTAGTACAGCCTTTTCTCCTTTATCCCGCGTCTCACTAATATGGTTCAATATTAGCTGATCCATCAGAACACCTCCGCATACCCGCTTAACGGTCTCCCTGATCCACCCCGGAAAACCGAAACCACTTCAGCCGCAATACTCACCGCTATTTCCGTGGGAGTTTCCGCCTTAATATCAAGACCAATCGGAGCTCTAAGCTGCTTTAAAAGTTCCTCATTCACGCCTGCTTCCCGAAAAACATGAATCATTTCCCTTATACGCTTTTTGCTGCCAATCATGCCCAAATAGCGTGCCCCGCTACCGATAGTAGCGCGCAAACACTCCAGGTCATATTGATGACCCCGCGTTACAATAATAACTGCTGTATCCTCACCAATAGTCAATTCTTGCAATACCCGGCGAAAACTATCACAGATTACCCTTTTCGCACCGGGAAACCTAGCATGATTCGCAAATTCAGGCCGATCATCTACAATGGTTACATCAAAATCCAATAAGGAAAGTAGTTGAACCAGAGGCTGGCTGATATGTCCGCCACCGAATACGACAGCACGAAATGTTTTCTCAATTCTATCCCAGAAAATCCGGCTAGTTCCTCCCTGCTCATCTTCAACTGAAAACGTTATTGGTTTAATCCACGTAGTAGTCCGCAGGTTTTCGGTTATCTTTTCGGTTATCTTCTCAGTAATATCATCGTCCATCAAACTATCTACCCGTCCATCCGAGTACATAATTAACATTTGTCCAATAAGCTCAGCGGATGAACTATCGATAACAGTCAAAAAATCTACCGTCCCCCCCTCATTCATAACCGACAGCAGCTTATCAAACATCATGAACAATCCTCCACTTCATGACACCGGGGAGCATCAATCCCCTTGCCAAACAAATCGCTTATCTTAGCAATCGCCGCTTCCGAATAAAAAACAAACTGAGCAGGACTGCCGTCCATTGCCTCGCCGGATAATAGTAATCCGTTGCTGGTTTCGCAGAACCTTATCGGTAATATTCTTCGATAAAGTTTTCCCGTGTTCTTATCCAAGACTTCAACAACAACGGTATCGGCTTCGACTTTATCAGCATAAGCCCTTCCATTAAGGTTATCATATTTTTTCTCCAACAATACAAGATTCGCTGACATCGTCTCAAGGTAGAAGCTGTGCATCTCCCGCCATAACGACAATACATCTCCATAACATGCAGCGTCGGATTCCGCCAGTTTTTCCATAATTTCATTGCAAAAGTTGCCAATTTCTTCTTTCAATTCAGCCGGTGTAGTTCCGTTCATTATATCAGCCTCCAATCTCACAAGCCTTCCACTATTTTTCCGGCGTAATCAACATTCGTTGTGACATTCCGCATTTCGGGCAGCATCTGCCGGTCTTGGCATCCGGACATTCCCCGCAATATACTGTAAAACATCTTACACACTTATAAAGGAGATTATTTTTTATTACACTATCACAATGAGGACATTGATTATCCAAAGTAGCCCACCTTCCGTCAGAAAATTATATTTTCTGCCCGTAACTTCTATGTTAACTAACCCCTCCGACATTTTTCAGCCACTAACAAACAATAGCCTAAGTTAGCCGCCTTTATACCCGCCTTCTTCCCTACAGATATACATTGCCAAAGTTCATCCGGCGAACCGTACCTCATAATAAAGCTTGCGACAAACTCCTTTAACAGCGCCGAATGATCTTCCCATAAAATTACACTGAACCCCGCGTCTTTCAGCACTTTAATGAATTGACCGCGTGTCATGACCCCTGTTATACAATCACAGCAGGCGCCAGGTTGACTTACCCGAGAGGCACAATCACTATCCTGAATATAGATGTCGGTCAGCGCCAATTTACCGCCCGGGAGAAGCACACGTTGAATTTCATTTAAAACTTTACCTATATCCCGCGTAACCGACAAACTGCACTCAGCCAGAACACCGTCAAGTGATCGGTCACCAAAAGGTAATTTTTCCCCATCAGCCCTAATCAACGGCAGTTCTGAAAAACGACTTCTTCCTTGCGCAAGTAGCGCATCGGCTAGATCAACACCCACTGCATCTAAACCGCGCATACTGCGCAAATATTCTACCGTAATTCCCGTCCCGCAACCGAGATCCACCACTTGCGCTCCAAGAGAAAAAGCACAGGCATCAACAAGTCTCTCTGTCAGCGCCAATCCACCGGGACGCAGTACTCCGTCCGGCATTTTCGCAAAGATACCGCCGTTAAATATCTCAGAACTATTTGAATACAGGCGAACAGCTTCGCTACTATCACACGAACTCATTATTTATCCTCCAATGATTCTTCCACCTGTTGCATCTTACCCCTGGCCAAATCCTCCGGGATATAAACCAGGCCGCATTGCGCGCACTTATACAACTCTACAGGAAAAGTACTGCCCATATAGGACAAAGTAACTTTTCCCGGCGTCAGGTAAATGCCGCACTTAACACAAACAATTTTTTGCTGCTGAATCGCCTGCTTACCCATCCGACTCCCTCACTATTCAAGTATTTCTATTCTATGACAGTAAGCATTGTGAACCAAAAATCCATCCTCTTGTGACGAATACTCTACCCAATACGTTACGCTGACCGGCCGGAAGTAAGCAATGTAGCGGTTGCTTTCCGAATCTTTTAACTTATTGCCAGTAGCTTCGGCGTGCGCGATAACTTTTATCACATCATCGACCAAAATCATCCGGTCCTCCATGATTTGCCTAACCCTATCAGGAATTATAACTTTTACCTCAGTCTCAGGTTCCTGCACGGTTTCACCCCATACCTCCCGTAATAGCGACCTTTTTAGCCTTGCCCTGTTTTCCTGACGCTGCGAATAGCCAGGTACATCCTTCTCGTCCCCGGTTTTCTTCTCATCCCCAAAGAGCAGATCTAAAAGATAAAATGCCCGTTTACCCTGGCTGGCAAAATTATCCCTGCACATAGCGCAATAGGCAAGATAATCTGTGTCGCTTTCTTTAATTCGCCTGTTTATCACTTTATGGGCAACATCTTTGTTGGTATAAATCATTAACCCGCCGTAACCACAGCATACCGTATTCTCCCGGCTGCGCGGCAGCTCTTCAATCTCATAGCCCAACTTCCCGAGAATATTCCGCACACTCTTGTGCAACGCCGCCTCATACCTTGTCGTGCAACTATCGTGTACAGCGAACTTCCTCCTCGCAAAAGTTGAAGTAGTCGCCTTGTCCGGCAACCCGATGCGATCAAGCAGCGTCCATAACATCTCCACCTGCAGCTCCGGTAAATTCTGCTGAAACATACTGAAACAGGTCGGACAAGAAGTAATAACCTTGGGACTTCCTAACTTTCGCCATTCCTGTTCAAACTTCTGTAGCGTTTCCTGAAATAAAGCCTCCTGACCAGCCCAATTGGCGGGTGCTCCGCAGCAACCCAGCATAAGGGCGACACCGCCATCCAGTTTATCGCACAGAAACTGATACATTTTTTTTACCTGCTCTGGAGAAGACGCCGCATGCTGGCACCCGGGATAAAACGCCACGTTGCTGGCCGTAAACCCGGCCTGATGCCTACTTAACGCAAAATTGTCACCAGTGCTAAAACGCATGTCCCGCAAAGCAAAATCATGCGCCGATGGCGGCATCTTACCTCGCTCCACCATCATCTGCCGGGCTTCTCGGCATATCTCTCCCATGTTCAAATTGCCAGGGCAGACTTGCTCACAAAGACCACATAAATTACACGTGTTAATCATTTTGTTGGCGTGATGAATTCCCATGACAATCGACAAATTATTGTATACTTCGCGAACGTACCGTTTAGGATAAGAACCGTAATGCGCCAAATATTCACAAGCCTTCACACACTCGCGGCATTCGCATAACAGACAGCGCTTCGCCTCTGCCTCTGCCTCTTCTTTACTATAGCCGTTTGCCAAATCGATAATTGGCACCTTATTTTCCCGTTCAATCCCTTTAGTATTAGTAAAAAGCGTACTAACAAACGGTCCTTCTTTTTCCCGATTAGCGGTAAGGGACGCATTTTGCATCAATCGGTCAATAGATATAGCGGCACTGCGTCCATCCGCTATCGATGTGACCGGCGCCCGCTCCTCACAACCCCGCCGAAGCCTACCGCCGGCAAAGACCTTGGGGTGACTTGTGGCCAGTGTTACCGGATCAATCGCAATATTGCCATCCAGCGCAACCCTCAAATCCAGAGCATTTTGTTCCTTACAACCTATTCCGAGATAAACGGCATCAAAAGACTCACGCAAACCGATAAATGATCTGCTAGAACTGCCCTGGCTCTCAATTACCACATTAAACTCAAACTCCACAGGCAATTGATCAAAAACAGCAAAATCCTTCTCTATTATTTCCCGGGGCAATTTACTTTCCGTAATATCGCGAATACTACCTCCGAGGACTCCGCTCGCTTCAAAAACAACCACTTTATACCCTTTACGGGCAAGATCAAAGGCACAAGTCAACCCACTCAGACCGGCTCCCACCACTGCCACTTTTTTATTTTTTTCCGGCAAACCTACAACTGGTTTCGGCGTATGTTTACTGTCAACACAGATTTTCTCCAATGCGTTAATGGAAATTGGATCATCAATCTCTTTACGTTTACAGGCTTTTTGACAAGGCTGATCACACACCCGGCTAATAATCCCCGGAAATGGCACCATCTTTTCAAATAATGTGACCCCTGCCTCATAATCACCTTTGAGGATCGCTGCAACCATGCCCCGTACATCGACATGGATAGGACACCCAGCCGTGCATCCCGGTGGATTCTCCTGAACACACCGAGCTTCCCTCTCCCGCAATAATTTTTGATCCATGCTATTCTCTCGTTTCCTTTTTATTTTGCTTACAATACTCTAATTCCCCATAAGGGGAAACCTAAAACAAACTGAGCTCTTCAGTTTGTTTTAGGTTATGGTATTTGGAGCCTTTTTACTTACCGCGACTCAATTACTTTTTCGCTGCCAATGCTTCCAAACCGGCTTTAATTTTTTCCGGTAATGCGGGTACCGAGTAAATACGTACCCCGCACGCATTGTAAATTGCGTTAAGAATAGCAGGATGCGGAGCCGTCAGTGGTCCTTCGCCTACGCCGGCAGCACCATACGGTCCATGCTCACGTGGAGAAATATTGTAAATAATCTCTAAATCATCCGGAATATCCTTTATGAATGGCAACCCGCAGCCAACAAGACTAGTATGTTTCTTTAGATCATCGAAATCTTCCGTCAGAGCAAGTCCAATACCTTGTGCCAAACCACCATAGATTTGTCCATCGGTAGTAGTCTTGTTGGTAATAGTGCCAATATCCTGAACAGTAACAAATCTAACCACTTTGGCCTTACCCGTCTTCATATCGACTTCTACTTCCGGCATAAATAATGCGTACATGTAAACGCAGAACGGTGATCCTTGACAAGTGTCAGGACTGCAATCGGTACACATCGAGGCAGTCCAGGAGCCGTCATAATGGAGCGGCATATTCGCAGCAACCATTTCATCATAGCTACGGAAAGTCCCATCAGGCTTACGCATAGCATTAACTAGCATTTCGCAAGCAACCTTAGTAGCATTGCCGGTCAGTACATTCTGACGACTGCCGCCGGACGGACCACTAGCCGGCGTAACCGCTGTATCATTCATGACAAGATGTATTTGCTCAGGAGTAATTCCCATCTGCCGGAGAGTTTCATGGGCCATAGTTAATGTAGCAAGATCCGCGCCTTGCCCATGGTCTTCCCATGCATTGCCTACCGTCACCGTTCCATCAGGGTTAAGCTCTGACCAGGCAAATGAACTGTCCGGACCATCCAGGCCGCAGCCATAAATACCAAGAGATAAACCTACGCCACGTTTCTTTTCCGGTGTTGATAGTTCCTTACAACGCTTTTTAGCCTCTTCCCAATGAGGACGAAGCTTATCAAGCATTTCCTCAAGGCAAAATACTTCGGGAACTTGACCGGTAGGAGTGGTAGCACCCGGACGATAAATATTCTTGTAACGGAACTCCAATGGATCAATTCCTAGCTTTTCAGCCAATTCATCTATACATATTTCTGAAGAAAGGAAGGCTTGCGGCGAGCCATATGCCCGGAAAGCCGAACCCCAAGCATGGTTGGTGCAAACAGTATGCCCTTTACCACGAATATGAGGAATATCATAACCGGCACCGGTAAACTGCCCCTGCCGCATAGTTACTAGATCTCCAAATTCACTATATGGCCCATGGTCAAGCCACCAATTGGTTTCCATCGCCAGCAGTTTTCCCGTTTTATCCGCGGCAAGCTTAGTTTTTACTAACGCAGGAGAACGTTTTCCTGTATAGGTAATATTCTGATACATATTAAAGTTGAGAGAAACCGGCTTACCGTCGCAGGCCAGGCAAGCCACACCTAGCAAAGCTTCATTAGTCGGGCTGAATTTATATCCGAACGTGCCGCCTGTAGGATTTTGGATAATCCGGCATTTTTCTGGTTCTATGCCGATTCCTGCGACGATCATGGCATGATGTAAATGGATTCCGATACTTTTGGAATGAATGGTCAGCCGTCCATCCTCATCCATATAGGCACTACCGCAGTCCGGCTCAATGGTAAGGTGCGGTTGGCGGCTGCAATAAGTTTCTACTTCCGCTATGGCAACGTCAGTCCGGCTCATAATAGGTTTTGTATCTTCCCCTTTTACAACACCTTGATCATAATAGATATTGGGAGTCCCGGGATGGATTTCAATAGCATCTTCCGCCATTGCAGCATAACCGCTCATATAAGCGGGCAGTATCTCAAGATCAACCTTAACCGCCTTAACTGCTGCTCTGGCGTGCTCTTCAGTATCTGCTGCGACAATGGCGATAGCATCACCAAACTGGAAGACCTTCTCATCACAAAGAATCGGTCGATCCCAGCCATCGCCTTTATTTGTGGGAAAGGTGATAAGACCGGTAATACGGTTTTTCCCTTTTACCTCCTTATAAGTAATAACCTTATACACTCCAGGCATTTTCTCTGCTTCGGAGGTATCAATACCTTTTATATTGGCATGAGACACTTCGGCCTGCACCAGAGCCAACCGCAGCGTTCCCGGTGGCATTTGCAGTGCAACATCAGCGCCAAAATCCCACGTTCCCGTCACCTTTTGCAATGCAGAAGGCCGATGATACGTAGTACCATAAATCCTATTTCCCACCGGTTTATAAAGCAAATCCTCCTTGCGCATTTCTCCCCGAATGACCTTTGCAGCCGCCATAACGGCATCCACTAAAGGCTTATAACCTGTACAACGGCAAGCATTACGATTCTTCTGGAACCAATCACGCACCTCTTCCCTGGTAGGATTAACGTTATCATCAAGCAATCCTTTAGCCGACAAAATAAAGCCGGGACTGCAAAAACCGCACTGAGCGCAGCCGTAAGCCATCCATGCAACTTGCAACGGATGGAGATTTTCCGGAGTACCGAGACCTTCAATAGTAAAAATCTTAGCGCTCTCCGGTACCTTACGCATTTTGACAATACAAGAACGAACCACTTTCCCATCTAAAAGGATTGTACAACTGCCACATTGACCTTGATTACAGCCAACCTTACAGCCTGTCAGTAATAGTTGTTCCCTTAATACGCTGGCCAGCGTAGCTTCCGTATCGACAATCAGAGTTCTTGCTAATCCGTTGACATTCAGAACCTTCTTTTGCATTGTCATCTCTCCTTGTATACGTACTGGGATTCTTAAATTATAGAATACTCATTTTCCTCTTATGTAATACCACTCACCTCCATACTGGACTGATATAATCTCTGCCACACTCTGCCTTGCATTAAACTCCCCTGAATACGTGTCTGCCTGATATTTGTTTTATGATTTATCTGAATATTTCGCAACTATTGTGCCAACACAATGTGATTAAATATATGAAAAACCTGCAATATACTACTGGTATATCCATCTCAAAGCTTTAAGTTTGAAAAATAAATAACCGTTCCACAATAATTGCGAAACGGTTACGTATAGAATCGTTATTCACTGTGTAAAAAGTGTTACCTTTCCGCTTATCACAGTAACGCTTTTTACACACAAAAGTAACACTTAATTAATTTTGAATGGAATAAATGTGCATCTTATTATACAAAGTCTTCCGTGAAACTCCCATCTCTCGTGCTACCTGACTCACATTTCCAGCATATATGTTCAAGAGGTTAAGTATCTTATGCCGCTCGGCATCTCCGGCTAGTTTTTTTCGTTGAATCCTGCTATCAGCTAACTCTATAGAATGCACCGATTCTTGAGACAGATTTACCGTATTCAGCCTAAAAAACTCAGACGGCAGGTGCTGTAAAGCGATATTACCGCTTTCCACCAAACTGGTTGCCCGTTCCACGACATTTTGCAGTTCCCGAACATTTCCGGGCCACGGATATTGTTGCAAACAGGCAATGACTTCAGGATCAGCATCAAATCGACACCCCCGCTCATGCCCCAATTTATCTAAAAAGCACCTGAAAAGAAGTAGTATATCGGCAATCCGGTTACGGAGAGGAGGAATAATAATTGCCATAACATTCAATCTGTAAAACAAGTCTTGCCGGAATGTTCCTCTTTCTACTTCTTGAAGTAAATTTTTATTTGTAGCACAAATCAAGCGAACGTTAACAGGTATCATCTTATCGCCACCGATACGAACCACCTTTTTCTCCTGAATTACCCGCAGCAAAGCTATTTGCTGCTCCAATGGCATATCGCCGATTTCATCAAGAAAAAGTGTTCCGCCGGAAGCCAATTCGAATTTGCCCAGTTTACCGCCACGTTTCGCTCCGGTAAACGCCCCTTCTTCATAGCCAAACAACTCGCTGCCAATTAGTTCTCGGGGAATTGCACCACAATTAAGTGCAATAAAAGGTCCATTACACTGCGAACTATGATTATGAATGGCCTGCGCAAATATTTCTTTGCCGGTGCCGCTTTCACCTTGCAACAAAATATTCGACGTAGTAGCAGCCGCCAGCATAGCCAACCGGGTGACTTCGCGAATTTCAGCGCTTTGCCCAATAATATCCCGAAATTGGAAAGTCGCAGAATAGCTGCTTAAACGATTGGCAAGCCTTTGCACATGTTTTATTGGGCGCAATATAATAATACCGCCTGTTACCATCCCCTGTTCATCAACAACAGGCTCAATGGAAATCAAGCAATGGCATACTCCATCCTTCGTTGATACCATAATTTCTGCATCATTATATGGCTCACTATTATCCAGGACTTTCCCTTTAGAAGATGTTTTATTCTCAAAGAACTGCTTTACAGGCATCCCCAGAATATTTTGCTCAGCATAGCCAAGCATTGCTTTAGCGGCGGGATTAAGCTCAACTATAATCTCATTTTTGTCTACAATGATAACGCCGTCCGAAACCGTATTAAAAAACTTAGTTAAACGATTGTTCACCAAAGCTAATTCATAATTTTTCCGGCGAATACTCATTTGAGCCGTAATGGCTTCGGCTGCTGCAACTACCATCCCCAGAGTATGTAAATGTGACATACTCGACATTCCAGACATATTCAGCGCCCCAATTACCCGGCCATTTGTATCAATAATCGGAGCAGCGGAGCAGGTTAAACAATGATGTTTCTGACAAAAATGTTCGGCTCCCGACACCTGAATCGGCTCTCCTATTACTACCGTTGTGCCGATAGCATTGGTACCGGCCTCTGTTTCTTCCCAGCTAGCACCGAGAAAGAAATTACGTGTCAAAGGATTTTTCAGCGTATCTTCATCACTAAACATATATCCAACGCTCTATGGGTAGTAACACTATAGGGATCCACTTTCGCCCGTGAACACCGGATCCACGACTCGACTATCTGCGGACGAATGGCATGAGATCTACTCCCGCCTGCAATAAAATCCTGCCACGCCGGAAAAACATTATCTTTACATTTTTGGGCAGTATCCACCTAAAACCTACCCCCTTCGACATATTTTCACAGATATCAATTCGACATTATACACCTTGCACCTGCAAATCTAGACTATTGCTTTCCATAAAAAACAAAACTCAGAGATCATAGGATTTCTGGTGGTAATTTTCCCCACCTTAAAGCATAAACAATTCACTCCGCGAATTGAAATAAAAAATGAATAAACAAATGGTTTCCACTATAAAAAGCACCTGCTAAGAAAAGTCAAGAGATTTCTTAGCAGGTGCCTTCTGTGTTCCAGAAGTTCATATCAATTCAACTATTAACAAAGTACTAGTTAAACCAAAGCACTTAATTACTGAGAAGGTGTTTTATTTTAACGACAACCTTTCCAATTTAAGGATTACATGATATTTATAAAACAACCAATATAGCAGCCAATCAGAAGCGTAGGAATACCAATTATTCCACCACTGATGATAACGTATGTGTCCGGACTTTAGATAAATCATTTCAATTATAGGACCGATATACTCCCATAGCGGATAGTAAAACATTAAAACATCTGTCGCTAGCGCCAGACACTTTGCGAAAATACACACCGGCAGTATTTCTCGCCAGCGGGCTTTATTGGCAAAGCTCAGCCAAAATATCCAACACAAAGTAAACCACAGTAAATAAAACATATATTCCTCAGTTTAAAGTTAGTTTCCTATTCTAAGATCAGAGTCCTCAGCTTGTTAGTAGGAACTGAGCGTTGACATGTTTGTACACACCTGAAGTATTAGCCCATACAAACCAGCTGCCTCTAAACTTAACTATCGCCTACCATTTGCAATATTGTATAGCATATCCGTTTCACTGCATCTATTATTCGTCTGCGGGCATAATCTAACAGAGTAACCTCACCAGGAGGTCAAAATAGCATATGCTTTACGCTTAGAATACTCAGATGTGTTGTAGAACATATTAATAAAAATACTCTATGCAAAGGAGTGAAAAAATGGCGACAACGCATAAAACTCCGCTTACGTCTGCGGAGATAAGTATTCTTTGGAGTCAATACATCCTGGACACCCTGTCGCTTTACATCGAAAAATTCGCCTTATCCCGTGCGCACGATGAACAAATACACTCTCTTATTCAAGATACTATCACGCTTATGGAAAAAACTCCCCCAAATGTCAGCCGAATATTTCAGGATGAGGACATTCCCGTACCAGCAGGGTTTACTGACGAAGATGTGAACTTAGACGCACCGTCCCTATATTCTGACATATTTCGTTTACAATACATTAAACACAAAGCCAATCTTAGGATGGCGATGAATGGGCTATGTTTGGCACGTTCCTCACGTTCCGATATCCGTAATTTCTTTCGTTACTTTACGATTGCTACGTTGGATATAGATGACAAAGCGACCAATCTCTTGTTAAATAAAGGGCTTTATATA
>JAGGAE010000108.1 GCA_017889725.1 Bacillota bacterium | reverse complement strand
TATTACGGGAGTGGCCGTTCCTTTCATTACCCGAGCAGCTGATAAACCAGGAGGCCAGCCGCCGGATCGCGGCCCGGACATGATGGCTCAATCAGTTGCGCAAGAGTTTGGTCTTAATAAGGATGAAGTCGAAAAGTATATGCATCAACGTGTAGCTCCGCATGAATTAATGCATGCAGCTATGCTGGCGAAAATAAGCGGAAAGCCCTTTGCTGAAATTCTCTCTATGAAGAATTTGGCGAATACCTGGCAAGACGTGGAACAATCGTTAGGTGTAACCAAGGAACAAATCAAAGTGGTTATGGAAGAGAGTAGAGCGGCAAAATTGGCTTCTCAGCTGAATATAGCCCAGGATGCCGTGGCGGGATTATTGAAAGACGGATATCATCCCCACGATATTGCGGCAGCCGCAAAACTGGCGCAAGCTACCCAAAAGTCTATTACCGAAATTTTAGCAATGAAAACGATTAATAACCAGTGGCCGGATGTTGCCCGTTCACTCGGTGTCGACCCGAATGCAGTAAAACCGGATAAACCCGAAATGGGACTTGGAATGCCCATGCATGGTCCTCAAGGCGGACCTGGACAATGCCCTCCCGGAGGGCCGGAAATGAATGCTGACGGTCCAGGAGAACCTGAATTTTAATAGTGTAAGCAGAGAGAGGCTGTAGATAATAATACAGCCTCTCTCTTTATTGTCATCATCTTTTGTAAGATATCAATTTGCAAGAGGTGCCGCTATGCTGTAGGATAGAAAGAGACTATCCCATAATGGTTGTCAGATAAAAGTAAAGGATGGGAAACAGTGTGGCGATAAAATATTATGCGGTTAAAGTGTGGCGATAAAATATTATGCGGTTAAAGTAGGACGTACAGCAGGAATCTACAAAACCTGGGCAGAGTGTAAGGAACAGGTGGATAAATATAAGGGAGCGATATATAAGTCTTTTCCTACACGGGAGGAGGCCGAAGCGTACTTTGCGGGAAATGAAATTTGTAGACGGGCGGAGGACGACAGACCGGAGAACGTGGTCGAAATGTATGTCGACGGCAGCTTTAACGGAGAAAATTATAGCTGGGCTTTTGTTGCGTACAAGGGCGGTACCCTCATCCATTCGGCAAGCGGAGTGGGTGAAGACAAGGAGGCGGCCAGCATGCGCAATGTGGCAGGGGAACTCGCTGCTGCGGTTCAGGCTATCGAGTGGGCAGATCGGCAGGGGATCGAAGCGGTAGTCCTCCATCATGATTATATCGGTATTGCGGCGTGGGCGAGAGGGGAATGGAAAACGAATAATAGGTTTACGCAGGCGTATGCGGCGTTTGTAAAACCCTACTTGCAACTGGTTAGCTTTAACAAAGTGGCCGGGCATACAGGGGTAGAAGGAAATGAATTGGCAGATAAACTGGCTGGGGAAGCGTTAGGTTTAAAAAAATAATAAGAGCGTTACCATGTGACTACGGTAGGACTGCAGTCACATTTTTTTATCTTTACTTGTATTCACTGGGGAAATATTTATAATTATAGGTAACTATTGTGTTTGAGAGAACATGTTTACGAGGGGATGCGAGTTTGTTGTTGGAGAAACGTAAGTTAGGCCGGACTAATCTTGCCGTTACGGCGATTGCCTTCGGCGGGCTACCTATGCAGCGTTGTACGATCGAAGAAGCCGCTCCGGTGTTGGAGGCTGCTTTGGATGCGGGAATTAATTTTATTGATACTGCCAGAGCCTATACGGACAGCGAGGAAAAAATCGGACGCCACTTATCCAGCCGCCGTAAGGAGTATTATTTGGGCACCAAGAGTATGGCGCGGGATAAGGCGCAAATGGCGAAAGATATTGATCTTAGTCTGAAAACGATGAAGACCGACTATATTGATCTTTATCAGGTCCATAATATTAAAAATCGCGAGGACTTAGAGCGTGTTATGGCACCGGGCGGAGCTTTGGAGGCCCTGGAACAGGCAATAGCTGCCGGTAAGATTGGGTTTGCCGGTGTTACCGGGCATAGTATAGAAATGTTGATAGAAGCAGTGAAAACAGAGAAGTTTAGTACGGTTCAAGTTCCGTTTAATTTTATTGAGACTCAGGCCAGGGAGGTACTGTTTCCGTTAGCCAAGCGCCTGAATGTAGGAACGATTATTATGAAACCGTTGGGGGGCGGTCAGTTTAACAATCCTGATGTAGCCTTACGGTTTATTTTGGAGCATGATATTTCTACCGTTATTCCAGGAATGGATGAATGCGGGTATTGTCTTCCCTGCCCGGCGGGCCTTGATATTCCAACCTTATTTATTATTCATTTGCAATACACTCGCTATAATATGAAAACAGCTTCCCCTCTTCGCTATCAAGCCATGCCGGTTAAAGCTTCGGCGTGTATGGCTTGCGGCCAGTGTGAAAAGCGGTGCCCGTATGATTTGCCGATTCGGGAACGACTGGAGCAAATTGCCGCCGATATGGGTTAGCCGGAAAAAAGAAAAATACCCGGTTGCAAGTAAGTCTGGTTAGTGTATGTTAAAGGTGGTGAAAGTTCTTGGTTGTATTTCATACAATGGATTTGACTGTGAATGTATGTGATTTCCATGGGAAACCTGTCACACTGGAGAAACACTATACGCAGAAAGCCGGTCAACCCGAAACAAGAAAGCTTCACAGTGTTGTTTGCCGGAATAAAAAGCAATGTAAAAATAAAACGTGTTTGGTAAAGTAGAGAAAAATAATAGCAAATAAAAGTCCCGAAAATAGCAAAAGGATTGGTTGGAGTATGCTCCGACCAATCCTTTTGCTATTCCTAATGATAAGTATTCTACTATTATGTCACATCAGGTGTTTCCTTGTATAGGTGAGCGGTAACGATAT
>JAGGAE010000107.1 GCA_017889725.1 Bacillota bacterium | reverse complement strand
TGTGTAAAACCGGGCGGTGTGCTGGTTTACAGCACGTGTACAACTGAACCGGAGGAAAACCAGCAAGTGGTAGAAGCCTTCTTACAGAACAACGGTAATTTTACTTTACAATCGATCGGCGAGTTGCTGCCGCAAAAGAAAGGCGATATAATGCTTCAACTTTGGCCGCATCTAGACGGTGTTGATGGTTTTTTCATTGCACGGATGGTAAAAGACGGCGGAGGAGTCCAGCGTGGAAAAGACTAACTTATGCGGTATGTTTGTGGAAGAAATTATAGCAGCGGTAGCCCCGCTGGGGTTGGAAAAATACCGTGGACGTCAATTGGCTGAATGGATATACCAGCGTTATGCGACTGATTTCGCCGGTATGACTAATTTGCCTATGGATAAGCGTATCCTGCTAGAAGAACATTTTTCTGTTGAGTCGGTTACCCTGGCGGCCCAAGAGGAGGCAGCAGATGGTACCACGAAATATCTGTTGGCACTAGAAGATGGTTTGGCGGTAGAAACTGTACTTATGCCGCATAAGTATGGCAATAGTGTTTGCGTCTCCACTCAGGTCGGCTGTGGCATGGGCTGCGTTTTTTGCGCATCAACTCTTCATGGTGTGGTTCGTAACTTGACCGTTGGAGAAATTTTGGCTCAGGTATTATATGTGAATCAGATGCTGAGCATAAAAAATGAAAAAGTGGATTCGGTTGTCATTATGGGATCGGGTGAGCCTTTGGCGAACTATGAACAGGTGCTTAATTTTATTCGTCTATGCCATGAACCATACTCTATGAACATGAGTTACCGTAGTTTTACCTTATCCACTGCGGGGCTTGTTCCGGGAATTGACCGTCTGGCGGGAGAGGGTATCCCGGTAACATTGGCGATTTCTCTTCATGCGCCGAGTAATGATGTTCGCTCTCGTTTAATGCCTATCAATCAGACTTACCCTATAGAAACCGTATTTGCCGCTGCAGACCGTTATGCAAGTGCAAGCGGGCGGAGGGTTACTTATGAATACACGTTAATTGCAGGTATCAATGATTCCGAGGAGCAAGCAAAGGAGCTTGCCCGGTTACTAAAATACAGGCTGGCTAACGTTAACCTCATTCCGGTGAATCCGGTTCCAGAACGCGGTTTATTCCGTCCAGAGAAAGAGAAAATTCAACGATTTTTACAGATTCTTCAAGCCGCTAAAATCACGGCAACGGTACGCAGGGAAATGGGAACCGAAATTCGGGCGGCCTGTGGTCAGCTCCGGCATAAAGTATTAAACGGGAAATCGTCCCAGAGAAGCGCGTAACATTATAAAGACAGGAAAACTTTTTGTACTACATAACGCTGAAAGGAATCCGAAACTATATGCAGAAACTTGATCGAAGCTTTTTTAGAGGTATGTGGAAACTGACCAAGCTATACTGGCAATCAACGGAAAAGTGGCGGGCCTTGTTGCTTTTGGTAGCCATTATAATCTTAGCATTAGGGCATGTGTATATGCTGGTTTTATTTAACGAGTGGTATAATGAGTTTTACAGTGCTCTGCAAAATTATGATAAAACAGGAGCACTTAGCTCAATTGGGCGTTTTTTTATCTTGGCAGTGATATATATAATTATTCAGGTGTATGAAATTTATTTAAGGCAAATGCTTGAGATTAAATGGCGTAACTGGTTAACTCGCTATTATCTTAAGCAATGGCTGAGTAAACAGGCGTATTATATGATGCAGGTGTTTTATCCCGGCGCGGATAATCCGGATCAGCGTATTAGTGAAGATATTCGGTCATTTGTGTCTCTAACATTAGGGTTATCATTGGGTCTTTTGAGGGCGACGGTAACCCTAATATCTTTTATTATCATACTCTGGAATTTATCAGGGGTGCTTACCGTGCCTTTTCAGGGGCATGAGTATGCCATTCCCGGTTATATGGTGTGGCTTTCATTGGTATATTCTGCTGTTGGAACGTGGTTAACTGTTAAAATCGGCTGGCCACTTGTAGGACTCAATTTTGATCAACAGCGTTATGAGGCAAATTTCCGATTTAATCTGGTTCGGATAAGAGAAAATAGTGAAAGTATTGCGTTGTATAGTGGTGAACCGAGGGAAGAGCAAGGGTTAGTTAATCGCTTTTCTCAGGTGGTAGCAAATTATTGGCAACTGATAAAGCGCCAAAAAAAACTGACTTGGTTTACTGCAGGCTATGGTCAACTTGCCGCTATTTTTCCACTTCTGATTGCTATGCCGCGCTATTTTTCAAAGCAAATTGCCTTGGGCGGATTACTTCAGACTGTTTCAGCCTTCAGACAAGTACAGGATGCCTTATCCTTTTTTGTGGACAACTATTCGACGCTGGCGGAATGGCAGGCTGTAGTCAACCGTTTGCTGGGCTTTATAGAGAATGTAGATAAAGTCCAAGCCGTTTCACATGAGAAACAATTGAAAACTGGTAATGGTTCCGAGAACACTATGACTGTTGCCGGTTTAGATGTATTACTACCTGATGGCGAGAGCCTGCTGCAGGGATTGACTTTTACGTTGAAAAAAGGGGAGGACCTTTTAATTACGGGTCCGTCCG
>JAGGAE010000019.1 GCA_017889725.1 Bacillota bacterium | reverse complement strand
ACGGCCGGAGAGGATTCCAGTCGAATCATTCTTCAAAATGTTCAAGTGCTGGCGGTTGACCGGGAAACTGAGGTGCCGATTAATACCAACGGCAGTGAGGAAGAGAACAAAGGTAAAAAAGAGATGCTTAAGACTTCTACGGTAACCCTTGCAGTTACGCCCGAGCAAGCAACGGCGCTTACTGTGGCGGACGAAAAGGGAAAGCTTCGACTGGTGCTTAGACCTTATTTGCCAGGGGAAGGCATTGTGTTGACAGAAACCGTTACGCCGAAAGATTTAGTGGGCAGGCGTTATAAGCCCGAAACGGTCGCGCCGTCGCCTCAGCCCGCGCCTGTGCTGCCGCCTCCTTCAACAGGAGGTATTCAGATGATTCGCGGAACTAAAATTGAAACTATACCAATACGGTAAGCCGGCCAGCGGCACAAGAGGGGTGATTAGTTTGATAAAAAAAATGGCTCTTCTAGTAGCACTATTTATTTTCTGGGGAATGACGGTGGCAGAGGCGGAGGACGGCAATCTGGCGGTAGCGCTTCATCAATCCCTGGTATTGAGTTTTGACGGAGTAGAGCGGTTGGCGGTGGCGAACCCTGAAATCGCCGATGTCGCGGTAGCGGGAAGTAACGAAATTATTGTGATTGGAAAAGCGCCAGGGGTGACTACGCTTCATGTATGGTCAAGAGGAACGCGGCTAAGCTATGTAGTCGAAGTCAGTCCTGATGACAGTGGGCTGGGGGCTGAAATTAAAGGGGTCTTGGGGTATAAGGACGTTGAAGTAAGTGTAGTCAATAAAAATGTAATTCTGCAGGGAATGGTAAGAGATCAGAATGAGAAGAACCGTGCGGAGAAAGTGGCGAGTGCGTTTGCCGATAAAGTGGTCAATCTTTTGAATGTCGCGGAACCTATTCAGGTAAAGTTGGAAGCAAAGGTTATCGAAATTAACCGGCAAAAAGCCGAAAAGTTGGGGATTACATGGGGCGGAAGCGACCCGACGTCTGCCCCGGGCGCCTTTATGTTTGGTCAGGGAATGAGTAATTCTATCAGTACTAAAGCATTAGGGGGGCTGGGAACATATTCCCCGTTAAATGCTAAGCTGGACGCTTTAATTACAAGCCGGATGGCTAGGGTTTTGTCGCAGCCTAACGTAGTGACGCTGAGTGGAGAAAAAGCCAATATACTAGTGGGCGGTCAGATACCGGTACCCGTTTCGAACAGTGACGGTAAGATCATGATTGAGTGGAAGGATTATGGAATCAAATTGGATATTGAGCCCTATGTCGATGGAACAAAGCAGATTACGACTAAACTTAAGGCTGAGGTAAGTACGCTGGATTGGTCAAGTGATCATCAGATAGGAATTGGTGCCGGTTTAAAAATTCCGCCGATTAATATTCGCAAGGCGGAGTCGGCGATTACTCTCGAATCGGGACAGACGCTGGTAATTGGCGGCCTAATTTCGTCTGAAAGCAGCAAAGATATCAAAAAAATACCCTTATTAGCTGATTTGCCGGTTATTGGGAGTCTGTTTAAAAGCACTTCATTTAGTAAGGAAGAAACAGAGTTAATCATTCTGGTTACTCCTGTGATTATCCAAGCCGATGCAGGACAGCCTGAAATACCCGCTCAAATGCAAGAGGCGGATAGCGAGTCGCCTTGAAGGGGGAGAAATATATGTCGGAGCAGATAAAGATAGTTGTCGTTGATGACGTGGAAGCGACGAGGGAGAATATTAAAAAATTAATTGAGTTTGAACCGGATATTGAAGTGATTGGGGAAGCGCCAAGTGCTTCGGAAGCAATAAGGGTGGCTAAAACGCTGAAACCTGATATTGTGGTTATGGATATTAATATGCCGGGAATGGATGGCATAAGTGCTACAGAAATTATGGCGACAGAGGCACCCGGATGTGCCATCATTATTATGAGTGTTCAGGCAGAGCAAGAGTATTTGCGGCGGGCGATGATTGCAGGAGCCAAGGATTACTTGAATAAGCCTTTTTCCGGGGCGGAGCTTTCCCAAGCGGTAAGACAGGTGTATACGAATGAGCGCAAAAGAAAACGCGGACTTACAGTGGAAGGAAAGACGGAGGAACCGGGGAAAATCATAACGGTGTTTAGTACAAAAGGCGGGGTGGGTAAGACTACGTTAGCTACAAATCTAGCGGTGGCTCTGGCTAGTCGGACCGAGGCCAAGGTTGGTTTGGTGGATGCCGACTTGCAGTTCGGTGATGTAGCACTGTTCTTGAATCTGTTACCTCGGACGACCATTGCGGATTTGGTGCGGGATATTGATTCGCTGGATGACAAGATTCTGGAGAGGTATGTAACGGAATATAACGAGCATCTCCGGGTCTTAGCGGCACCGGTCCGGCCGGAACAGGCGGATACGGTGACGCCTGCCCATATAGAGAAGGTGCTGAGATCTATGAGGGATGTGTATAAGTATATTATTGTCGATACAACGCCTTCATTTAGCGAAGTGATGTTATCGGTTTTGGATGCCTCGGACTTGATTTTGATAGTATCGGCTATGGATCTGCCGACCATAAAGAATGTAAAGTTGTGCCTGGAGATTATGGAATCCCTCAATTATCCGCCGGAAAAGCTTCAGCTTGTACTCAACCGGGCCAATACGGAGGGGGGGATAGATGTTGCGGAGGTGGAAGAGAGCCTAAGACAACGTTTCTCCGTTACCTTGCCAAACGACGGCAAGGTGGTAATGACTTCGGTAAACCGGGGAATTCCTTTTGTGTCAGGATATCCGGAGGCACCGGTTTCTCAACGGGTCTTGCATTTGGCTAAAAGCATTGCGACCAGTGATTGGCAGGGCGAAAAAGAGCGGCAAGGGGTGGTAGGTAAACTTCGCCGACTGATAGGTTAAGGAGGTGACACCATGCCCCTGATGGCAGCGATGGCTGTTTTTGCATTGATGTTGGTGATTTTTCTGGGGGTGTATGTTCTTGTAGTTATTCCTAGACAAGAAATTCGGAATAGGCTTAGCCGTTATTTGACCTCGCATCAGGAGCAGGAAGCGTCTTATGTGCCCGAGGTACAGAGAAGGGGCGGCTGGCGGTCACTGGTTAGTCAGGCCGGCGTGTATTTTGAATGGGCCGGCTGGTCACGTTCCGTTGAGCATAGGCTGATTCAGGCCGGTCTGCCACTCCGAGGGGCGGAGTTTATGGCAATATGCACTATTATGGCAGTGTTTGGCGGGCTGATTCTTTTGGTGCTGTCCGGAGGGGCGCTGCTTAGCGGAGTGGCGGGTGCTTTGGCTGGTTATTTATTGCCTGTTTTCTGGCTAAAACTAAAGATTGCAAATCGGGTTAAAGCGTTTAACTCGGAACTGGGAGATGCGTTGACTCTGATTGCCAACTCGCTTCGAACGGGTTACAGTTTTCTTCAGTCTCTGGAAATGGTGGCAAGGGAAATGCCGCCGCCGATTTCAGAGGAGTTTGCCCGCACGCTGAAAGAGATGAACCTGGGGGTGACGACGGAGGAGGCGCTCAACAATCTGGCAAGGCGTATTACCAGCGACGATTTGGATTTGGTTATTACCGCAGTTTTAATCCAGCGTCAGGTAGGGGGAAATCTGGCGGAGGTTCTCGATAACATTTCGGGTACAATTCGCGCCAGAATTAAAATCAAAGGAGAAATAAAAACACTTACAGCCCAAGGACGGATTTCCGGCTTGATCATATGTGCTTTGCCGGTGGTGCTGGGGTTTATGCTATACTGGATTAATCCAGGGTATGTTTCCCTTTTGTTTCAACACCCGCTGGGCATCTTGCTATTAGGTGTGGCCGTACTCAGCGAATTTATTGGCATTTTTGCTATTTCGAAGATTGTAAATATCGAGGTGTGAAACGCAAAAAAACACTGTCTGTAAGAAAAAGACAGTGTTTTTTTGCAGGGAAACCGGTGATTCCGGCGAACTCAACTGAAAACACAATCATAAGGTGGCCTATATGCAAACATTAGATATAAAGATTCTGGATGAGATTATTAAGCAAACCATTGCAGCTGTGGAGACGGGAAAAAGTCAGATCTTTGAAATATATGAAGCGGCCCGGACTGAGATGGAAAATGTTAAGCGGGATTTGGATCGGGTAAAGAGAGAGGCTGCAAATATTATACAAAAGGTTGACGAATTGGAAAAACAAGAGCGGAGGGCAAGGCTGCGTTTGTCGGATGTTAGCCGAAACTTTAAAACTTTTACGGAAGAAGAGATGCGGCAGGCGTATCAGGAGGTGGAAAATGTCCGCATTGCGTTAGCGGTGAGCCGGGAGCAGGAACGCAGTCTTCGCATGCAACGGGATAATCTGGAGGTACGGCTTAAGACTCTGAAAGATACGCTGGAGCGGGCGGAAGGATTGGTAAGCAAGGTAGGGGCGGCGCTGGGTTTTTTAGGGGATCATATGGAGACGGTACTCAGTCATATTGAGTCGTTTCAGCAGCGGCAGGAATTGGCGTCGAGAATTATCAAGGCGCAGGAAGAAGAACGGCGCCGGGTGGCCCGGGAAATTCATGACGGTCCGGCGCAGGCGATGGCCAATGTAGTGTTCCGGGCCGAGGTATGTGAACGTCTGATGGGCACGGACGTCGATAAATCTAAGAAGGAACTGAAGGAGTTGCAAGCACAGATCCGGGCGGTACTCAAGGAAACACGACAGATTATTTTTGGCCTCAGGCCCATGACACTGGATGATTTAGGGCTGGTGCCTACGATTCGCCGCCTGTTGAATACCATGCAGGAGCGCATACAGATAGACGCGGATGTCAGAGTAATGGGAGAAGAACGGCGACTGGAATCCCATTATGAGGTGGGGCTGTTTCGTATTATCCAGGAGGCTTTGAATAATGTGGAAAAGCATGCCAAAGCCAATCGGGTTATGGTAAAAATGGATTTTCGGAAGGACCTGGTTTTGGCGGTGATAGAGGATAACGGGCAGGGAAAGCTACGGCCTTATGGGGATACAGGAACGGATCGGTCTTTTAGAAGGGGTCGTGGAAGTCAAGACGGCAAAAGGACAGGGGACCAAGGTTTGGATTAAGGTTCCTTTGAATGCCTCTTAAATGGGAAAGCTAGGACGGGAAGCCTAGCGGGCTAGGACTTGAATCCCTTGCGGCTACTGGACAAACTGCCTATAAGAAATGAGACTTGAGGACGATGCGGGGCTGTTTAATGGATGGTAGAATGGTATCAGAACAGGAAATCAAATACTACCAATCAGGGAGGTATAGGTAATGATAATGACAATGCTTCGTCTTCTCCGCGATCAGAAAGGGCAGGGTATGGTTGAGTATGGTCTCATTCTCGGTTTGGTAGCAGTCGTTGTAGTGGGTCTTTTGACAAGTATGGGAACGCAGCTGACTGTAAAGTTTCAGTCGATAGTTACGGCGTTAGGCGGCTAGTTGGATGAAAAAAGGTAAAATCCCCCCTGAAGGTGTCAGGGGGGATTTTCTCTAAGAGGGGATGGCAATGTGCTGGATAAGGAATGTGTTAAAAGATAATCGGGGGCAATCTTTGGTAGAGTTCGCTCTAGTCGCGCCCATCCTGGTGCTGCTGGTAATGGGTATGATGGAGTGTGGCAATATCTTTAACCAAGTGCTGGTGGTTACGGCCGCCGCAAGGGAGGGGGCGCGGTCTGCGGCGGTCGGGGCAAGCGATACTACGGTGGTTACGGTGGTGAGAGCAGCTGCGGCAAGCATTGGTACCGCTAATCTTTCTGTGGTAGTAACTCCTTCAGTACGCGTTAGTGGGCAGTCTGTTACGGTGACTGTCACTAAGCCGGTACCTATTGTAACCCCTGTAGTAAGGCTTGGCGGGGTGTATTGCTTTGGGGGCGCTGGTAGTAGACATTGGACTGTTTTTTGTAACTAAGACTCGTTTGCAGACGATGGTTGATGCGGCTGCGCTGGCAGCGGCGAGGGAAACAATTCCACAATTAGCGACTACCGATCCTGTTACCGAGGCTCAGCAAGTGGCAGCCGAGAACGGCGAAGCAGCGGGTGATCAATTGGCCGTGAACGTGACAAACGGCCAGGTTACAGTAACTGCGGTGCGTCGGGTTGGATTTTTTCTTGCGCCGGTGATGGGGATTATGCAGTCCAACGTCAGGGTTTCGGCAACTGCAACAGCCGGAGTGCTGGCGTCAGCGACGGGCGTGGTGCCGTTTGGCGTGGAAAAGCAAACTTTTTCTTACGGCGTTACCTATGTGCTGAAAGCAGGGGGCGGAGGAGGAACGACGGGAAACTACGGTGGGTTGGCTCTGGGGGGGAAAGGTGCGAATGTGTACGAGTATAACATAGAGAATGGGTATGGCGGAGTGCTCAGGATCGGGGATTATGTCAATACCCAAACCGGTAATATGTCCGGGCCGACGAGCAGCGGAGTGACATCGCGCCTAGATCAGGACCCCGCAGGGAGTTTTCCGCCGCAAAATTTTGAGTCTCCCCGAATCATTGTCGTACCGGTGATTGATTCGCTGGATGTTCAAGGAACTAAGCCGGTGCAGATTGTCGGGTTTGCAAATTTCTATTTAGAGTCGGCCGGCGGCAGCGGAAATGACAGCTATGTTACCGGCAAGTTTATCGAGCTTCCGCAGGCGGGGGAGATTTCTTCCAGCGCTGCATTTTATGGAGCGTATAATGTAAAACTACTTCAATGAGGGATGGAAAATGTCACTGTTAAAAAGGCTGGAAGCGCAAAAACAGGTAGAATCGGCGGGGCCTGAGAAGGTCAAGACCGTAAGTGTGGTTAAGCAGGAACCGTATCAGAACCTCAAGGTGCGTATACATAAACGGCTTGTAGAGGAAATGCGGATGCAGGAAGGCGACCAGGTGTTGGAGGAGGCGGTAGCGCGCATTGCCAATACGGTAATGGATGAAGAGGCGGTGCCTGTACCCAGGGCGGAACGGTCCCGGGTAATTGCCGAACTGGTGGATGAGGTGCTGGGCTATGGACCCATTGATCCGCTATTAAAGGATGATACAATATCCGAGGTTATGGTAAATAGTCCGAATCAGGTGTATGTAGAGCGAAAGGGAAAGTTGGTTTTGTCTGATATTCAGTTTCGCGATGATGCTCATGTTATGCATGTTATTGAGAAAATTGTCGCTCCGCTGGGACGGAGAATTGATGAGAGTTCACCTATGGTGGATGCCCGGCTGCCTGACGGTTCCAGAGTAAATGCCATTATTCCGCCGCTGGCTTTGCGCGGGCCGTGTATTACCATACGGAAATTTGCCAAAGATCCATTGACAATTCATGACCTTGTACGTTTCGGGACTCTGACTAAGGAGATGGGGGAGTTTCTCCAGGCTTGTGTCGAAGGCAAGCTTAATATTGTTGTATCCGGAGGAACGGGATCAGGAAAAACTACTACGTTAAATGTACTGTCGTCCTTTATACCGTCGGATGAGCGTATTGTTACTGTGGAGGATGCCGCAGAACTGCAGCTTAGGCAGGAGCATGTAGTGACGCTGGAGACGCGCCCGGCGAATATTGAGGGTAAGGGGGCCATTACTATGCGGGATTTGGTACGCAACTCCTTACGGATGCGCCCTGACAGGATTGTGGTGGGCGAGGTGCGCAGCGGGGAGGCGCTGGATATGCTTCAGGCGATGAACACCGGCCACGACGGTTCCTTAACCACAGGCCATGCCAACACGCCCAGAGATATGCTAAGCCGCTTGGAGACAATGGTATTGATGGCAGGTATGGATTTGCCGGTGCGGGCCATTCGGGAACAAATTGCTTCAGCGGTAGATCTTATTGTCCAGCAGAGCCGTTTGAGGGACGGTAGTCGGAGGATTACCCATCTCACCGAGGTGCAGGGGATGGAGGGTGACGTTGTTACCCTCCAGGATATCTACATTTTTGAACAGACGGGTAAGGATGAACAGGGGAAAATTACCGGACGGTTAAGGCCGACGGGGATTCGGCCCAAGTTTATTGAGAAACTGACTGCTAATGGCATTCATATTCCTACTGAGGCGTTTTTGGTAAACTGACGGGAGGTTGGGGACATGATATGGGTGGTAACCGTTGTTGCGGCAGTAACCTCTTTTTTAATAAGCTATTTAGTTTTAACGGCCTTGTCAGGAAAGCGGAAAATGGTAGTGATGCGGTTAAAGGGGATTGACCAACCGTTCGCAGCTCGTTCCGATATTGAGGAAGCTCTGTCCCAGCCGTTTTGGCAGCGGGTTATTCTGCCGATAACCGGGGAGGCGGGACGGACGCTAAGCCGTCTTACCCCGCACGCTATACGAAAATTGGCGTCGGAAAAACTGGCGGCTGCCGGTGGTTTTGGAAGACTTGGAACCGATGAGTTTCTGGCCGTCAATATTATATTGGCAATGGGATTACCGGTGGTGACCTGGTTCCTTTTATTAGTGGGAGGTGCGAGGGCCAATAAACTGGTTGGATTCCCCTTAATTGCCTTCGGGGTGGGCGCAGCGATTCCTTATCTTTTGCTGCAGCGCAAGATAAGGGAGCGCAGGGCCAGTATCCAAAAGGATCTGCCCGATGTGTTAGATTTGCTTACGGTAAGTGTGGAGGCCGGACTAGGGTTTGACGGGGCGCTGGCAAAGGTTGCGGAAAAAATGAAAGGAGCGCTGGTGGAAGAGTTCAGCCGGGTTTTACAGGAAATCCGAATCGGTGTTCCCCGCAGAGAAGCGCTGTACTCTTTAGGGGTGCGTGCCGGTGTGCCGGATTTGGCTTTGTTTACGGCGTCTTTGATTCAGGCGGATCAGCTAGGTGTGAGCATTGGTAATGTACTTCGGGTGCAATCGGCGGCGATGCGGGAAAAGCGCCGTCAGCGGGCACAGGAGAAGGCAATGAAAGCACCGGTAAAAATGTTGATTCCACTGGTGATGTTTATTTTCCCGCCGATTTTTATTATTTTGCTTGCTCCGGCCGTTATCAGGATGATTACGACTCTCGGAGGAAGGTAAGGAGTAGCAAATGATACTATATAATAGTTCGAAGGACTGTCTTCTCGCCAAAGAGGCGAGGGTAGCGGACACCTTTTTTAGCAGATTGAAAGGTTTGCTGGGTACGGATAAACTGGAAGAAACAGCGGCATTGATGATCTATCCTTGCAGTAGTGTGCATACTTTTGGCATGAGATACGTCATTGATGTCGCTTTTGTCGATATAGATCACCGGGTGGTTAAGTTGGTACCGCATCTTCCGCCCGGGCGAATGGCAATGTGCGGGAGGAGCCGGTATGTAGTGGAGTTGGCCGCGGGGACGCTGGCGAGGACAGGAACAAGTATAGGTGACAGGTTGGATATAGCATAAAGTATTTCACAATAACACAAAATGGGTGATATAATGTACACGCGATTGTTTAATGAGTTATAGGGGGACTAGGAGTGAATGTATTTCGTACGAAAAGTATTGCCCGAATGTTGGAGGGGGCACAGAAACAGGGGTTAAAGAAAACGCTAGGTGCTGTGGATTTAGTGCTGCTGGGAATTGGCTGTATTATTGGTACAGGCATTTTTGTGCTTACCGGGGTTGCAGCGGCGAATTATGCCGGACCAGCTATAGTGTTGTCCTTTGTATTGTCCGGTTTAGCCTGTGGTTTTGCGGCACTGGCGTATGCGGAATTGTCTTCTATGGTGCCGGTAGCCGGTAGTGCTTATACCTTTGCGTATGTTTCGCTTGGAGAAATCATAGCTTTTTTTGTCGGTTGGTGTTTGGTATGTGAGTATACGGTAGGTGCGGCTACTGTGGCGGTTGGCTGGTCCGGTTATGTGGTTGGCCTTTTGAAATCGGCAGATATTATTTTGCCGGCGGCGTGGACAACGGTGCCGTCTGCAGGTGGTATTGTCAATCTTCCGGCTGTTTTAGTGGTAATTGTCTTAACGTATTTGCTGGTGCTGGGAACCAAGGAAAGTGCAACGTTAAATAAGGTATTGGTGTTTGTTAAGTTAGTTTGTGTGGGTGTATTTTTATTTTTAGCCACTTCTCATGTAAATCCGGTTAACTGGACGCCGTTTTTCCCGTTTGGTGTGAGCGGGGTTGCCGGGGGAGCAGCGATAGTGTTTTTTGCGTATATCGGGTTTGATGCGGTAGCGACCGCTGCCGAGGAATGTAAAAATCCTAACCGGGATATTCCGATTGGTATTGTGGGATCGCTGATCGTGTGTACATTACTGTATATTGCGGTGTCTGCGGTATTAACAGGTGTTGTACCATATTCTCTTCTTAATAACAGTGAACCGGTGGCGTTTGCGCTTCGGTCCATAGGTATGGATTTTGGCAGTGCCATTGTCGCGGTCGGGGCTATTTGCGGCATTACAACGGTATTATTAGTTATGATGTATGGGCAGACCCGGGTGTTTTTAGCGATGGCACGTGATGGCATGGTTCCTAAAAAAATGGTGCGTATCCACCCGAAATACGGTACGCCGCATGTGACGACGATTGCTACCGGGGTGGTTGTTTGTCTGCTGAGCGGATTGCTGCCGATCAAAGTTATAGCTGAGCTATGCAATATGGGCACTTTATTTGCGTTTTGCATGGTTTCGTTGGGAGTTTTAGTACTACGTATAAGACAACCAAAAGCGGAAAGGCCGTTCCGCTGTCCGGCGGTTTGGCTGGTGGCACCGCTCGGAGTGTTTTTTTGCGGGTATTTGATTGCAAATCTTCCGTTGGACACCTTCCTATTCTTTGGCACATGGTGTTTGATAGGGTTAATAGTATACTTTGTGTATAGCCGCTTCCACAGTGAACTTGCTATTAGTAAGCAGAGATAGTATATTAAATACGATAAAATTGGTAAGGGTTGCTCTCGAATGGATGAAACCATTTGGGAGGCAGCCCTATTATTTATTGAGGGCAATATTTCCATTGTTGTTTCCAAGGGGACGCTGTGATACAATAAAATGAAGACCAATTTAATGAATTGGTTTATTTGGGAGATAATAACACCAGGGGAAATTTACCCGTTTATTTTTTGGAGGTGAATTTGTTGCCCGTTTTGGACCAGACCGATACACCATTGCTTGCGGCAATGAATCATTACGTAACTGACGGAGTTGTACCGTTTCATACACCGGGACACAAACAAGGTAAGGGAATGCATCCTCGGCTGGGGGAAATTATAGGGCGGGATGCTTTAGCGTTAGATTTGGCATTAATGGCCGAACTGGACGATTTACACGAGGCGCATGGATGTATTAAGGATGCGCAGGATCTGGCGGCTCAGCTTTATGGTGCGGAGTACAGCTTTTTTGTAGTAAATGGGACGACTGGTGGTATTTATGCCATGATTCTTACCATTGCCGGGCCGGGAGATAAGATTATTGTGCCGCGCAACGCCCATCGATCTATTATTGGTGGAATTATCCTAAGCGGAGCCATTCCCGTGTTTATTCACCCCGAAGTGGACAATGAATTGGGGTTGGCAATGGGGGTTACGCCGCAGACGGTAGAGGAAGCTATCCGAAAGCATCCTGACGCTAAAGGCGTATTGATTATAAATCCTACGTATTACGGGGTCGCTACAGATCTTAAAACTATTGTAGACATAATCCATAAGGCCAACATGGTGGCGCTGGTCGATGAAGCTCATGGGCCGCATCTCATGTTTGGTGACGGGCTGCCTGTACAGGCGCTTGATGCCGGGGCGGATATGTGCGCCCAAAGTACGCATAAGATTATTGGGGCGATGACGCAATGCTCGCTACTTCATTGCCGTGCCGACAGGATTAGCGTTCCGCGGCTCAAGGCTATGCTGCAGCTTGTGCAGTCTACCAGCCCTAATTATATATTGCTGGCGTCTCTGGATGTGGCCAGAATGCAGATGGCTACCGAGGGCCGCTCGCTGGTCAATAAGGCAATTGCCTTATCCAACAAGGTAAGAGATGAAATTAACAGGATTCCGGGGTTATACTGCTTCGGTGAAGAGAAAATAGGAAATCCTGGTGTATATAGTCTGGATCCGACTAAGATAACGGTCACGGTAAAGGGATTAGGCTTAAAGGGTGCCGAGGTGGAACGGATTCTTCGGCACGATTATAAGGTACAGGTTGAATTATCCGACATGTACAATGTACTATTTTTGATTACCCTTGGGGACGGGGAAGAGGAAGCCCGCATTATGGTGGATGCCCTCCGGGATATGGCGGTGAAATACGGCGGGAAAAATGATTTTACGATTATAAATGATGTCTATAGCCAGATCGAGTATCCGGAAATGCCGGAACAAGTGTTATCACCTCGACAAGCACTGTATGGTCAGACGAGGATGGTGCCGTTTACCGAATCCGCCGGGAAAATATGCGCCGAGATTATTACGTTTTATCCGCCGGGTATTCCGCTTTTGTGTCCGGGGGAACGTATCTCCGGGGATGTTATTGAGTACTGCCGGAAACTGCAGGATGCGGGTTTGCATATTTCAGGCCCGGAAGATTATCTTTTGCAAACGGTCAAAGTGGTGGAATAATGGCAGGAGTTTTTATAACCTTCGAAGGGCCGGACGGGGCCGGAAAAACAACGCAGCTAAATCTTTTGGTCAAATATTTTATCAAAAAAGGCTGGAAGGTTAGGCGAACCCGTGAACCGGGCGGAACGGCCATCGGCGACGAAATACGGGGGCTATTGTTAAACCCAGAGCATAAGAGGATGAGCGCCAGGGCGGAAGCTCTCTTGTATATGGCGGCGCGTGCACAGCATGTCAGCGAGGTAATCGCTCCTGCTTTAGGGCGGGGGGAGGTGGTTATTTCGGACCGGTTCAGTGATTCAACCGTTGTGTATCAGGGAGTAGCGCGTAAGCTTAACCGGGAAGACTTGCTGGCAATTAATGATTTTGCGGTTCAGGGTATTCAGCCTGATCTTACCATACTCCTGGACGGAGATATTCGAAAGTTAAGGAACCGGTTGACCCGGCGTGCCAGCCAGGATCGGATAGAACAGGAAACCTATGATTTTCATGCATCGGTGCGCCAAGGTTTTTTGGAACTGGCGGCGAAGCAGCCGCAGCGTATTAAAGTAGTTCAACCGCTGGGCGATATTAGCGGGGTGCATCAGGCCGTTATAAAAATTGTTGAGGATTTTTTGGCCGGGAGGGCTGGATATGAAGATTAATAATCTACGGTCGTTTGGGGCAAAGACTATCGCGGACCGGGAAGCTCCCGGAAAGGTAGAAAACTCAAATAGTTTATTTTCTTCTGAATTACTGAAAAACCAGGAGGCTATGTCCAATGAACGGCTGCAGGCCTTGCTGGACAAAATTACCTCACAGGGGAAAAATCTAAGTGAAGTACCCACATATTCCGAACTGAAAACGTACCGGGAATTGGTACGCAGTTTCTTAGGAGAAGTAGTCAGCCGGGCATATGTTGTTCAATCTGATGTAGGATGGGACAGGCAGGGCCGGCAGAAGGTGTATTCTGTAATTAAAGATATTGATAAGCATTTGACCGCTTTGGCTGAGGACATACGGACGGGGCAGGGCCGTCAACTGGATATTTTAGCGAAAGTCGATGCCATTCGGGGAATGCTGGTGGATATATACGGGTGAGGTGCGTATGAACTGGGATACTATTTCCGGTCACGCTGAGGTTGTACGGGTTTTAAGGAATTTAGTAGCCGCCAACCGTATACCGCATGCTATGTTGTTTACGGGGCCGGCGGGTGTGGGAAAAATGATGACCGCCCGCATACTGGCGGCAGCTCTTTTATGCCAGGGAAAGGGCGAAGTTTTACCCTGCGGCCACTGTCAAGCCTGTAAGAAGGTTTTGGATCAATCGCATCCCGATCTAATGGTAGTGGCTGGCGAGAAGGGAAGCATAAAGATTGATCAGGTTAGAACTTTGCAGCAGCAAGCGGCTATGGTGCCGTATTATGGTGGACGGAGAATTTTTATTCTCGAAGATATTGAGACTATGACTGCACAAGCGGCCAATAGTTTGCTGAAGATATTGGAAGAACCGCCGGAAAGTGCAACATTTATTATGACGACTGTATCGACGCATGCGCTTTTGCCTACCGTTCTGTCCCGATGCCGGGTATTTTCGTTTCGGGCGCTGGGCTTTGAAGTGCTTACGGATTATCTGGTGAAGCGGGGAATCGATCTTATTGCGGCAAAAGCGGCAGCTCGCCTAGCCGGAGGCAGTATTGGCAATGCTTTAGCGCTGACAGCGTCGCCTGGAGGGTTATCTCTGCGAGATCAGGCGGTAACCCTAATAACCCAGGTTCCAGACGGTGATTTGAGCCTGGTCTGGCAGACCGCAGGGGAAATGGATAAGCGGGAGACGGGGGAACTAGGTCATTTATTTCATTATATGAGTATTATATTTCGGGATCTTGTCATGGGGCCCTTCTGGCCAATGCCAATCCACGGCTAACTTATGAAGCGCTAATGATAAAATGTTTCGATGCCGTAAGGGAGTGATAATGGATGTTTACAGTTGTCGGTATAAGGTTTAAGAAGGCCGGTAAAGTATATTATTTTGACCCGGGTGAGCTAGTGCTTGCCGCAGGAGAACATGTAATTGTTGAAACTGCCAGAGGACTGGAATTCGGAGAAGTGGTTATCGGGCCTCGAATTGTGGAAGAAAAGGATATCGTAGCACCTTTAAAACCCGTTCACCGCAAGGCTACTCCTGTGGATGAAGAGAAGGTAAAGGAAAACCGGGACAAAGAGAAAGAAGCTTTCAGACTTTGCGAGCAAAAAATCCAGGCGCATGGACTGCCAATGAATTTGGTGGATGTCGAGTATACCTTTGATGTTAATAAGATCATTTTTTATTTTACGGCAGAGGGCCGAATTGATTTTCGCGAATTGGTAAAGGATTTGGCAGCCGTGTTCCGGACCCGGATTGAGCTAAGACAGATCGGGGTTCGGGATGAGGCTAAAATGGTGGGTGGAATAGGCTGCTGTGGCAGGCCTCTATGCTGCGCTACTTTTTTGGGAGATTTTGAACCGGTTTCCATTCGTATGGCTAAGGAACAGAACTTATCTCTCAATCCGGCAAAGATATCCGGGATTTGCGGGCGTCTTATGTGTTGCTTAAAGTATGAAAGCGACTGCTATGGGGCGGGTTGCAAAAGGGCAACGGCTCCAGGCCAAGAAGACAGCCTCTGTAAAACTAGTGGATGACCGAATTATTGATGTAGCTTGGGAAGATGTGGTGGAAAAAGAAGGCAATGGGCAATGAATGGCTGCGTCCAGGTGAGCGCCTGGATGATTTGTTGATTGGCAATTTAAAAATTATCCAGCATGAACAGCAGTTCTGCTTTTCGCTGGATGCGGTTCTACTGGCCCATTTTGCAACGGTAAGGCCTGAGGTGACGGCTTGCGATTTAGGAGCCGGAACCGGCGTGCTGGGCTTGTTGTTGGCCGCTCGAGGGGCGGGCCACGTAACAGGTATAGAGCTAAACGAATACATGGTTGAAATGGCGAAACGATCCATTGCTTTGAATGGATTAGAAGACCGTTTATATATGGTATGTGCCGATGTTCAGGAAATAAAAAGCTTGTTTGCTGCCGGAGCGATGGAACTGATCGTTATGAATCCGCCATATCGTTTGCCGGGAGGCGGCTTTGTAAGTGCCAATCAAGGGGTAGCAAACGCTCGGCATGAATTGAGTGGCAGCTTGGAACAGTTTGTGGCTGCCGCCAGCTATTTGGTTAAGTACCGGGGGCGCGTGGCGATGGTACATTTACCGGAGCGCATGCCCGAAGTATTAAAGACCATGATGCAGTATGATTTGGAACCGAAACGGTTACGCTTGGTGTTTCCTACGGTCGAGAAAAAACCAAAATTTCTCTTGGTGGAAGGCGTGCGAGGGGCTAGGCCTGGACTAGAGGTGCTTCCCCCGCTTTTTGTATTTAGGCCTGATGGCAGCTATAGCCAAGAAATAACTTCCTACTATGAAAACCAGTCGCAGGAAGGGGAAGGGCGATGAACAAAGGAACTTTATATTTATGCGCTACGCCCATTGGCAATCTGGAAGATATGACCTTCCGGGCCGTTCGGATCTTGCAGGAAGTTGCGGTGATTGCGGCAGAGGATACACGGCATACTAGAAAACTGTTGAGCCATTACAATATACATACCCCTCTAATCAGTTATCATGAGCATAATAAGGCTGTGCGGGGGGAAGAACTGATTGCCCGTCTGGAGGCGGGCCAAGATGTAGCTGTGGTGAGTGATGCCGGATTACCTGGGATTTCCGATCCCGGGGCGGATCTGGTGAAGCTGGCGGTAAACGCCGGAATTATTGTCTCGCCTGTGCCAGGGCCTTCAGCCGGACTGTCTGCATTGGTGTGTTCGGGTTTGGATTCGGAACGGTTCTTGTTTGTAGGTTTTTTGCCTAAAACAGCAAAAAAACGCCGTGAGTTGCTTGCGGCGCTGGTTTCTGTTCCGTATACTTTAATTTTTTATGAGTCGCCTCATCGTATTATGAGTATTCTAAAGGAAATGATGCTGGTTTTTGGCGGCGAGCGGCGGGCTGTGGCCGGACGGGAGCTGACTAAGAAATTCGAGGAATTTATCCGGGGGACAATTGAGACGCTTTCTTCGCATTTCGCCCAGGATACACCCCGGGGGGAATTTGTTCTGTTGGTTGAGGCGGCCACAATACATGTCATTGAGCCGGAGCCGGTAGCTACGGATGATTTGGCGGAAGCGGTTCGTGCTATGGTGGAGCAGGGCGTTATGAAAAAAGACGCGATTCGTTTGGTGGCGCTTGAACGGGGTGTACCAAAGCGCGAGGTTTATCAGGCGGTTTTACAGGAAACTTGAGAATCATTGTATATACATGCAGATATTTAGCAAAAAAAAGAAAAGAGGCTTTTGCCTCTTTAAATAGCTTTTTGTCCCATTGAGTTAAGACATTCTTTACAAACGTTTTTTCCTTTAAAATTGGTAACTTCGTCTGCGTTTCCGCAAAATACGCAGGCTGGTTCATATTTACGTAGGATAATACGGTCGCTGTCTACATAAATCTCTAAAGCGTCCTTTTCTTCAATATCAAGAGTACGGCGCAATTCAATAGGGATAACGACTCGTCCTAATTCATCCACTTTTCGTACGATGCCGGTAGATTTCATAATACAACAACACCCTTTCAACAATGTTCGACAAAATGTGTCTACCTAAATGCTACCAAATATTACAAGGCTTGTCAATGCGATTTTTAAAAAATATTAGTATATTTAGTATATAATGTATGTTTTTATATATTTATAGGAAGAAAATAAAAAAGGTTTGGGTTAGTTAAACTTTGAACTGTACGCCTATGGTGGCGTTGACAACAGTGGCAGAGTTAAATATAATTGGTTAAAAAATGACAGGGAGGCTATTATGGGGAAAAAATCCTTTTATATTACAACTCCAATATATTATCCAAGCGATAAGTTGCATATTGGACATGCTTATAGCACGACGGTAGCCGATACCATGGCCCGTTATAAACGGTTATCCGGTTATGACGTTTTCTTTTTGACCGGTTCGGACGAACACGGGCAGAAAATTCAGCGTAAGGCCTTAGAAGGCGGTGTGTCGCCCAAAGAGTATGTCGATAAAATTGTCGCCTCTTTTAAGAATCTGTGGCAGAAATTGTCGATTTCGAATGATGACTTCATTCGTACCACCGACCGTCGGCATTATGATGTGGTACAAACCATTTTCCAAAAGATATATGATCAGGGCGATATTTATAAGTCCACGTATGAAGGTCTCTATTGTACTCCCTGCGAAGCTTTTTGGCTGGAACGGCAATTGGTAGACGGAAATTGTCCGGATTGCGGACGTAAGGTGGAAATGGTGCAGGAAGAAAGCTATTTCTTCCGTATGTCTAAGTATCAGGATAAATTACTGGCCTATATAGAAGAGAATCCTGATTTTATTCAGCCGGTTTCCCGTCGTAATGAGATGATAAACTTTATTAAGGGCGGGCTGGAAGATCTTTGTGTTTCCCGTACTACTTTTGACTGGGGTATTCCAGTGCCGTTTGATACCAAGCATGTGGTGTATGTTTGGTTTGATGCGCTGGTTAACTACATTACTGCCGCCGGGTATTTGGATAACCGGGAAAAATTCGCTAAGTATTGGCCGGCCGATGTTCATTTGATGAGTAAGGAAATTGTCCGTTTTCACAGTATTATCTGGCCGGTAATTTTGATGGCGCTGGGGCTGGAATTGCCTAAAATGGTATATGGCCACGGCTGGCTGGTGGTGGAAGGCGGCAAGATGTCAAAATCCAAGGGAAACGTTGTGGATCCGGTGGTCTTGATCGAGGAATTTGGGGCTGACGCGATTCGCTATTTCTGCATGAGAGAGATTACCGTGGGCAATGACGGGAATTTTTCACGGGAAGCGTTAATTCAGCGAATCAATGCCGACTTGGCCAACGATCTTGGCAATTTGCTTCATCGTACGCTGAGTATGATTAATAAGTTCCAGGGCGGGGTTCTGCGAACTCCGACCGAAATGGCGGATATCGACAATACGCTGGTGGAACTGACCCGGACGGTAGCTGTCGATTATGAGCAGTATATGGATAAGTTTGATATTACCACCGCGTTGAAAGGGGTATGGGCGCTAATCAGCCGGGCAAATAAATATATCGATGAAACCGGTCCGTGGGCGTTGGCGAAAGATGCTGAGAAAAAAGAGCGCCTGAATACGGTTCTCTATAATTTAGCAGAAGTACTGCGTATTGTAGCGATACTTATTTCGCCCGTTATGCCGAATACTTCGCCGCGCATATGGCAGCAGTTGGGATTGACGGCGGACATCACTGCGGCGGGGCTGAAGGATGCACAGCATTGGGGAGAACTGCCGGACGGGACCAAGGTCACAAAACCGGAGCCGATTTTCCCGCGTATTGAAGAAAAGGAGGAAGAACCGGTGACGGAAGTGAAAACGGAACCTAAAGTAGAAAAAGTGGAAGTGCCGGAAATTTCGGAAGTCAGCATTGATGATTTTGCGAAACTTGATTTTCGCGTTGTGCGGGTTTTGGCTGCAGAAAAAGTAGAAAAAGCAGATAAATTATTAAAGTTGACGGTGGATTTGGGAACGGAACAGCGGACTATTGTTTCAGGTATTGCTAAACATTATAGCCCGGATGAATTGGTTGGCAAAGAGGTTGTCATGATTGTTAATTTAAAGCCGGCTAAGATTCGGGGGATTGAGTCGCGAGGAATGGTGCTGGCGGCCTCGTCCGGTGACCTCTTAAAGGTAGTGACTGCGGAAGGTATGCCCAGTGGCAGCAAGGTTAAGTAAGGAGGTCCGGTAATGCTTTTTGATTCACATGCCCATGTCGACGACCGGCGCTTTAAAGACGATCAGGATGAAGTGGTTTCCAGGGCCAAGGAAGCCGGGGTAACTGCGTTTATCAATGTGGGGGCGGATATGTTTTCGTCGGCCCGTTCGATTGCGATAGCCGAAAAATATGAGTCGGTTTATGCGGCGGTGGGTGTACATCCCCATGACGCTAAGGATATTCGGGATGAGGATTATGACAAGCTTGCTACATGGTCTAAGCATCCCAAAGTAGTTGCCATAGGCGAAATCGGACTGGATTATCACTATGACTATTCGCCGCGCGATATTCAGCAGGCGGTATTTATTCGCCAGCTTGCATTAGCCTGTAAATTACAGAAGCCGGTAATACTGCATGACCGAGAATCCCAGGGAGACTTAATGGCGATTGTCAAGGAACATTGTCAAGGAATGACCGGTGTATTTCACTGCTTTTCTGGCAGCACGGAAATGGCGCGTCAAGTTCTTGCCATGGGATTCTATATTTCGCTGGCTGGTCCGGTGACGTTTACGAATGCTAATAAGCTGAAAGCGGTTGCTCAGGAAGTGCCTTTGGACCGATTGTTAGTGGAGACGGATTCTCCTTACCTGACGCCGCACCCCAATCGCGGTAAGCGTAACGAACCGGCCTACGTACGGTTGGTAGCCGAAGAGGTAGCCCGCTTGCGGGGCATAACTCTTGAAGAACTGGCTGAGGCAACTACAGCAAACGTAAAGAGATTATTTAGTATTAAGTGAAAAAGACTGCCCGATCTTATTCTAGACGGGCAGTCTTTATTTTTGCCTTCTTATATATCGCTAGGTTCAAGTAGTGTGGGAGTTTCCGGGTGAAAGTTCTAATTTCGAGGAGGAGGAACGGGCCGCCATTTGTAACAGGCTTTCTTCCAGTGAACGAAGCTGCCTTTTTAGGAAAAGGGCAATGGCTTCCCCGCCCTTTCTAAGGCCGTAATAACCTTGTTTAGCTATTTCCAAGGGAATGTTTGTGTGTGCCGAGATAAGCTTCTCTAACCCGGCTGTCGTGAGCCAATTCATTAGCTGGTCCGGTTAGAACGATGCGACCATTTTCCAGGACATAACCGCGGTGGGCTATTTTGAGAGCCATGTTGGCATTTTGTTCGACCAGTAGCAGGGTTTTCCCTTGTTTGTTTATCTGCTGTAGGGCCTGGAAGACCTCTTTGCATAAACGGGGAGACAGACCCATGGAAGGTTCATCCAGAAGGATGAGTTCGCAGTCGGTCATGATGGCTCGTCCTACGGCAAGCATTTGCTGCTCGCCGCCGCTTAAGGTCCCCGCTAATTGATCTTTGCGTTCCTCCAGACGGGGGAACAGGGTGAATACGTAGTTGAAGCGAGGGGCAAGCTGTTTGGTTTTGACGGTCCAGGTGGCGAGTTTCAAGTTTTCCAGTACGGTGAGGCTGGGGAAGATACCTCGCCCCTCAGGAACGTGGGCAATGCCGCGTGAGACAACATTGTGAGCTTGAATTTTAGCTAGGTTCTCACCCTTATAGAGAATTTGCCCGCTGGTCATGGGCAGCATGCGGGAGATGGCCCGCAGGGTGGTGGATTTTCCCGCACCGTTTGCGCCTAGCAGGGATACGATTTCGCCCTGATGGAGTTCAAGGTCAATGCCATGCAGTGCCTTGATGGCACCATAGCTAACAGAAAGCTGCTGAATTTCCAAGAGCTTCATGCCTCGACCTCCTCTTCGCCCAGATAAGCTCTGATCACCAAGGGGTCGGCGGTTACTTTTTCCGGCTCGCCAGTTGCGATAGTCTGGCCAAAATCCATAACTTCTACGTGGGTGCACAAATCCATGATGACCGGCATTTGGTGTTCAATTATTAATATAGCTAAATGAAGATAACTTTTTCCTGGCGACGAAAGCGGTTCAATCCCAGCATAACATCCCACAGGCGGTAGTTAGTCCGGTGTCCCAGCGCTACTTTAATATTATCGAGTACCGTCATTTGGCTGAAGAGGCGTATGTTTTGAAAAGTACGGGCGATGCCCGAGCGGGAAATGACATCGGCGGGCAGGCTGCTTACTTCTTTTTCCCCGAGGAGGATGTGCCCATTGTCAGGGTGATATACTCCGGTGATAAGATTGAATACCGTGGTCTTTCCTGCTCCATTTGGGCCGATAATGCCATGTATTTCGCGTTCGGGTAGTTCTAAAGAAAAATTTTTAACCGCCATAAGGCCGCCGAAGCTTTTGGTAATATTATCTACTTTAAGAACTGTATTCATCAGTGCTGTCCTCCTTACGGGGTTTGAGCCACCGCCACTCGCGGTTGCCCAAGAGACCGGATTGTCTGGTTAGCATGACAATAACCAGAATCAGCGGACTGATAAGCATTCTGAGTTCGGCCAGGCGAGGATCGATCATAGCGAGAACGTTGCGCAATATTTCCATGAGGATCATATAGAATACTACGCCTAAAATGGAGCCGGAGAGGCTTCCGGTTCCGCCTAGATAGAGCATAACCAGAAGATCGGTGGTTTTGATATAATCAAAGCTTTTGGGGGTAATAAACTGCTGGTATTGCGCCCACAAACCGCCTGCCAAGCCGGCAAAGGCGGCGGCGATAGTAAAGGCCATATTTTTCGCTTTATAAATGTTGATGCCCATTAATTCGGCGGCAATAACATTTTCCCGTATGGAAATCCAACGACGTCCATGACCGGAAAAAACTAGATTGCGCAGTATGGTGTAGGTAATTACAAGACACAGGGCGACAATAATCAGAGAAGTGGTTTTGGGTATACCGCCAAAACCGCGGGGACCGCCCAGGTAATCCATATTTTGAATCGCATTGACAATAATCATATTAAAGCCAAGGGTAACAATGGCCAGGTAATCTCCGACGGTTTTAAAGGTGATAAGTCCGATTAGATACCCAATTAGGGCTGCCGCCAAGGTGGCACCGATAAGGGCAAGAACAAAGGTCATTGCTCCGGGGGGGCCGACTTTTGTGGCAATAACAGCTGCCGCATAGGCTCCGACAGCCATAAAACCGGCGTGGCCCAGTGCGAATTCCCCTAAGTAGCCGTTGACAAGATTAAGGCTGGCAACAAGAATGATATTCATACCAATAATAGTAAGGATATGCAGGTAGTACTGATTAATGAGATCAAAATCACCGGCAATCTGAAGTAGGGCGATACAGACCAGAAAGGCCACGGAGCGAATACCCCAGGAAGAGCTGGCTGCGGCTAATTTTGCAAGTAAGGCTTGTGAATGTTTATTTTTGGAAGAAGACATCAGCAGTTACACCTTCTTTAAAAGTGGTTTGCCCATAATGCCGCTGGGCCAGATAAGCAATAAAAGAATCAAGAGTCCGAAGGCAATCCCGTTTTTCAGGTTGGAGGAGAGATAGGCAACAGTAAAGACTTCAACTCCGGCCAGCATAAAGGAGCCTAAGACAGCGCCTTCAATAGAGCCGATGCCGCCGATTACTGCAGCGATAAAGGCTTTCCAACCTAGGTCAATACCCATGTATGGATCGATGGAATAGGCTTGTCCGTAGAAGACACCGCCTGCAGCCGCTAGGGCCGAACCGATGGCAAAGGTTACGGCGATGACACGGTTAAGGTTAATTCCCATAAGGGGAATAACTTCTGAATTATCGGCTACCGCTCGCATCGCGGTACCCATAAGAGTCTTTTGGACGAATAGCCATAAGATGATCATTAGCGCCAAAGAAATAAGGATAATCCAGATTTTATCTTCGGTAATGATAAGTCCGCTGCCGAACTTGAGAACGCTGTCGGGTAACTGGGCAGGAAGTTGGCGGGTTTGCGGGCCGACAACAATGCGCACGAAGTTCTCCAGAAAAATGCCTACACCTAAGGCAGTGATGACGAGAGACACACGCTGGGCATCTCTGAGTTTGCGATAGGCAACCCGTTCTATGGCAACACCCACCAAAGCAGTTAAGAGCATAGTCAATGGCATCATGAGTACTAGTGGCATATTGAGGGTGGTTGCCAGCATAAAGCCGATAAATGCACCTACCATGAAAATATCACCATGGGCAAAGTTGATGAGGCGGAGTACGCCGTAGACCATGGTGTAACCAAGGGCGATTAGCGAGTATACAGCACCGAGCTGGGCGGCGTTTAACAATTGTTGTATAATAATTTCCACCGCAAGTTACCTCCATAGTAATAGATTAGGCAACAGGCAATGATAGTTGACGCTGGTTGCCAAAAACCATTTGCCTGTTGCCTTAAAGAAACCGAAGGGCTAGGGGTTAACCGCACTGTCAAAGACGAATTTTCCATTTTCAATTTTGATGATTACACTGCCTTTGACAGGGTCGCCTGAACCATTGTAAGTAATGTCTCCGGTAACGCCGGAAAAGTCTTTGGTAGTGGCAATGGCATCCCGGATTGCGGCAGGATCGACCTTGCCGGCTTTTTCAATGGCTTGAAAGAGTAGATAAGCGGCGTCGTAGGTAAGCGCGGCCGCGGCGTCAGGCATCATGTTGTATTTCTTTTGATATTTGGCAATGAAATCTTTGGAAGCCGGACGGTCGCTGTCTGGGGAGTAGTGGTTGGTAAAGTAGGTGCCCTCCATAGCCGGCCCGCCCATTTTAAGGAGTTCGGGATTATCCCAGCCGTCACTGCCGACAATCTTGGCAGTCAGGCCAAGTTTTTGCGCCTGTTGTACCTGTAAGGGTACTTCGTTGAAATAGTTCGGGAGGAAGAGCATATCCGGGTTAGTTCCTTTAATTTTTGTCAGCTGGGCTGAGAAATCAGTGTCTTTTGTCATGTAGGTTTCAAAGGCTACAATTTGACCGCCTGCTTTGATAAATTCGTCCCGGAAGACTTCCGCGATGCCCTTGTTATAGTCGCTGGCTACGTCGTATAGTACGGCTGCTGTTTTTGCTTTTAACTTATCCTTGGCAAAGGAAGCAACGACTTTTCCTTGGAAGGGGTCGATGAAACAGGCCCGGAATACGTAGCTTCTGTCTTTGGTTACATTAGGATTGGTAGACCAGGGTGAAATTTGGGGGATTTTTGCGCTTTCCGCGATGGGGGCACCGGCGTTAGAGCATTTGCTGGATTGTGAACCGATGATGGCCAGCACTTTGTCCTGATTAATGAGTTTTTGGAAAACGGTAGCGGTTGATTCAGGCTTGTTTTCGTCATCTTCAATAATAAATTTGACAGGGTAGCTTTTATCCCCTATCTTGATTCCGCCGGCGGCGTTGATTTCTTCTTGGGCTAAGAGCGCGGCATTTTTGGTCGATTGACCCAAGGCAGAAATGTCGCCGGTCAATGGAGCGGAAACCCCAATTTTTAATTCGTTAGAGGAACCGCAACCTGAGACGGCAAAAGTGAGAAGAACGAGCGCTAATAGTAAAAATCCTAATTTACGCACTGGTTAAAAAATCCTCCTTTTAAATATGCTTTTCATAACCTGATACCAGGAGCGGTACTCTAAAGGAACAAGATATCGGTTATAATTGTTAGCATAATTCGCGGCACTTTAAATAATCCCTTCTACTAATCCACAAATATTATCCTATTTTGAAATAAATTTCTACTAATGTAATATACAGGAAGACAGTACACCAAGAGAGGACGAAAGTATATTTTAAAGGCGAATAAGGGCAGTTTTCTGGCGTTACACTAAGGGCAGAACAAATGGCACTGGGAAGGCGGGTACCGTTGGAAAAAGAAATTTTAATTATTAGATTAAGTTCAATCGGAGATGTTCTCCACTGTACACCAGTAGCCCGGTCACTAAAGTTAAACTGGCCGGGATGCCGGATAACCTGGCTGGTAAGTGCTGCTTCGGCCGATGTGATACGGTACAATCCGGATATTGATGCGTGTCTGGTATGGTCACGGGAACGTTTTGAGGCCTGTTTGCGCGCACGGGATTTTAGCGGGGCAATAGCTTTATGGCGGGAGCTAAAGGATTTGTTTAGCGAAAAATCCTTCTATGCTGTCTTGGATATTCATGGGCTTTTTTTGACAGGGGTGATTGCCCGGCAGGTAAAAAGCGAACGGCGCATTGGTATGAAGGGGACGAAAGAGTTGAATTCCTGGTTTATGACGGAAACGGCAGCTCCACTTGGGGGACATAAGATTGATAGGTATTTAGGAGTGCTAAGGAAGTTGGGGATAGAGCGGTTCGACAAGTCTATGGTGCTGGTTATACCAGAAGCAGCTAGAAAAAATGCGAATAACCTGATTTCCGCTGCGGGGCGGCTTGCTGTTTTAATACCTGGTACGACATGGCCGGCCAAGAATTGGCCGACAGTATATTTTGCGGCGGTGGCGGTTCTTCTGGCAGCGGACTTTACGGTGGTGTTAGCGGGAGGAAATGCCGAAAAGGAAATAGGAGATAGCATTGTCAGTCAAGTGAATGTGCCTATTCTTAACCTCATTGGGCGGACAAGTCTTCTAGAGTTAGCGGCGGTTTTGGAACGAGCGAACGTTGTGGTTACAGGTGATACGGGACCGCTGTATATGGCGGTGACGCTTGGTACCCCGGTAGTGGCGATGTTTGGGCCGACACATCCGGCGGTTTATGGGCCGAGGCAAGGGGAATATGCTATTTTGGAAGCAGGCCTGCCGTGTTCCTATTGTCATAAGCTTCGTTGTCCTCAAGGAGATAATCAATGTATGAAAAAGGTAAAGCCGGAGGAGGTTGCGGCGGCAGTATACCGTTTGACCGGAATTAAGGAAAGGAAGGAACAGGATGGAGTTGTGGGAGATTTCCGTAAGCGTATACCTAGACCTCTGAGTTAAGGAGCCGAAGAATGTGTGTATACGAAATAATCCAAGCCAGTGGCAGGGTGGAACTTCTCCTTATATTAATTGTAAGGTAGGGGCTAAGGTTTGTATTGTCCGTGAAGGTAGCGCATATATATAATTGAAAAAGTTTGAGGGGGGAGAGTCATGGAGGAGAATGAGGAGAAAGTGCTGCTTGCGCTGTATAGTCAGATAAATTCAGGACAAAAGCAGGCGAAGGTATTTGATAAGGCGCTAAAGCTGGCGGAAGAGGCTACGGCGCGGGCAGTCGGCTGGCTGTATAGTGAAGACTATATTAGCGGAGTACAGGTCCGGTTTGGGGAGGATGAGCAAAAGCCGTTTTTGGTAACGGTGGACAATATTGCATTGACCGGTAAGGGCGATGATTATATTAAACAGCTGCTTGATTTGGCGGAACCTCTGTCCAAGGGTGAGATACGGCGAAGGATAATAAAGAGAGCAGAAAATAAGGGGTGGGCTGATGTCGCGGCCTTGGCGGCAGCTTCGTTCTAGTCCTTTTTCCGTTGCTGTTTATGTGTTGAAATCCTCCGATAATCAACAAATGTTGGTAAACTATTTGGAATATCAAACTTGATATGTTACAATATTGGAAACAAAAGCAAAGGGAGTCGGACGATGGCGGACAATGAAACCTTTACTACTACTAATTTTATTCATAACATTATTGAGGAAGATAATCGGACAGGTAAACATGGGGGAAGCGTTCATACCCGGTTTCCGCCTGAACCTAATGGATATCTCCACATTGGACATGCTAAGTCGATATGCTTGAACTTTGGCACGGCAAAAAAATATGGAGGATTGTGTAATTTACGGTTTGACGATACCAATCCCAGCAAAGAAGAAGTGGAATATGTCGATTCGATTCAGGAAGATGTCCGGTGGCTTGGTTTTGATTGGGAAGAACGTAAGTTTTACGCTTCCGATTATTTCGAGCAGTTGTATCAGTATGCTGTACAACTTATTAAATCGGGAAAAGCATTTGTCTGTGATTTAACACCGCAGCAGATGAGGGAATACCGTGGTACTCTTACTGAACCGGGAAAAGAGAGCCCTTACCGTAACCGCTCCGTGGAAGAAAATCTTGATTTATTTGAGCGGATGAAGAACGGCGAGTTCCAGGATGGAACGCGGGTGCTTAGAGCTAAGATAGATATGGCATCACCTAATTTGAATATGCGGGACCCTGTAATATATCGGATTTTGCGGGCATCGCATCATCGGACGGGAGATGCATGGTGTATCTATCCTATGTATGATTTTGCCCATCCGCTTTCTGATGCGATTGAGGGCATAACTCATTCCGTATGTACACTGGAGTTTGAAGCTCACCGTCCCTTCTATGACTGGTTGCTGGAAGCAGTCAATCATCCCTCTCGTCCTCAACAGATTGAGTTTGCCCGATTAAACCTCAGTTATACCATGATGAGCAAACGTAAACTAAGAGCACTGGTGGAGGGTGGTTTTGTCAGTGGTTGGGATGATCCTCGTATGCCAACGATATCAGGATTGCGTCGCCGCGGCTTTACTTCTGAATCCATCAGAGACTTCTGTGACCGCATAGGGGTGGCGAAGAGCAACAGTGTAGTTGACTATGCTTTGCTGGAGCATTGCATCCGGGAAGATTTAAACGCTAAAGCACTCAGGGCGATGGCTGTTCTTAGACCGCTCAAAGTAGTTATCGAAAACTACCCCGAAGGTGTAGTGGAAGAACTGACCGCGGATAACAATCCCGAAAATGAGGCAATGGGGCATCGCAAGATACCGTTTTCCCGTGAGGTGTATATAGAACAGGACGATTTTATGGAAGACCCTCCGAAAAAGTTCTTCCGATTGTCGCCCGGTCAGGAAGTTCGGTTGAAACATGCTTATATTATAAAATGTGAGCAGGTTATTAAAGACGAAACGGGCAAGATTGTAGAAGTCCGATGCACGTACGACCCGGAGACGAAAAGCGGCGGTGCGCTGAGCGGCCGTAAAGTCAAGGGGACGCTGCATTGGGTGTCTGCGGCTCAGGCCGTCAAGGCTCAGGTTCGTATCTATGACCAATTATTTGTAAATGAGAACCCGGAGGAAGGTGACGATTATACGGCTAACTTAAATCCGGATTCCTTAATTACGCTTCACGATTGCAGGGTGGAACCAAACCTGGCTAAGGCGGGTGTCGGCGATCATTTCCAATTTTTACGTCAGGGTTATTTTACCGTGGATCGCGACTCTACTTCCGGGAGTTTAGTTTTTAACCGGATTGTTGGTTTGCGTGATACCTGGGCTAAAATGCAAAAAGCATAAAAGAAGTCTGGCAGTATGCCAGACTTCTTTTACTAGCCGTCGTCCGGCAGGAAATTCAGGCGGAGTTGGAGAATACAGCGGTAGTAATTCAATGATGGACTCGTGGCGTAATAGGGGGAAATAGATAACGGATTCGAAAGGTAACTTGCGTAAATATAAAATATTAATTCCGGGGTGAAGGTATGGCTTGTGCCAAAAAGTGTATAGCAGGTTTTTGTGTAGTGGCTTTGGGACTAGGCTTTTTGTCGTCGGGGAGTGTTAAGGCCGCGGAACCTCAAAATGTAGCAACCCGCCAAGGTCAGGAGGATGCTTTTTATCAGCGTGTCCTCGATATTTTACGCCAGTCATCGGTCAGTGAACCGGAGGGGCGGGATATTCCTGATTTTGTAGACAGGCATACTCCTATTTTTGGTCAGCCAGAGGTTACCAAAGAGCAAATGGTTCGGTATATTCTTCGTCACAATCCTACTCCTAAGGTCAATGTGCCGCTGGAACAACTGGTAGAGGATTACTACGAGGAAGCCACTGCAGAAGGAGTGCGACCGGATGCGGCCTTGGCTCAAGCTATTTTAGAGACCGGATTTTTCCGTTATGGCGGAGATGTCTTACCGGAACAAAATAATTTTGCCGGTCTAGGCACTTTGGGGAATGGAGAACGGGGGGCCTGGTTTGATACGGCTCGTACAGGGGTCAGAGCTCATATTCAGCATATTTTGGCTTATGCTACTGAAAACCCGCCGGCTACACCCATCACTGATCCGCGTTATACAATAGTGAAGCAGATGATCAGCCGATTCGGATTGTGCCAGACGTGGGAGAGTTTAAGCGGCAAGTGGGCTGTTCCAGGTACCAATTATGGGCAACGCATTGTAAGAATAGTTGATAATGTTAAGAATAACCGTTAATAAGGGTGGTTTGGTCGCTGCCGCTAACTACATAAGGGTGTATGCGGTGGAATGGACGAAAGCTAAGGTGTTTAGTCATTGTAAGAATTGAGCCAAAGCTGTGGAATATCCTGATATGGGAACCTCTTATTACTCTCCTGCGTGTGAGCGCAGGAGAGTAGCTTTTCTCGGCGGAAGAATGAAAAGGGGGCTGCCTTTTAAGGCAGCCCCAGTCAATTGACGAGGTTAGTTTTTTATGCGTGAGTACTACGTGAGCAGCATTCGGCACGTTTGGCCTGATTGAAATTGGATAAGCCGCTTAAATACCCTGTAATTCTTCGAACACGCCTAATGGGGGATTTTTCACAGGCATTAATTATAATTTCATCTCCCTCAAGAGAGAGTTCTACTTTCCCTAGAACTTTGCCTTGGGTTTTCCATAATGCAATTTCTTGCTCAACGACGGTGTTAATTTCTTCTTCGGCTAGGTTTGCGTCTGCAGTTACCTGAATACCTTGAATTAGCATAAATAATTCCTCCTTTTTGATATGTATAAATAATACCATAAATAATAATTTATAGCAACTAATAACAAATATCGAAAAGAGGGTTATTTATTATTCTTTTAGTCGGGGAAAGAGCAAAGTGAAGGTAGTTCCTTCGCCTGGTTTGCTGGCAACATTGATTTGTCCGTTATGTTCCCGGATAATGCGCTGGCAGACCGAAAGTCCCAAGCCGGTGCCGGTTTCTTTGGTAGTAAAAAAAGGCTTAAAAATATTGTCTATCAATTCTAATGACATGCCATGCCCGGTATCGGTTATCATAGTAGTAATTGCATTTTCGTCGGATTTAACAGTAAGTGTTAGCGTACCGCCTCGTGTCATGGCTTGGAAGGCGTTACGGCAGAGATTTATGAGTACTTCTCTGATTTTTTCGCTATTACCCATTACGTAAAGAGTTTCATTGTCAATATTTTGTTTAATGTCTATACCATACATCAGGGCTTCCCCGTACAGTAAGGTTAGTACGTCACTAATCGGCCGAATAATGTTAAGCTTGAGGAATTTATTAGGTTGGGGTTTGGCTAATGTTAGAAAATCAGATAAGATATTGTTAATATGAGTGACTTCATCGCTAATTAAACGGCAATATTCAATCGAGGTTTCGTCATGTTGGCGCATGGCGCGGACGCTTAATAACTGGACGAACCCACTGATCGAGGTTAGTGGATTTCGAATTTCATGGATGGTTCCAGCCGTCATTTCGCCGATGCTGGCTAAGGTTTCTAAGTGCTGCATTCTAGGTTCCGGGAGCGAAACAAGAGAATTATCGTGAAGGATAGCTAAAGCCCCTGTAATTGTTCCGTCACAGTTGTACAGAGGATTAACGCTTAGTCGAACCGGATAGGGGGTATTGTTATACGTAATGGTAAGTTCTTTATCAATGATGCTTTCGCCAGTAGTTAGAAGGGATGCGATATTTTGATCTTCCGAACCGAAGGTAATGCCAACGGAATGGAGGTTATAGCCGACGATTATACTAGGGTGAACACCAAAAAAGGACTCTGCGTATTTATTAAATACTAGAACCCGGCAGTTTGTATCGAATGCGATAACGGCGGCGGGAATGGTATTGCATATCTCGGGTAAATTGTTTATACAAAACTTCCGTGGCAATGTTCCCACCTCTTTCATGGATTCAGGAAAATCATTAACTTTTTTCTCACAATAGATACAATTCTCTAAATCTGTTTAAATTCCTGTTAAAGATTGGGGTATTAGCGAATAATTTCCAATTAATTACAAAGATAACCTTTGTTTTTATTAGTTTGTGTAGTAGGAGGATACAAGTGCGACTGAGAAAGAAACCATGGATAAAAGAAGCGATTGATGAGTATAATGAGGTATTGGTTATTCCGGGGCCGGGAATTGTCTGGGATGAAGCGTTTGGAAGAACGGCACCGCTTCATGTTGAACTAGGTACTGGAAAAGGGCGTTTTATCACAGCTTTGGCAGAAAAACATCCTGAGTGCAATTTTATTGGTTTAGAGGCCCAATTGGATGTACTTTATTATGCCGCCCAGAAAGCATATACAAGGAAACTAACAAATTTGAAATTAGCCCATTTTGATGCTAACCGGATTATGGACATCTTCGCACCCGGGGAAGTGAGCCGACTATATATTAATTTTTGTGACCCCTGGCCTAAACAACGTCATGCAAAACGCCGGTTGACTCATAATTGTTTTCTGGATAAGTATCGAATTATCCTTGTTAGGGAAGGAGAATTGTATTTTAAAACCGATAATGAAAGGCTGTTTGAATTCTCCTTAAATGAATTTTGTGGTGCGGGGTTGTTACTTAGGCATATTTCTCTGGATCTGCATAACAGTGAGTACAAAGAGAATATTATGACCGAGTATGAGTCAAAGTTTAGCTCAATGGGAATGAAAATATATCGGACGGAAGCAACTTTTAATAAATAATTGGCAAAGTTGAACAATATCGCTAAGCGTGGCATAGAATAAAGCACCAATAAATATGTCAAAATGGAGTGTGTTGCTATGTCACGGCCGACGGTTGTGAATGCTAAGCGTCAACCGATACCGCCGCTGAACTTGGAGGAGTGGAAGTTTTGGCTGCGGATTATGGAAGAGCATGCCCTATTTATCCAGATGGGGTTACCTTGTGAAAATATGGGCTTAATTAATGAAGCTGAGGGGTTTGCCCAACAATATTCAGCGTTTCGGGCAAAGGCGGAAAAGGTTCAGAGCGAAAATCGGTTTTCGGAGTTGGTGAACGACTCATTACGGGTAACCAGTGATTTTCATAGTTATATTCGACGGTTGTTGCATTTAACTCTAACCTGCCGTTTGAATGGCAGTAATTTTGCTTTGTTTTTAGATCACTTGTCCCGCGAAGCGGAATATTTTATACGCCTTTTGGATAAGCTGGCTTCCGGGCAGCCTCCGCTGTATCAGATTGCGAGCGCGAGGGAGGTTCTATTCTGGCTTAGGCTTATGGCCGATCATACTAAATTTGTGGTCCATAAGCTAGATCCAGCGGAACGCAGTTTAGTAGAAATGGCCGGGACTTATTCTGAAGAGTTCGATGAGCTTTACTTAGAAGGACGGGATTTCGCCAGTATGTTGCGTGGCGAAAGCGAGGAGGTTCCTTCGTTTAGGCGCTTTTTGCAGGATGTCCGTGTGTCAACGATTCGCCTGAGAGACTTTAAGCGCGCGGCGCAGATGTTAATTGCCGAGTGTAAATTGTTAGGTTTAATTCCGGAAGTGTTGGCTGATCATATGCGACGGGAAGCGGATCATTTATTATTAACGTTGGCTATTTTAGAAAAGGGGCCGTTTGTTACGTATGATGATGCTCAAGAGTATGAGTATGTGAATATGGACGAACAGGATAACGCTGTAATAAAGCCGGAGGTGATGTCTGAAGCTTTTGAACCGCAGTCGCCTCCTAAGTGTAAAAAGCCGAAACCTACCCCAATGGTTCAGGTTGAAACTCCGATGGAAGTGGAACGAGAGGAAAGTTTCTCGGTAGAACCTCAGGCGGAAGAAAACATAATTGAGATGGCAGTTCCAACCAAACCGATTATTGATGTTCCGGTGACAGAAGTCTCTTTGCAACCGGAAGCTCAAGGCTCCCCTTCAATGGATTTGCCGCCCTATGTTCCCTCTAAACATGTGCCGGAAAATAAGCTGAAGTTACCGCAAAATCCCCCGAAAGACCAACTGAAAAGCAAGGCTCATGGCGGAGCAAAACCGTCGGAAAGCGGCAGTAAGGGAAAATGGAGTGGGAAGCTGCCACGGCCTTTAGGAAAAGAATAGTATAAGCCCCCCCTTTTTTTACGGAAGGGGGGGCTTATACTATACGGCTAGCACGGCGAAAGGACTAAGGGTTTCCCTTTCATCTGTAAATGCGATTAACCGACGGTTGACTAAATCGATTAGGCAGAGATTAGCAAACATGTTACTGGAAGCTATAGCGAATTTATCGCCTGGAAGCAGTCCTATGCGGGAAACGGACTGCCCTAAAGGGATGGTTCCGACGGGCCGGCGGGATGGCAGGTCAATAATACTGAGGTGCCCGGCTTCTTCATTCGCAAGATAGGCGGTGGTTCCGTTGGCGACGACCGCGTGCTTGGGATAGAGGGGGGCGGTGGCGCTGTAATCGTGGCACTGGGTGATGATTGACGTTGAAAAGTCATCGAGTGCATGGTGAGAGAGTACAAGGATACCTTCCCCGCTTAGAGGGCCAGCGGTAAATGGAATAAGCAAGTGGCCGTACGGGTCAGAAATGAGATTGGTTGGAACCGCTCCGAAGAACCGTTTGTAGTTCTCTTGACCGTTTTCGTCAAACACGGCCAAAACTCCGCCGCCTGGTGTTTCCCAGACTCCGTATGTTCGGTTTTCTACGGCCGTCAGGCCGGTACAATAGGTGGCTTGATCAGGTTTCCCCCAAATCTGAGGAGGGGAGGAAGTTTGGGTACAGTATAAGGTTCCGTCAGGATCGGTCAGGATAAATTTTTTGTTGTTGGGGACGTAGGCCATTTGTACCGGATGGGGGGTGGGCAACTGGCTTGTTATGGTGAGGGAGGGGAGGCTGACCGTTGCGATTAGACCTTTTCCTCCGTTGCCGGCCAGGGCAAGATAGGCTTCATTGCCATCCGGATGAAGAGTTATATCAACCAACGAAAATCCTGAGGGCAGTGGCTGTTCGGCGAGGATGTTGCCTGCGGGGCTCTTAACTAACAAAAGGGCGTTGGCAAGGGCGTCAACTACCAGCAATCGGTGTGAGGGAAGGGTATCCATATGTATCACCTCTTCGGTAATGGTAGTATATAATATGGTTTTTACGCCGTTTGGTTATTGGGTAGTTCAATTATTTTTGATATAATAAGTAGCGGTACTATATGGATGATACAGGAGGCATTGTTGTGCGTAAGATACCTGTTCCGTGGACAAGCCCGGCGGAAGCGGTTTTGTATATTCTCATTGTTTTACTTGCAATCGGTACAATTAATGTTTTTAGCGCAAGTTTTGTAACAGCCGGACAACTTTTGGGCGACAGCTATTATTTTCTTAAACGACATCTCGTTTCGCTAGGGCTTGGTTTTATAGGAGTAATTTTTGTTGCCAAAATGAAATATCGGAATTTGCCTCGTTTATCGCTTTTATTAGCGACAATTACGATTGTGCTCTTGGTGGCGGTGCATTTTGTCGGAGTGGAAGCGAATGGTGCGCGCCGCTGGCTGAATTTGGGGATTAAGTTTCAGCCTTCGGAAATAGCAAAACTTGTTGCAGTGCTTATGACAGCCGAATATTTGGGACCTCGTCTTGATCGTTCCCGGCCTGTTACCTTGTTTTCTTGGCCGGTAGTTTTTTCAGGCTTTATGGCGATCTTGGTGCTAAGACAGCCGGATATGGGAACAGCTGTAGTGATTGCTGCTATTTGCCTGGTCATGTATTTGTCCAGTGGCATTCCCACTTCTCAAATTTATGGTCTGATGGGGTGCTCAGGTTTTGCTGTTGTATATTTAGTTTATGCTGCAGCATATCGGGCAGAACGTATTTTTGCCTGGCTTGATCCCTGGGCGTACCAGCAGACCAGCGGTTATCAATCGGTTCAAGCACTTTTAGCAATTGGTTCAGGTGGTGTGCTAGGTACGGGCCTGGGTATGGGAGCCAGCAAATTTCACTATTTGCCGGAAGCGCATACGGACTTTGCTTTTGCAGTACTATGTCAGGAAATGGGATTTGTCGGGGCCATGGTTGTTATTGTTTTGTTTGGCTTGCTAGCCTGGTACGGCATTAAAATTGCATTGAATGCCAAAGATGGTTTGGGTATGATGTTAGCCGCAGGGTCTACCTTTTTGGTAGTAGGTCAGGCTGTGGGAAATATCGCCATGGTATCAGGTATTTTACCTGTAACCGGTATACCTTTGCCTTTTATTAGTTATGGTGGAACATCGCTTATGGTAAATATGGTTGCTGTTGGGTTACTTATAAGTGTGGCCCGGCGTCCCCGGAGCCACACTCATGCTGAGGGCGATGCGGGAGAGGACCGGATAGAACGGATTAGACAGCGTCGTTTAAAACTTGTGCCGCGAACGTCTCAGTAGTGATTAAAGTTGTTTAAAATCGGAAATACTCCAGGGTAAAACCGCTAAACCGAAGGAGTGGTTTTTGGTGTGGTGGCTGCTTCGTTTAGCTGCTTATGGTATAAGCAGTCTGGCTGTTTGGGAGTATTTTCAGGGAACTACGGAGAGGTATTTTTTTGGCGGAGAGCCGTTGACTCTGGATGTGGAACATGAAATGCTTTTGGGCGTTTGTGCAGGACTAAGTAATTATACTGGTATTGATGTGACTATTCTCAGGCTGGTCTGGATTATAGCTTCTTTTTATCGGGGCGTGGGAGTGCTGATATATATATTGGCGTTTTTGGTTATGCCGCTTAAGGGATAAAGATTTTAGCCTGCAAGCGCCGGTTTCTAATTGCCCTTATTTGATGAGCTAGGCGATACTGTGATTTATCGAAAAAAGATAATTGAGGTAAAAAAACAACCTACCCAGCGTAGGTTGTTTTTACTATTATAAAGTCTGCTTAGTTATAAAACGGTGGGAACGGGGTGGAAAGAAATTATTGACCGTACAGTACGGTGGCTTGGCTATTTGTAAAGGCTGTTATAAGTTTTCCTGGTCGGTTAAAATGAGTGGGCCATTGGAAGTGATTGCAAGGGTATGTTCATATTGAGCAGAGCGTTTCCCGTCTATTGTCCGGGCCGTCCAGCCGTTTTTATCTATCTTGCAATGCCATGAACCGACATTTACCATAGGTTCGATGGTAATGACCATACCTTCTTTCAAAGCAATTCCTTTGTTAGGTTTGCCATAATGAAGAACAGCCGGTTCCTCATGCATCTTTTTGCCTATCCCATGCCCGGTAAAGTCTCTAACAACGGAAAATCCTTCCGCTTCTACATGGCTTTGTATGGAGTGACCAATATCACCTAAACGGTTTCCAATCTGTGCCTGGGCAATACCACGATACAGGGCTTCTTCCGTAACCTTCAGCAGGTGTTTTGAGTCGTCGGAAATGGTTCCTACCGCATACGTCCAAGCCGAATCGGCGAGAAATCCGTTTAAATTGACAACCATGTCTATAGTGACAATATCACCATCTTTGAGGGGAGTGGAATGGGGGAAGCCATGGCAGATTTCATCATTAGTGGAGGCGCAGGTGGCATAGGGATAGCCTTGATAGCCTTTTTGTTCCGGGGTAGCGCCCCATTTAGATAGATAGTTTTCTACAAAAGAATCAATTTTTTGGGTGCTAATGCCGGGTCGGATGATTTTTTTTATTTCTTTATGACAAGAGGCCAGGATTTTCCCTGCTTCTTGCATCAGCTTAATTTCTCGTGCGCTTTTTAAAATAATCATAGTGATCTCCTTGCTGTTGAAATAGAAAATGGAAAAGAAGGCTGCCCAAGCCTTCCTAAGATGCCACTGTTGGTAGTGTTTTTATTTTCTTTAGGCTCCAGGCTGTGCAATTGGTCTTTCGGGTTTCTTCTTTATTGTATTACACAAGATTGTATTATACAAGGAAGAGGAACACCAGAGCCGTTGATATTTTTAAGTGCCACTTAAAGGGCAACGGAAGCGCGATGGTCGTATTATGGTTAGGTTTTTCCGGGTTTTCTTCCGGTGGGTTAGTCGGCTTTATCGCTTTATTAACAGCACAAAGTGTGGGTATGAAGGGCCATTATAATAAGAGAATTGAGAAATACTTGTTTCTTTGTAGCAACCTATAATTATTTCACATAATATGAATTAGGCTAATTATAAGGAGGGGAAAAACACATTGTACAAAAAGAATACTCCTCATTGGTATGATACTTCGATGGCTCCAGATATGTCACAATCGACTTTTGCGGAAGAAGAGATGGACTGCGGCTGCCAAGAAGATAGGGTGGTAACCCAACCTGGCCAGCGTAAACTTTTAGCCCATTCTTATGTATTGTGGCAAACCTACACTGAGGCCTTTTCTCCGAAAGAGGCGCTTATGCATGGGACACTTTTCCCGGAACTTTTTGGTGTTTATCCGATTCCCGAATAATGCGGAGGGAGGTAAGTGAGTGAATATGGAGAAGCAGATGGCGTTGCTTCGGCAAATTCAAGAGATGGAATTTGTGGCTATTGAGCTGCAGATATATCTGGATACCCACCCGTGTGACCAAGATGCGCTAAATGATTATAATTGCGCTATTGAGAAGTTAGAGCGGCTTATGGCCGAATATACCAAAGATTATGGCTCGATAGTAGCCCTAGGGTATCATGGCAGCACAAGGTGGTTATGGATGGAAAGCCCCTGGCCTTGGGAAATGTAATATTACAAAAGAGGATGGGTGAAAATGTGGGTTTACGAAAAAAAACTCGAACATCCGGTAAAAGTAACTTGTCCTGATGTCGCGTTTGCGAAGTTAGTTATTACCCAATATGGTGGTCCTGACGGTGAATTGTCGGCTTCGCTCCGGTATCTCAATCAGCGGTATAGTATGCCGACAAATAATGCGAAAGC
>JAGGAE010000080.1 GCA_017889725.1 Bacillota bacterium | reverse complement strand
AATCTTAGTAGCCTGATCCGCACCGACAATTACCGGAATGCCATAACTAATACCGATAATAGCCGCATGAGAGGTTAAGCCACCTTCTTCCGCGACAATTGCCGCCGCTTTGGCAGCATATCTGGCTGTTTCATCATCAATACCGCTTACTACCAGAACGTCCCCTTCATGGAAATTCTGGGCCAGTTCTTTGCCTCGTGAAGCGACACACACAGAACCGGTAACCGCTTTCTGACCAATACCTACACCACGAAGCAAAATGTTGCCAACCGTATGTACCCGGATCATATTAGTAGTTCCGGAAATATGAGCTGGAAGACCGGCAGTTATAACTACCAGATCTCCTTCTTTAACATACTTGGTAGTCAGTGCTGCTGCCACAGACTCCGTTACCATCTTATCACTATTTGCCGAGTCGTTACCCCGTAACGGATATACTCCCCATAGAAGAGTCATACGCCTGAGCGCCTTTTCTACAGGTGTTACCCCTATAATAGCAGCAGCGGGACGATACTTAGAAACCATTCTCGCCGTATATCCGGAATGGGTCGCAGTAATAATGGCGGCTGCCCCTAATTCATGGGAAATCTGAACCGTGGCATGGCTGATAGCATTGGTAGTAGTAGCAAGGTGCTCAATCCCTTTGCTGGTTAAAATATGACCATAATTTAAAGCCTCTTCGGTATGAGTAGCGATTCTCGCCATGGTCTCAACCGCTTCCACCGGGTACTGCCCCGAAGCGGTTTCCCCGCTCAGCATTATGGCGTCAGTTCCATCCAATATGGCGTTAGCTACATCACTAGCCTCCGCCCGTGTCGGACGCGGATTGGCGGTCATTGATTCGAGCATTTGCGTAGCGGTAATAACTGGTTTTCCGGCTTTATTGCATTTTTCAATAAGCCTTTTTTGAATCAACGGCACTTCTTCCGCGGGAATTTCGACGCCAAGATCGCCTCTGGCGACCATGATACCTTCTGCCACATTGAGTATTTCATCAATATTTTTAACCCCTTCGGCGTTTTCAATCTTGGCGATAATATCCATGCTGGCTCCCGCGGATTCCAACACCTTCCGAATTGCCAAAATATCATCCGCCCGCTGCACAAATGAAGCGGCGATAAAATCCATATCTTTTTGAACGCCAAACAAAATATCCGAGATATCCCGTTCGGAGAGAAAAGGCATCTTTATTCCTACTCCAGGAACAGCTACCCGTTTAAGATCACTAATTTGCCCGGTATTCTGAACCGTTGTAACGATTTCGTCCCCATCAACCTTTTCTACTTTCAGGCTGATTAACCCGTCAGATAGAAGAATCATGTTGCCGGGGCTGACTTCGCGCGGCAGGTTGGGATAACTGACGGAAGCTTTGGTTTCATCGCCGCTTACCTCTTTACTTGTCAGAACAAAACGACTTCCTGCCGTAAGTGTTACTTTTCCGGCACCAAAACGTCCCAGACGCATTTCCGGTCCTTTTGTATCCAGTAAAAGGCCCACGGTTTTATTTGTCGCTGCAGCTGCAGCTTTTGCCATGTCAATTCTTTTGCCTTGTTCTTCATGATTGCCATGGGAGAAATTAAACCGTACGACATTCATTCCCGCTTCCAACATTTTTTCTAAAACCCCGGCCTTGTCAGTACTTGGCCCTGCGGTACAAACAATCTTTGTCTTTTTCATTCAATCACGCTCCAGCTTCCTACGTTTTTACTTATTTGTATTAAGCCTGCCCTCTAATTGCTGCCGTTCTTTCTCATATCCAGGCTTGCCCAGAAGAGCAAACATGTTCTTTTTGTAGGCTTCTACACCTGGCTGATCAAAGGGATTTACCCCCAGAAGGTAACCGCTTATCGCACACGCTTTCTCAAAGAAGTACACCAAATGACCAAATATGTAAGCATCAAGCTTAGGCAGCCGAATGATTAAGTTGGGAACGCCGCCGTCCGTATGAGCTAAAACCGTTCCCTCCATAGCCCTCTGGTTAATAAACTGAAGGCTTTTTCCGGCCAAGAAGTTTAGTCCGTCAAGATTTTTTTCTTCTTCATCCACAAGTTTTTCCTGACCATGTGCCTCTACCCATAAAACAGTTTCAAACAGATTTCGTCTGCCGTCCTGAATATACTGTCCCATAGAATGAAGGTCAGTGGTAAACCCGACGGATGCCGGGAATATGCCTTTATGCTCCTTGCCTTCGCTTTCACCGTACAATTGTTTCCACCACTCGGCAAAATACTGAAGAGACGGTTCATAGTTTACTAACAGTTCAATAGTCTTATCTTTCCCATACAGGAGGTTGCGAACCGCGGCGTACTGATAGCAAACATTTTCTTTTACATTTTCTTTACCGTACATCTTATGGGCGGCTGCCGCCCCTTGCATAATTTGGTCAACATCAATACCGGCTACTGCAATAGGCAGAAGACCGACAGCTGTTAACACCGAGAAGCGCCCTCCAACATCGTCAGGGATAACGAACGTCTCGTAGCCTTCTTCATCGGCCATTTGCTTTAAAGCGCCCCGCTTACAATCGGTAGTCGCATAGATTCTTTCTTTTGCCCCGGCCTTACCATACTTTTTCTCCATATATTCACGGATGAAACGGAAAGCTACAGCCGGTTCCGTGGTAGTGCCCGATTTCGATATGACATTAACGGAAACATCTTTTCCTTCAAGCATTTCCCATAAATTCGCCAAATAGGCCGAACTAAGCTGATGCCCTAGAAAGTATATTTCCGGCGTTTTCCGTTTTTCTGCCGGTAGTTGATTATAGAAACTATGGGTCAGCATTTCCATTGCCGCTTTCGCCCCAAGATAGGAGCCACCAATACCGATAACAATAAGAACTTGCGACTGAGCAGTTATTTTAGCCGCCGCTTTTTTGACGTTGGCATATTCAGCCTTATCAAAATTGATCGGCCAATCCAACCAGCCTAAATAATCGTTTCCTGCACCGCTTTTATTATGTAAGGCTTGATGCGCAAGTGAGACCTGGGGCTGCATACCAAAAATCGTTTCTTCCTGAATAAACGGCAAGGCATAGGAATAATCCAACCTGATTTCCTTACTCACACGTTTTCCCTCCAATAATTAGATTTTTGCGTTGCTACCAAACAGGCGGATTTTATTTTTTACTACGTTTTTCATGGCTTCCCGGGCTGGCCCCATATATTTGCGAGGGTCGATGACTTTAGAGTCTTTGAGAAGTATGCTGCGCAAAGTCTCTGTACAAGCAACCTGATTTTCTGTGTTCACATTAACTTTACCCGCACCATGAAGTATAGCTTCCCGGATGGATTGATCCGGTACACCCGACCCGCCGTGAAGAACAACCGGTGCGTCTATTTTGCTCGCAACGGCCTTTATTATATCATAATGAATCTTAGGTTCGCCTTTGTAAACACCATGCGCGGTCCCTACCGCAAGTGCCAGCGCATCAACCTTTGTCTCATTCCAAAAATATATGGCTTCCTCAGGTTTGGCAAACTTAGCATCAGCATCGTCTACGTGTAGGTCATCTTCTACGCCGCCAATCGTTCCTAGTTCCCCTTCTACCGATACACCAACATTGTGAGCGATTTCCACGACTTTTTTAGTCAGAGCAATATTCTCTTCTAGACCGTAATGGGAACCGTCAAACATAACCGAGGAAAAGCCGGCACGAATACATTGCACTATAACAGCAAAACTACTGCCATGATCAAGATGCAGGGCGATCGGCAAGTCATATTTTTCTGCCGCCGCTTTTGCCATCGCTACCGTAAATTCTAACCCCATATATTTTAAAGCACCCTCAGAAACACCAAAGATCACCGGTGATTTTTCCTCATAAGCTGCTTCGACTATGGCTTGAGTAAATTCCAGATTATTAATATTAAACTGACCAACCGCATATTTATTTGCTTTCGCCTGGTCCAACATATTCTTCATGGATACTAATCCCATTTCTTCTCCCCCATATGCAGATATACTATTAAAATCTTTTACTACTTATTAAATAGACAAGCTGCGTGCCAATTCATATAGCGGCAATGACACTTGATGCTTTGTGCCAAGCGCCTCTTGCAGATCAACAGCGACAATTTCATTATTTTGAATACCCACCATCTTGCCGCTTATCCCTTCCACTAATAAATCAACCGCTTTAGCACCCAATTGACTGCCTAACACCCGGTCATATGCGGACGGCGACCCTCCGCGTTGAATATGCCCCAGTACCGTGACCCGTGTTTCAAATCCGGTCCGTTCACGAATAATCTCTCCAATTTTACCGCCTGTTGATACTCCCTCAGCCACAATGATAATACTGTGTTTCTTACCTCTCTTTTGCCCCGACAACAACCGGCCAACAATATCATCCATATTGGCTTCGGTTTCCGGTATAAGCACAGATTCCGCGCCGCCGGCCAGGCCGGACCATAAAGCAATGTCCCCCGCATGGCGGCCCATAACTTCGACAACATAGGTCCGGTCATGAGAGGTAGCGGTATCTCTTATTTTATCAATGGCGTCTATGACCGTATTGACAGCCGTGTCAAATCCCAGCGTCATATCGGTACAAGCAATATCGTTGTCGATGGTCCCTGGAATGCCGATGGTGGGAAAACCCAGATTGGTTAGCTTCAGGGCGCCGTTAAAAGACCCGTCTCCCCCAATCACCACCAAACCCTCAATTCCTATTTCCCTCATTTTCTGAATCGCCATCTGTTGCACAG
>JAGGAE010000079.1 GCA_017889725.1 Bacillota bacterium | reverse complement strand
TGATTTCGTTAAGACCAACGACTGGACTGCTGATAGCATTATTGATGGTGATAATTTCGGCTTTGATTTCATTGAGACCGACGATTGGGCTGTTGACTGCGTTGTTGATGATGATAATCTCGGCCTTGATTTCGTTGAGGCCAACAATGCCGTTATTGATGGTATTGTTAATCCGCTTGACTTCTTTTTCGATAAAATGTACTTCATGTTTGATTTCTTTGAGGCCAAAATCCGGGTTAGTTATTAAACATTCGATCTCTTCTGCTTCTTTTTCGATAGAGCGGACTTCTTTTTTGATTTCTTTAAGACCAAAGTCAGGGTTGGTGATTTCTTTTTCGATGCTACGAATTTCGTGTTTGATTTCTTTAAGGCCAATCAGTGGGCTATTAACAGAATTGTTAATAAGAATAATCTCGGCTTTAATCTCATTAAGGCCGACAACGCTGTTGTTGACGGTGTTGTTGATAAGGATGATTTCGTTTGTTATAAGGTTGATTCCATTGTTGATGAGAATAATCTCTGCTTTGATCTCATTGAGGCCGACAACGCCGTTATTGATGGTATTGTTAATTAGAGTGACTTCTTTTTCGATAAGGCGGACTTCTTTTTTGATTTCATGTAGACCGAAGCGGGGGTCATTCACTGTTTTTTTAATGTCGTCAACGTCATCTTCGATGTGGTGAACTTCTTTTTTGATTTCCGGTAGACCGAAGCGAGGGTCATGAACAGTTTCTTTAATGTTTGTAACATCCTCTTCGATGCGGGAAACTTCGAATTTGATTTCCGGTAGTCCGAAATGGGGATCATGTATGGTCTCTTTAATGTTGTCAACGTCGTTTTCAATGAGGCGAATTTCATTTTTGATTTCATGTAGACCGAAATGGGGATCATGAACGGTCTTTTTAATGTCGTCAACGTCATCTTCGATGTGGTGAACTTCTTTTTTGATTTCCGGTAGTCCGAAATGGGGATCATGTATGGTCTCTTTAATGTTGCCAACGTCGTTTTCAATGCCGTGAATTTCATTTTTAATTTCCGGCAGACCGAAGCGGGGATTATGAACTATCTTTTTAATGTCGTCTTCGATTTGGTGGATTTCTTTTTTGATTTCGGGCAGGCCAAAGCGGGGGTCAAGAACTATCTTTTTAATGTCGTCAACGTCATCCTCGATGTTGTGAACTTCTTTTTTGATTTCGGGCAGACCAAAGCGAGGGTCATGAACTGCTTCCTTGATGCGTTCGACATCTTTGTTACCCTTGCAGACCTCGTCTTTAAGTTCGGGCAGGTCGGAACAGAGATCTTGAACCGCTTTTTTTATGGATGCGACTTCATCCTCGATTTTTCGCACTTCGTCTTTTATTTCCTTAAGGCCGAAACACTTATTTCTTAGCAGACTTTCAATTTTTTCTACTTCTTGGAGTACAATGGCCGTAAGGACGGGAAACAACAGCTTGAAGTTTGGATGTGTGTTCAGACATTCGATAACCTCGCTGATCGTGTTTCTAAGGTGCTTAGTATTTAGGGCGATTTTTTCAATGGCATGTTTATGGAATACATCGTCTTGCAGAGAGGAGGTGATGAACATTTCATCGGGAGGCTTTGGGTATTGCGCGCTGCATTTATCACACCAGTGGGGCTGGAGTTCGTTGAATGGTTGCATATTAAAATAATCTCCTTCCATTTTTTTTGGGAATTTCATTATTATAATATGTTTCCTTGCCGCGAAGCGTGAGAGCCCTTTGTTACAAGTTTAGTAGCCGGCACGACTGGGGCAGCCTCAGTCCACTCTGTAATTTTTATTGGGGAGTATGATATAATAGAGTAGAATGATACTCATTATGGCAAATTTATCAGGAGGTGCGTATTTTGAAAGGGTTTTCGAAAGGATGGATTATTGCAGGCGTTGTAGCGGTTGTGGTTATTGCCGTGGCAATCAGCGGCTATAACGGTCTGGTAACGTTAAACGAAAGTATTAATGGAAAGTGGAGTCAGGTGGAAAACCAGCTTCAACGGCGGGCCGATTTGATACCTAATTTGGTCGCAACGGTGAAGGGGTACGCCGCCCATGAACAAAATGCAATTCAAGCGATCGCGGATGCGAGAGCAAAACTTGCCGGGGCGCAGGGACCGCAAGCCAAAGCGCAGGCGGATAATGAACTGAATGGAGCCTTATCCCGTCTATTAGTGGTTGCAGAAAACTATCCCAATCTAAAAGCTGACAAAAATTTCAGGGCGTTAATGGACGAGCTAAGCGGAACGGAAAACCGGATTGCGGTTGCCCGGAAAGACTATAATGATTCCGTTCAGTTATATAATACGAAAATACGTTCTTTCCCCACCAATTTCTATGCGAATATGCTTGGCTTCGGGCCGAAAGAATATTTTAAAGCGGAAGAAGGCGCTAAACAAGTTCCCGCTGTGCAGTTTTAATATGGCTAAAGCGAGGGATGCGGCATGAAAAAGTGGTTGGCTTGCTTAGTGCTGGGAGGGTGCTTGGCCTTTTGCGCTGTGGCACTCGCTCAGCCTGAGATTCCACCGCCGCCAACCAGTAGTATCTATGTCCAGGACTATGCAGGGGTTATTGATGCCGAAACCAAAAGTCGAATTAATAATGTGGGCAGTCAGCTTGATGCTAAGACCAGGGCACAGGTGGTAGTGGTAACGGTAAATTCAACGGAAGATCTTCCGATAGAAGATTATGCCTTGGAAATTCTCCGTAAATGGGGAGTCGGCGATAAAAAGCTAAATAACGGGGTTGTCATTGTAGTAGCGGTCGCGGATCATAAGTCTCGTATCGAAGTGGGGTATGGATTGGAAGGGCGTCTGCCGGATGCTAAAACGGGTCGTATTCAGGATGAGTATATGCTTTCCTATTTTCAAAAAGGCGCATATAGTCAGGGTATACTAAACGGCTATATGGCGGTTTCCGGGGAAGTTGCTAAGGAGTACAATCTGGAACTCAAAACGGATGCCAAGGCTGTACGACAGACTAAACAAGAGTCCACTTCGCTCTGGGCGGGGCTGCCCTGGTGGCTGAAATTAGTGCTCGCGGCGGGTATGATAGGACTCGTGGCCATTGACTGGCTGTTTTTCGGCGGAATGTTCACCTTTATGCTGCTGGCGTTATTTCGCCGCGGCGGCGGAGGTGGAGGCGGAGGCTCGGGTGGTTATGGCGGAGGCTCTGGAGGCGGAGGCGGCTCCAGCCGTAATTGGTGAGTAGGAGGATACCATGGACTTAATAGCGCTGATTGAACAAGCAGAACGTACGCATGAATTAACAAAAGAGCAAATTATAGCGCTGCTAAACAATGCGGCTATTAATGAAACTTTGTTTGCTGCGGCTGACCGGGTGCGTCGTCTTTACGTCGGCGATGAGGTTCATCTCCGCGGTCTTATTGAGTTCTCCAATACCTGCGGGCAAAATTGTTTATACTGCGGATTGCGGCGTGACAATGAAAATGTTGTCCGCTATCACCTGAAACCGGATGAAATTGTTGCGTTAGCGGAAAAGGCCAAAGAATACGGCTATCAAACCGTAGTGTTGCAATCCGGCGAGTCCCATGTCTATTCTCTGGTCGAAATGACGGAGGTCATTCGGCGTATAAAGGCACTGGGACTTGCTATTACGTTAAGTGTTGGGGAAAAGGAGACCGCTGAATATCAGGCTTATAAAATAGCGGGAGCGGATCGCTATTTATTGCGGATTGAAACTACCGACAGAGAACTTTACCGGAATATGGACCCTGATATGAGTTGGGAAAACCGGCGAAGGTGCCTGGCGGATTTAAAGCAGCTGGGGTTTGAAGTGGGAACGGGTTGTTTAGTCGGACTCCCAGGCCAAACGGTAGAGTCTCTGGCGGAGGATATATTGTTTTTTAAAGAGATTGATGCCGATATGATTGGTATCGGGCCGTTTATACCTAACCCCGATACGCCGCTTAGCAAGGAAAAAGGCGGAGATTTTACCCTCAGTCTTAAGGTTATGGCATTGGTGCGCTTGCTTTTACCGGATGTGAATATTCCGGCAACTACCGCAATGGAGTCACTCAAGGAAAATGGCCGTATTTTGGCGCTACAAAGCGGAGCCAACGTGGTAATGCCTAATGTTACGGAAGGGGACTACCGGAGATTTTATGCGTTGTATCCGGGGAAAATCTGTGTTAATGATACGCCGGGGCATTGCAGGATGTGTATTAGCGGCAAGATTGAGGGAATGGGACGAAAGGTGGCGGCGGATCAGGGGTTTCGACGCAAGAGCAGTTAAAGAGGGAAGCGCTTTTTGGTAAAAAAAGCTATACTGGCTTTTCAAAACATTTTGTTGACATAGCATGATTAAGTAGATATAATATACGAGTGGACAGCGATGACTCCGTAGCTCAGCTGGATAGAGCGTTTGACTACGAATCAAAAGGTCGCAGGTTCGAATCCTGCCGGGGTCGCCATTTAGTCTGTGATTCACCGGGTGTAAGCCTGGTGATTTTTGTCTGGTAGGCAGATTGGTTTTCCGGACATTTTGTTAGCGGGTTGGTAAATAATTCGCTTGACATAATACTAATGAAATGATAGAATATATTTTGTCTCTAGGGATTAAGGGATTTATGGTGGCTGTGGTGAAGTGGTGAACACGACGGATTGTGGCTCCGTTATTCGAGGGTTCGATTCCCTCCAGTCACCCCAAAAATTCATACAATGGGGCGTAGCCAAGTCGGTAAGGCACGGGACTTTGACTCCCGCATGCGTTGGTTCGAGTCCAGCCGCCCCAGCCATGTGATCCACTAGCTCAGTAGGTAGAGCACCTGACTTTTAATCAGGGTGTCGATGGTTCGAATCCATCGTGGATCACCATTTTTATGTCATTCGATACTTATAGGTTTAACCTTGCGTTTAGGGCGCAAGGTTTTTTAGTGAAAAGCAGCCCTTTACCGGTCAAACTGGCCGGTAAAGGGCTGCTGCTTTTATTGGGGGGCTAGAAGCTGTAACCGACTTCTAGTCGTGTTATGTGGTCTTCAACCTGGGAGCTCCCGGTATGTGCGGTTGGGTTATATTTTTCGAAAAATAGGGTGGCATAGATGCTTTTGGTAAGCAGGCGTTTGGCTGCCATCGACCAATAGGTATAATCACCGTAGGAGATGCTTTTATAAGCTGAGGATAAGCCGTAGTTAGTGGAGTTATAAGGGTTGCCGGTATAGGAGGTGTAATCTAAGGCGTTGGATTGGATGTTCCGGTATTCAACCGAGTACTGCATGTCGCCGGCTTTTTTTACGTCGGGTGTTTTCAAAATTAATTTCCAAGCTTTGTCATGCGTGCTGGCCAAGCCCCAAATATATTCGGCACCGGTATAGAGATAGTTATGTAGCAGCTTGGTATTGGCGGTAAGGGAATAACCGTTTTTGGTGCCTAGAGTACAGTATTTGACGTTAGCGGTCTTGTCAGTAGCGGAGATATACGCGGACTTGCCCGGCAGGGGCGATGGCGGCGATACCGCCGACGCGGCAGTTGGAGCCGTCGCTGATGCGGCTGTTTAAATTGCCGAGAAAGGAGGTAATCGTCATTTTGCCCACGCTGTTTTGGGCTTTTACTCCATCAAAGGAAGGATAATTTTTAGCGCGACCGCCATCGGGGCGAGCGGGAGTGGTAGAGGCGGGATATCCTGCGTCGCCGGCGCTGTGACCGTCATCCATGCTGACGGCGAGACCTTCAAAAATACTGAAAACCTGGCGGCCGACGGCGATATTCCAATCGGGCTTTTTGTAGGTGAAATTCGCTACGTCGTATTGCAGTGTGTCAACAACTACTGGGTAGTAGGAGGAAGAGGCATGTCCGGGTTCGCTTCCGAATAAGGATTCACCGACGACAAGGCGGCTGTTAAACGTCCATTCGGGACTGAATTTATAGTTCGCGTTGAGTCGGATACGGTATTTGTCAGCATTAAAATTCGGATAGTTGTAGTTGGTCTGATTGTCAAAGCGCAGACGAATATCGCCGCTGATGGTTAAAGGGTCTGAAGTACTTGCGGAAACAGAAGAAGTGATCGCTAATAAGAGCAGCAAGGTTGATAGAATGGTAAACTTTCTCATAATTTCCCTCCTGATAGCTAATGTTTAGTTTTCTTATTAGTTTTGAAAAAACGAACGCCTCCTTACCTGGCTTGATGTGAGAACACTACCTGCGGATAAAAAACAAAAGAGTACAAGCAATTTGTGAAGCCTCGTTGCTTGTACCCTGGAAGGTTGGTGTAGATATAGAGTTAGTGCGACATGTATTGAAAAATATTACAGGAAGTGTATGTCTGTATTTTATTACATATTTAAACTACGGTCAATAAAAATGAAGTATAAATAGTTATATAGTTTGTTTATGTTTGCTTATGCTTGCTGAATGAAAATAGTCGAGGAATGGGGCCTGAGCTTCAATGCTAAAATAGGATGTTTTCAATATTTAAAGACATAAACAAATGGTTTGCCAAGATAGAAGGTGTTAATTTGAAAGTTTTAACGTGGATAACGAATATCGCATGTGTGATATTTGCAATAATGCTTGTTGTTGGTTTTGCAATGGGTGGAAACTGGAAGTTGCTAGTAAATGGTATTGTTTGTCTGATTCTTTTTATTGTACTTAAAAAGGTAGTATTCTGGTTTATTGAAAGGTAAATCCTACAGAGTCATAAGTTGGGGTAGGATGTATGTAAGGATAAGAAAGTAAAGCGGGGTTGTTAGTCCGTTCTTTTCTTAGTTTAGACTTTAGTCTGTTGAGTGAGCGAAAAAAAACACCTGCATGTGGGTAGTTGAATGGGGATTTTGACTATTCCAAAGGGCTTTCTATATGGCTGGGGGTTGCTCTGTTATAAATAGCTGTACTCAATATAAAATGGGAAATATTTCCCGAAAACCAATGTTCAAATAAGCCAGACTTTTGTTGTTGACACCTTAAAATACTTATGGTAATATACTTATGTCAGGCGCGCAAGACTTTGCGAAAACCAATTTCTAACTCGGGATGAAATGCCCGCAGACGGAATGGCAGACGCACCAGACTTAGGATCTGGCGTTTCACGACGTGGAGGTTCAAGTCCTCTCGCCCGCACCAATAGGTAACATAAGACTTACAGGCAATTTGCTTGTAGGTCTTTTTTGTTGTCCAATTGATAAAAGTGCTATCGCTTTGAAGTGCTGTTGGTTTTATCGGAGGCTTTTTGCTGTAAGGTGGCGGGGATGAGAATAATATCTTAGTATTAATATTGGTATGACTAAATGTTGCATAACCTTGGATTGAGCGTTATTGCCAATAGTATTGTTCGCGTGTAAGACGCAAACGGTGAAAATCTCCTAGCAGGAAGGTTATATTCAGAGCTTGATAAACCGACCGGAAAGTCTA
>JAGGAE010000078.1 GCA_017889725.1 Bacillota bacterium | reverse complement strand
GGTCATTAAAGAATTTACACCTTCTATGCCAGGTACGGTAGTCGTGCAGCACATGCCGGCTGGATTTACCGCAATGTACGCCGCCCGCCTTAATAATTCATGCCTTGTGGAAGTGAAGGAAGCTAAAACCGGTGATTTGGTTATCCCGGGGCGGGTTCTGATTGCCCCGGGGGATTACCATATGAGGGTCAAACGAGTGCAGCATGAATATAAGGTTGAATGTTTTCGGGGAGACAAGGTGAATGGACATTGTCCGTCGGTGGATGTATTATTTGAATCGGTTGCGCGTGAGGCGGGGCGGAATGCAATAGGTGTTATTCTTACAGGCATGGGCTACGACGGAGCGAAAGGGCTGTTCTCGATGTTGAAAAACGACGCCAGAACTATCGGGCAGGATGAAGTCAGTTCCGTTGTTTATGGAATGCCTAAAGTGGCCTTTGATATTGGGGCTGTGCAAAAACAGGTGCCGCTCAATAAAATTCCGCAGTTGATTTTTTCAATGCTTGCTTAAGCTGCGAGTGACGGAAGATGTGATACAATGTTGGATAATTATTTAATAAAACAGAATCTGGAACTTACCGGTATATTGGCGTCGATTGGGGATGGCGTGATAGCCGTAGATTTGGCAGGCGGTATTGTTTTTGTTAATGCGTCGGCTGAACAGATTTCCGGGTGGAAGGCAGAAGAGGCTGTTGGGCAGGATTTCGACAACGTCTTTAAGTTGTACAACCTCAACAGCGGTAAAACCGAACCTAACCCTGTTTTCCGGGCGCTTAAGGAAAAAAGGCCAGTAGGACTGCATGCCGGTACTGTTTTATTGGCAAAAGACGGATCACATAAATATCTTTCGGCCAGTTGTGCACCCATTGACCAGGCAGGGGAAGGACTTGGAGGCGTTGTTGTGGTTTTCCGTGATGTCACCAAGTATCGGGAGCTTGTACAAAAGTGCCAAAATGAGGAGGCGAATTTAAGGACTATATTTAACGCCGTTCCGGTAGGTATGTTTATTTTGGACGAAGCGGCGTTGATTGGTCAGATCAACGAAACGGCGCTGAAGATGCTGGGGAAAGAAAGAGAAAGCGTTATTGGGAAAAAGTTTGGGGATGGAGCTTGCTGCATAGGCAGTATGGAAGACAAACGGGGCTGTGGGTATGGGAGTTCCTTTTGTGGCACTTGCCGGCTTAACCTGGCAATTTCGTTGGCTTCCGAAGGGCTGACAACCGTTGATATAGAGTTTGAACGGGTTTTATTCCAGGCTGGTCGCGAGAAAGCATTCTGGTTTCAGGCAAGCGTAGCACCAATTGTAGATGGTAATGCAACCCAAATTGCGGTAGCGTTGGTGGATATAACCGCCAAAAAAAGACATGAGATTGCGGTGGCCCAATCCAGGGATTTTTACATGCGGATTTTTGAAAGCTTTCCCACGCTTATCTGGAAAAGTGATTTCGATATGAAAATTGAATATGTCAACAGCCATTGGCGTGAATTTACTATGCAGCCTGTCAGCGAAGCCTTGGGGTATGGCTGGCTGAAATATATTCACCCGGAAGATCGAAAGAAATTGTTTGCGTATGCCAAACAATTGAAACAAGGAATTTGGGAAGAGCAAGAAATCCGAATATTGCACCGGAGCGGGGAATACCGCTGGTTATATTGTGTTAACCGTTTAAACTACAATATTGATGGTGTTCCCGAAGGCTATATCGGCATGGGGATAGATATAACCGACCGGAAAATCGCCGAAGAGGGTTTAATTAGATATAAAGTATTGTCGGAAAAGGCAAGAGATGTCATATTATTTATGGATATGGCAGGCAATATTTTTGATGCTAATGAAGCCGCTACCAGAGAATACGGATATGTTCGCGAGGAATTTTTGCGGCTTACGATTTTTGATTTGTGTGGGCGCGGGAATGAAACAGCTGTTAAACGTCAAATGAAAAAAGCGAAAGGCGGCATCATTTTTGAGACAGTCCATTATCGCAAAGATGGAACGTCATTTCCGGTGGAGGTCAGTTCTCAAGGAACAGTCATTGGCGGTAAAGAGGTTCTTGTGAGCATCATTCGCAATATTTTCGAACGGAAGATTGCTGAAAAAGAACTGAAAAGGGCCAAAGAAGAAGCCGAAGCGGCTGTTAAGGCCAAAAGCGAATTTCTCGCCAATATGAGCCATGAGATCAGGACTCCGATCAACGGAATCGTGGGAATGATTGATTTAACCCTAATGACGGAGTTGAGCGAAGAGCAAGAAGAAAATCTCAGCACCGCCAAGTCCTGTGCAAGATCGTTGCTTCAAATTATCAACGATATATTGGATTTTTCAAAAATTGAGGCCGGAAAATTAGTAGTAGAAACCATCAACTTTGATATCAGCGGTTTTATTGATGAAGTAATTAAGACTCATTTAGCTAGTGCGGCCTTAAAGGGACTTTATTTAGACGCAGTATTATCTCCCTGCGTTCCTAAAATTATTAGCGGGTCCCCCCATCGTCTCCGCCAAGTATTAGACAATCTTATTAATAACGGCATTAAATTTACTGAGAAAGGTTCGGTTATTTTGTCCGTTAGGGCTAAGTATTTGGTAGAGGATAAGGTCGAACTGACCTTTTCAGTGGCCGATACCGGAATAGGGATTGCTACTGCGGATACGACCAGGCTTTTTCAAGCATTTAGCCAGGTTGATGGTTCGATAACACGGCGTTTTGGCGGTACTGGACTGGGACTGACCATTTCTCGGCGGTTAGTTGAAATGATGGGCGGGAAAATGGGTGTCGAAAGCGAAAAAGAGCGCGGCAGCACGTTTTATTTTACGCTGCCTTGCAAGACTGGCACGTTGGCGGAAGACAAACCACAGACGGAAGAAGTAATTATTAAAAGCGAGGCGCCACTGAAGCTTTTGCTGGTGGATGACGATAACCTTGGGCAGAAGGTAGCCAAGAGAATATTATCCAAAATGGGACATAGTGTTGACGAGGCGGGTAATGGCTTTGAAGCTTTGGCCTTGCTCGCTGAACATGAATATGATGCTATTCTGATGGATATTCATATGCCTGAGTTGGACGGAGTGGAGACAACAAAACGGATTAGGGAGTCTGAAGGCTCTTCGCGAAAGCATACGCCCATCATAGCTTTGACTGCTTATGCACTGTCCGGGGACAGGGAGAGATTTTTAGCAGCGGGTATGGATGAATACGTTTCCAAGCCGATTCAAATTCCCGATCTCTTTCGAAAGCTTGAAGCATTATCGCAAATTCGGAAAATGAAAGGATCTTTAGCGGCAGACAAGGTAAGGATTAGTGAATCCGGCGATATAATCTTTGATTCATGCCAGGGCGGTATTTCACGAGAGGAGGCCGCTCTTGTCTGGGAGGAAATCGCCAGTTGGATTTGCCAGATTGTAACAGCGGAAGAACAAGAGGGCATGGAACGAGTGGAAATAATCGCCCATGAACTTAAGAATTTAGCCAATCGTATCGATGCTGAAGAATTAAAGAATGAAGCGTTTAAAACTGAGCTGGCTTTAAGGCGGGGCAATGTAAGGGAGGCAAGCGGGCACATTGAGCGTATCAGGAGAATTTTAGCTGTTTATCAGCGCAGTAAGATAATATCCTAGAAAGGAGGAAGGACATGAGAATATTGATTGCTGAAGACGATTTCAGCAGCAGAAAGTTCCTTTATAAAATTTTGTCCCATTATGGGGAATGTGATTTAACGGTAGACGGTCTGGAGGCGTTGGATGCATTTTTGCTCGCACTAAAAGAAAAAAAACCATATGATCTTGTGTGTATTGATATTATGATGCCTAAAATCGACGGTGTTAAAGTGTTGAAAACGATCAGGGAGTTGGAAAAGGATAACGGTGTTGCACCTGAAAAGCAGACGAAAGCAATCATGGTCACTGCCTTAGGTGAAACAGAGTATGTGCAACAGGCTTTCGCGATAGGTTGTGAGGCCTATGTGGCTAAACCTGTTGATACGGAAAAATTTTTACAGGTATTGGAGAATCTGGGGATGAAAAAAACAACCTGATATAGGTATGGCGTGTTTACGGTACAATGAAACGGTGTTAAATGCAAACAAAGGGGGCTGTCTCACTAAGATTTTTTGAAGTAAAAAAGCGCGAGCTTTGCACCTTAAAGCGGTGGCACATGCTTGCGTTTTTTTACGTCGGAATGGCAGCTGGGTGGATTATTCTAAACGTATGTTTGGGGGCGGGTTTTCCACTATATATCAATAGTCAAAAATCATTTGATCCAATTGTTTTCCGGGTGGAACCATGGGTAATACATTTGCTGTTTCGGATACTATCACATCTACAAGTACCGGACCTTTTGTTTCTAAAGCCTGTTTTAAGGTCCCCGACAAATCATTGCCATTAGTGATTCGCAAACCACTAACTCCCATGCCTTCTGCAATTTTTACTAAATCGGCACAACGTTTAGTACTAGAATGAGAATACCGCTCGCCGTAGAACATTCGCTGCCATTGGCTTACTAAGCCGAGGGACTTATTGTTTAGCACAATTATTTTTACCGGCAATTCAAGTTCTGCCAGTGTGGCGAGTTCCTGGCAATTCATCATGATACTTCCGTCGCCAGTAATTAAGACTACTGTTTTTCCTTTTTGACCTAGTTGGACACCGAGCGCCGCCGGTAAACCAAACCCCATGGTTCCAAGACCGCCTGAAGTAATGAAAGTACGTTGGTCGTAAAACTGGTAATACTGTGCCGTCCACATTTGATGTTGTCCAACATCGGTTACAATGATG
>JAGGAE010000077.1 GCA_017889725.1 Bacillota bacterium | reverse complement strand
AAGATAGCCGTCCGGCGCATCAACATGTCTAAGTAATGAAAAAGAATCGTTGAGTTTTTAAATAGCTTGCCCACGTTTCCGGCGCGAGAATAGCTGCCACTTTCCATGGTCAAATTGGTATCAATTCCGGCTTTCCGTAAAATGATACGGTCTGCTAAATCAGGCCGTATGGCCCTTGCCAACCCTTTTGAAGCCACCCCATAATCATTAAGGGCGGCACCCACATTGATAAACTGAGCTACTTGAAGTAAGGCCGAAGAAACGTTCAACATCCCCAGTTTCAACACAGCTATTGTGTTAGTCAGCCCGGAGACAAGTTGCAAAGCCGGTCGATCACCAAAATAAGCACCAAGGTATTTTTTGAACACAGGGTTTAGGTTCAAAGCATCGTTTAATACTTTTTCTATGTTGGTAGGCACACCGTTCACATCATTGATATAGTCTTTCACATAGGAAGCTACTCCTTCATGGCTGGCGTTATCCCAACGGCCAAACAGCCGTTCAAAGGTGCTAATCGACTTGGATTTAAACGGGTCCATAGCCACATACCGGCTTACCATGTTGAAGTGGTGAGATAGTACCCAATCCAGGTTTTGCTCGTACCCTGCTGCCCCTTTCCTTTGCAGGAAGTTCCCCATAAAGCGGTGACGGCCTTTCATACCTACTTTGCCGTCCATAAACTGCTTGGCATCAGAAAGGCTAATTTGAAGGTCTTCGGCAATTTTCTTCTGCATCTTGAAATACTGATAATCCCCGACAACTGCCGCCTGCATCTGTTCACCCTCAAAGCGGAATTGCTTGGGTTGTATTACAATTTCCATATCCGGGTTTTCTTTAGCTATCTTATTGGCCTTTTGCGTAGCTTCCTGCATAGTAGTACCGGAATCCAGCATGGTATAGGTAGATTTCCCGGTTTCCTCATCGATTTCTTTTTGCATGATAAACCAGTCATGGAAGAAATGCGGAATGTAGCCTTTTAATTTGTTGATCGGAGGTGTTTGGCTCCTGTAATGAACCTCGTAGAAGCCATCGCCGCGGGTTAAGCCGCTGCTTTCCGGCATGGCATATTCCGTAACCCCATAGGGAGTTGCACTAAGTACCTCAACATTCGGATTTTGCCGCATTTCATCCAGGTCTTTTTCCGTCATAACGGCAGTGTCTTCCCGAATTTTCGGCGTTTTGTACGTGACTAAGGTGTAACCACCAACCGCTGGCGTTTCTTTCAGGATGGTAACAAATTTATTGCTTTTCAGCGCTTCCAATTGATGAGCGTCCAAGTTTTCGGATTTTATTTCTATTCCTTGCCGGATCTCATTCGTCAAATTATAGGCCTTATCCATGGCCACCCGTACCATACGGTATGCCTTTATAACATTATCCGAATACCCGGCTTGGCGTAAATCCTCATTGGTGTAATCCTTGCCGTCAATATCTCCTTGTAAAAGAATTTGATACAGAGTGGCCTTGCCGTTTTTGTCCAGCAGTTTTTCCCATTTTTCTTTACGGTGGCGAAATTCATTTCGTAAGGTTTCCTGCTTTTCCATGGCCATGGTAGCCAAACGGAAAAACGGTTTAATTTTCGGATGCTTCTGAGCGATTTCATTCACCGAATTAAGGGCATTAGAAAAGAAACCAATCTTATTCGTGGTTGGTTTCTTTCGAATAGTAACATTTTTACTTGGCTTAATGCCAAAACGCTGCGCTAAGTTTTGTACAGCATTTTGATTGACTTTATTAATGTCCGAGCTATCAACGGATTCCTTAGTGTTATTCTCTTCACTATTACCTTCTTCCCTATTTTCGGTGGCAGCTTCTTTAGCAAACATGACATTACCGCACTCATTGGCAGCCATATCCTTAACCTGTTTCCAAACATCCACCATCTTGCTTTTTACCTTGCTCCAAGCCTCGCCCAACAACTCTCGCATCTTCTTTACCCAATCTCCGGACTTGGTATAACCATCGACTACTAACCGTTTACCGAGTTCCACTAGCCCCGGTAAGGCATCTTGTAATCTATTGGCCGCTTTTCTGATTTCTTCCGCCAGATCAACATTATCAAATTCCCCGAAAGTAGGGTCGAAGCCAACATTTAGTTTTGCTCGATTATTTGTGCTTCCATTACTATTCTCTACAGGTTCTTCTTTAATCGCCGGTTCAAAAACATGCGGTTCGTAAATGGGTACGCCGCTTTCATCGGTAGCCTGTGTATAAGGAATAGAGCCTTTATCAGTTATAACATAATAATTATCTTGGCCCCATTTATGACCTTCAACAGTGGTAGGTTTTCCGTCCACATAGATTTCCGTACCTACCGGAGCGCCTTGCCGTAGCCAGCTTGGAGCCGGAACCGGATTATTTTGCAAATCCTTCTCCAAATCGTCCAGCATCTTACGTTTCTTTACTAAGGTATCGGCCTGAGCAAACGGTTGCTTTTGTACTTCCTTTAATCTTTCTATACTGGCCTTGGCTTCGTCAATGCCGCTACCTAGTGCTTCCGCTCTCTTATTCAGTCCACGCAATTTCCCTTCGACGGAAGCCATGGAAGGTTCAATAGAATATTCCCCATTCCCACTGAGAAGAAAATTGGTATTGAGCCAACCCTTTTGCATGAGAATAGTAAAACCATGGACTTTTCCTAATTCCACGCCGTCATTTGTCGCTGCAGTCCGCTTTATAGCATCCTCTAATGCTGCATCCGTATCTTTTCGATTATCATACCGCTTGCCATCAATCACTGCACTAAAAGGTTTTTCTTTGGAGGCTATATACTGTTTATAATCAAAATCCAATTCTTTTATTAAGGTGGTATTGCGCTTAATCTTTTCCTGGAGTTCGCGTACTTTTCCGGCAGCATCGGCAATGCCATAGGTATGCATCCGTTCCCGCTTTTCCAGTTTTGCAATGTCGGTTTTGAGTTTCTCCCGCATTTGGGTCCGGGGATCACCAGTGGCTTCGGACAAAGAAGCGGTAATATCATTCACTTCATCGCCATCATCCATGCTTACCGCGTCCCCTTCTACTACGCGGGTATTTTCGTCTGCCTTTAGAAATTTCTTTATGAAATTATCTTTTACCGCCAATACCTGCCAGCGGCGGCCATCGAGCTTTTCTGTAATGTATCGATATTCGAGTACCGTATTCCACTTATTCCCCTGCCGCCAGCCACGGCCATTTCGCTGTTCCAGTTCTCCGGGCATCCAAGGAGCATCTAAATGGTGCATCGCCCGAAGGTTAGTTTGCATATTTACCCCAACGCCCAATGTTGCGGTATTACCGATTACCACCCGGATTTTGCTCTCATTCATGGCATCGGCTATTTCTTTACGCTTTTCTTTACTTACCGAACCATCAACAACCGCAATTTGTTCTCTGGGAATACCGGCCTCCACCATTTTATTCACCATGTCTTTAACCATGTTGAATACCGGGATTTTAGTCTTTGTTACGGTTCCATCCTTAGCGGTTTTAGACCGTACTGACTCATCATTATAACCCCGTTCCATGAAGATTACCTGCGTAGCTTGTGGGTGTTCCTTATAATGAGTTATGACATTTCGAATACAACAGTTTTCTTTTAAGTCCGAGTTATCCGGCAAATGCCGGTTAACTAAGCGCGGGTCCATACCGGCGTTCGCGGCTGCTGTCTCTACTAAAACAGGAGAAGCCGGATCACCCGACTTCATAATTTCAAACCGTTCTTTTTTCGATGCATTTTTGAATTTCTTCGCCAGTTTGACCAGTTCACCCAGTATTCCCTTCTGCGCTTCGGTCATCGGCCCTATATCATTAATGATTTTCTTATAGGGGCGGCCAACAGGGTTTTCGGTTCTCCCATTTACTAACGCTTCCCGATCTGCTTCGGTTAAATCCTTAGAGGAAAGCGTTTTGCCGTCCGGAGTTTCCCTGGGACGAAATTCCGGCATTTGGTCTGCAAAAACAATGTCCATGTACTGGCCAACTACCCGGCGTAGTTCCGGCACATTTACAAAGGCAGCCAGCCGGGTGATGGGTTCATATTCTCCGGTGGCGGTAAGTTCCACATCATTCACGGAATCCGCAAAGGTGGAAAACCACGTATCCCAATCTTTAATACCATCGCGCTCCATCTGATCATCCATAACATAGCGCATCTGATGATAGATTTCCGTTAAGGTGTTGGTAATCGGTGTCCCGGTAAACGTATGAACTCCGCGCCCATTGTTCATTTTCTTAACGTAATCCGTTAAAAGGCGCAGCGCCACAGACCGGTCAGATGTACCTTTGTTTAAGCCACGCATAGTCATTTTCGTAGTGATCGGAGGCTTTTTAAACTCATGAGCCTCATCGACCAAAACCAGGTCTATTCCCAGTTCTTCAAAGGGTATAGCCCCTTCTTTAGACGCACGCATGGCCATTTCATCAATTTTTTTAATAATCCGGTTCCGTTCCTTAACCAACTCTTTTGCCGTAACGCTTCGTACCTTACTCATGGCCTCAGGATCATCCATATCCTTAATATCTAAATTCGCATTATCCTCTGCCGCTGCGTCCAGGGCTTCTTGTTCCAGTTGAGCAATTTCCTCGGCGGACAGTTCGTCCAACGTTTCGCGGGTTAATGCAAACTTATTGATTAGAGAATGCGGCACAACAATAGCGTCCCAATCGTCATTGGCTATTCGCCGGGCAGCTACATCAAAATCCTTCGGCTTTTCAATATACAGCACCTTAGCCCCTGGGTACATTTGATTAATGTCTGCGGCAAGGGAAGCGCTATTTGCATTATGGG
>JAGGAE010000106.1 GCA_017889725.1 Bacillota bacterium | reverse complement strand
TCTCGACCAGAACATTCGTAACCCCTTTATTAGTAAGCCCAAAAATTTTATGTTGTACGGGCTTTCGCAAATCGCAATCCACTAAGATTACTTTACGTCCAGTTTGCGCAAAAGAAACCGCTGTATTAGCGGCAGTAGTAGATTTTCCTTCCCCCGGCCCGGAGCTGGTAAAAATCACAATATGTACAGGTTCACCGGCTTTGGCAAACAGGAGATTGGTTCTCAGCACACGATAGGCTTCGGCGATAGGAGATTTCGCATCGTCTTGAACAATTAACGCCCGCTCTTTATTCATTGCCTCGCCCTCCTGTTAAACACTCTTTTAATCTTCTCCAGTATCCCCGTCGACTTTGCTTCGGAATCGAATTTATTATAATCCGGTATACTTCCTAATACTGCCAGGTCGAGATAGTACTCTACGTCATCGGTAGACCGTATCGCTTGGTTAAGGTATTCGAGCATTAAGGCCAGTCCAATCCCCAAAAACAGCCCTAGAACAGCCGCTATAATTATATTCAGCGCTTTTTTAGGGCTAACAGGCTTATCCGGCACTATGGCTTCATCGATAATCTGCACATCCGTAGGCTGCATCACTTCACTGATCTTCGCTTCTTCATACCGCTTCGCCAGCATAATATATATATCTTGCGCTACATCGGAATCCCGTTGTACCTGAATTAACCCCTTTTCTTTTGCCGGGAGGGTACTAAGCTGTTCCTCACTTTTTGCCAGAATAGTAGTAATGGCATTTTTTTGAGCGCCTGCAGCGTTCATCTCGGCTTAAAGTTGCTAGTTGCACTTCCAGTTCCGCCAGTTTCCCTTTATATTGCTGAATTAATGGATTATCTGCCACAAAACCAGGGTTTTCGTCGGCGAGTTCCTTCCGGGCGGACGCCAACCGGGCTTGGTTGGCGGTCATAGCTACCGCGTTTTCAGCGGACAGCTTGTCTAAAGTAGATAACTTATCAATCATAGCCTTTGTTTCATCTTCCGGGGCTACAATCTTCTCATTTTTCTTGTAGCGTTCGAGATTATCTTCTGCTTTTGCCAAATCTGCCTTGGCATCCCGCATACGTTCCCCAATAAATTCCCTCACAGTGGACTGCTCGGACCGCACCAATCCGGTAAGACGTTCAATAAAGGTATTGACAAGTGTATTGGTTATGTTCCGAGCTTCTTCAGGAGAGTCGGCTTTTACTTTTATATTAAGAATTTCCGTATCTTTTACAGGCTGGGTGGTAATGTGTTTTAGCATATCTTCATAGGTTGGTATGTCTTCCTTCCCGGCCATTGTCTGATCAATAACCGATTGCACTACGGTACGGCTTTTTAAAATCTCAGCATAAGTCGACATTTGCTGTTTGGTTGCCCCGGTGTTACCCAGTGGAGTGTCCCCTAGGAGCGAATCGGCCAACCCTTTTGGCTGTTTAATTCTGAGTGTCGCCTCCCCTTCGTAGGTCGGTGGAAGGAGAAAGCTAATAGCTGCCACTATAATAACAGTAGCTAGAAAGGTTTGAATAATAGTTCGTTTTCGTTTTCGAATGGTTTTGATTACTTGTTTTAAATCTATCGTTTGTTCGTCCACGCATAAGCCCCCAATTAGTTTTCGAAATGGTTAATATAGTAGGCTCCAGTTACAAATGGCAATATATCCCGGCTAAAGTCAATACGGTTATTGGCTGTCAGGTAGACGACATCTCCTTCATTAAGCAACACATTTTGACTCATATCGCCTTTTTGCATTAATGCTAATAAATTTACTCGCAAAGGAGCACTTGTACTGTTTTTCCGAATGACAAATACCTTCTTTTTCGCGGCATCCTTGGTATAGCTGCCGGCAATGCCGACGGCGTCAAGCAAGTGGTGGTCTTTCTCCAGTTCGTATAATCCTGGTTTTTGAACTTCTCCCAAAACATATACCCGAGTGGTACGAAGTTTAGCAAGATTGACTGTCACTTTCGGGTGGCGAATATACTGGCTAAGACCCTCAATCAATCTATCAGTTAACTCGGCTACGCTGAGGCCTTCCGCTTGCACCTCGCCTACAAGAGGAAAGTATATATATCCGTCAGGACCAATAAGTAATGGTTCAGGCTTCACATCTTTTGTACCCCATACGTCTCCCAATACATCAATTTGCAGCGCGTCACCAGGACCAAGACGGTAATCCTCCTAAGCAAAACCTATCGCTATCTGCCTATCCACCGGCTGAGGCAATTCTTTATACCGTTCCATTTTCCATCTTTATAAGACAAACTTTCCGGCACTTCAGAAACACAAAAATCCCGGTCATTTACTATGGCCGATGGATAGTCTCCGAAAAGTTTTTCTATACTTCTATTTCGTTGTAACGATTGGACAGTGGTCTTGAGATATCCCAGGTTAGGGTTGCGAGTTCCAGTGCTGTGAGCATCTGACCCGAAAGCATGTACTAATTGATTTAATACAAGAAGCTGTGCAGCTTTTTTTACTTTCGTCCCCCATTGACCTTTTAAACTGCCCGCATTGATTTGGACTAATATTCCTTTGTGTATCCATTCCAACAGTTGTTCGGGTTTCTGTTGAATTTCCGGATGCCGTTCAGGATGAGCCAAGATGGGGATAATCTCTTTTGTTTGTAAATAAAAAAAGAATTCATCTGTCCAACCGGGAATTTCCCTGGCCGGGAGTTCTACCAACATATACCGACCCCCATTAAGGCAATAGGGACCTGGCCCTGAAATTTTGTTAAGAAACTCAAGGTCAATAGCAACTTCAGCCCCCGGATAAAGGGTAACAGCAATACCGCGGCAAGCGGCTTCCCTGTTTAAGACTTTCGTCTCCTGGACAATAGTCTCCCATTCCGGGCAAACGCTCTCCCCAATTACATGCGGCGTCGCCACCATAGTTGTTGTCCCCCCCTTGGAGGCCATAGACAACATAGTAAGAGACATGTCTAAATTTTCGGCCCCGTCATCCATTTCGGGCAAGATATGGCTATGTAAATCAATCATTTGTTCCCTTTCAATATGTTCGTTTTAATTCAGTTTAAAAATTGGTTTCATAAACAAGTCCACCTAAAATAGTGGCGTTCATGTCCCCA
>JAGGAE010000018.1 GCA_017889725.1 Bacillota bacterium | reverse complement strand
GGCGAGTGTGATAAGGGAATCATTGTGTGCGGGACGGGGATTGGCGTCAGCATGGCTGCAAACAAGGTGAAGGGAATCCGCGCCGCTTTATGTCACGACGAATTCTCAGCAGAGATGTCACGGGCGCATAACGATGCGAATGTTCTGACGCTGGGGGAAAGAGTCATTGGAGTCGGGTTAGCACTTTCCATTGTTGCCAAATGGCTATCAACCGAGTTTGACGGAGGCCGTCATGCCCGGCGGGTAGCAATGCTAGCCGACTTGGAAAAATGAGGGCGTTCTAGTCAAAATGCGGAAGGTGGTTGGAGTGGACAGAGAAGATGCCAATATTGCTATGGAAGTAACAGCCGCAGTGAAAGAACTTATAACTGTGGCTGGTCTTAAAAAGGGGCAGGTTCTGGTTGTAGGCTGCAGCACCAGTGAGGTTCGAGGACAATGCATTGGTTCAAGCGGGTCAAAAGAGGTGGCTGGCTGCATTATGACCGCGCTTAAAGAAGTCTGCCATTCTAGCGGGGTTGCAATCGCCATACAGTGCTGTGAGCATTTAAATCGGGCGCTGGTTGTGGAACGGAGTGTGATGGAGCAATATGGTCTCGATGAGGTGAGTGTTGTTCCTGTGCCCGGAGCGGGCGGTGCGCTGGCTGCTGAGGCAATGAGCTCTTTGTCCGATCCGGTAGTGGTGGAAAAAGTCCAGGCGCATGCCGGCCTTGATATCGGGCTTACGTTAATTGGGATGCATCTAAAACCTGTTGCGGTTCCGGTTCGTCTGAAGCAAAAATATGTTGGACAAGCTTTTCTAAATGCAGCTCGAACCCGGCCTAAATTAATCGGTGGTGAACGGGCTGTCTATAAGTAATTGCCTTAAAGGGAAAAGAAATTTGGAAATATGAGGTGGAAACATGTCGATATTGGCCGGAGTAGATGCTGAAGTTGCTAAAGCCATTGAACTGGAATTGGGGCGGCAACAAAACAAGATTGAATTAATTGCTTCCGAAAATTTTGTCTCTAAAGCAGTATTGGAAGCGCAGGGGTCGGTGCTGACGAACAAATATGCGGAAGGGTACCCCGCTCACCGCTATTACGGCGGCTGCGAATACGTCGATATTGTTGAAACCTTGGCGATTGAACGGACGAAAGCTTTGTTTGGTGCCGAGCATGTAAATGTACAGCCGCATTCCGGTGCACAGGCAAATACGGCGGTATATTTCGCCTTTTTGCAGCCCGGCGATGTTATTTTGGGAATGAACTTGTCCCATGGCGGTCATTTGACTCATGGAAGTCCGGTAAATATCTCCGGTAAGTATTTTAAGGTAGTTCCTTATGGCGTGGATGCGAATACTCATAGAATTGACTATGACGAGGTTCGGGCTTTGGCACTTAAGCACAAGCCTAAGATGTTAGTGGCTGGGGCCAGTGCCTATCCCAGAACTATTGATTTTGCCCGTTTGGGTGCGATTGCAAAAGAAGCCGGGGCTTTACTGATGGTAGATATTGCGCATATTGCCGGGCTGGTAGCCGCAGGATTGCATCCATCACCAGTGCCTCATGCCGATTTTGTTACTACGACGACGCATAAGACGCTTCGGGGACCGAGGGGCGGGCTCATTATGTGCCGGGCCGAGCATGCTAAGGCTATTGATAAAGCTGTGTTTCCGGGAATACAGGGTGGTCCCTTAATGCATGTAATTGCCGCCAAGGCGGTGGCCCTTAAAGAGGCTTTAAGTGAAGACTTCAAATTATATCAGCAACAAATACTTAGAAATTCTAAAGCGTTAGCAGAAAAGCTGATGGAATTAGGCTTTACTCTCGTATCCGGAGGTACGGAGAATCATCTGATGCTTTTGGATCTTAGACCGCAAAAACTAACCGGTAAGGTTGCGGAAAAGTTATTGGATGACGTTGGTGTAACAGTGAATAAGAATACCATACCGTTTGATCCAGAAAGTCCGTTTGTCACCAGCGGTATTCGAATCGGCGTACCGGCTGTGACAACGAGAGGCATGAATGAACAAGCTATGGCAGCTATTGCGGATATTATTGCATTAGTGCTTACTCATCCCGAGGATGAGGCAGCTAAAACCAAAGCGAAAGCAGCGGTTGCCCAGTTATGCAAGAAATTCCCGCTATATGTATAGCGCAATATACTAGCAGGAGTGAGTTACGATGCAGGTTAGAGTTATTGATCATCCGTTGATTCAACATAAATTGTCCATTATCCGTGATGTGAATACCGGAACAAAAGAGTTCCGGGAGCTTTTAGAAGAAATCGCTATGTTAATGGCCTATGAAATCACCCGGAATTTGCCTTTGGAGGAAATTGAAATTCAGACGCCGGTGACTACCTGCCGGGCAAAAGTGCTGTCAGGGAAGAAGCTGGCGGTAGTGCCCATTTTGCGGGCCGGTTTGGGTATGGTAAATGGTGTTACCCGAATCATACCGGCTGCCAGGGTTGGACATGTCGGTGTATACCGCGATCCGGAAACGCTGAATCCAGTGGAATATTATTGCAAGTTTCCGACCGATATTGCTGAACGGGACATTATAGTTATCGACCCCATGCTCGCGACAGGCGGGTCTGTAGTTGCGGCGATTGACATGATTAAACGCAGCGGGGCGAAAAACATTAAGCTTATGTGTTTGGTAGCGGCGCCGGAAGGGGTACGGGTTGTAAATGACCGTCACCCGGACGTTGAAATTTATACCGCGGCGGTAGACGAACGTCTTAACGACCACGGGTACATAGTTCCGGGATTAGGTGATGCCGGAGATAGAATTTTTGGGACAAAGTAAGTAAAAAAAGCCCCAGTTTGCATTCTGGGGCTTTTCCTTTAGTCCTTATTTGTTTTAAGAAAAGGGGTATAGCATGACGAGGCCGGCATGGGATGAATATTTTATGGATATTGCTCAGGTTGTGGCAAGCCGGTCTACCTGCTTAAGGAGGCAGGTGGGGGCGGTAATCGTTAAGGGCAAGCGCTTGCTGAGTACCGGATACAATGGAGCTCCGCAGGGACTGATGCACTGCGAAGAGACCGGGTGTTTGCGAGATAAACAAGGGGTACCTTCCGGCCAGCGGCATGAATTGTGCCGGGGTACCCATGCAGAACAAAATGCAATTGTGCAAGCGGCGTTATACGGGGTGGCGATTGATGGAGCCACGCTGTATTGTACACATCAACCTTGTTCCGGATGCAGCAAAATGATAATTAATGCCGGAATTAAACGGGTAGTTTTCCGCTACGCCTATCCGGATACATTAGCAGAGGAATTGCTAAAGGAGTCGGGGATCGAATGCCTGTGCAATAAGTAAGCAATAGACGACCGACGGACACGTTATGTGTTAGGCCGGTCGTCTATTGCTTAGGATTCAAAATCTCTGTAAAGTTGACTAGGCATGATTCCGGTGTTATTTTGATATTTCTTCGAGGAATACCGTTCGAATGCACCTTCGATAGTATGGTAAAAAATCTGGCAAATCTTAACTCCGGCATAAATTCGGATTGGCTGAATGCAGAACATTTGCAGTGTCCAATAGCCGGCGAAGCCGACATCGCCGAAGCCGGCGGTAGCGTGAATAAACAAACCCAGCCTTCCTACGGAACTGCGGCCTTCCAGGAGGGGAACATAATTGTCTGTCTTTGTGTATTCCACCGTTCTCCCTAAGTAGAGCTTGCCGCTTTCCAGCACGAAACCTTCTGCCGGAATTTTAATCCGTTCGGTCTGGTTTGGCTGTTTCATATCAAGTACAGGGGTAGTGTACACCATTAATTCGTCATGCAAAGTAAGGTTATAGCTGTTGGGATTGAGCTGTTGCCTATGGAAGGGTTCAATAATAATGTCGCTACCAAGCTTTTTTTCGATTTCCAGGCCGGAAAGAATCATGTAGAAAGGCCTCCTCGTTCAACAAGTTGTATCTATACTATAAGTTCTATACGAGTAGCTATACTCCTTTAGGCAACGCTTGCCGGCGCTCTTCATATACTACTAAGAATAGTGGTGTAGGAAGCGAGGGGGATGTATGGATGAGGCAATGAATTCGGTTTATAGCCGATTGAGTCAGGCGCTGGAGACGAAGGATTACGTAAGTGCGCTTGAGTATTGCCGGCAGGGAATTGCCTGGGGAGACGACAGTCTGCGGCAGCTATATAAGTGGCTTGCTAATACCATCAAGGATGGGAATATTAATCATAATATACAGCTGTTTTTGGCCCAGAACCGGAATACTCTGCCGCCGCGAGAGAATCATTTCCAAATGGAGGTAATAATTCCCTGCTATAATCAGGGGCGGTTCCTTAATGATGCGCTGCGTTCTGTTCCGCAAGAAATTCCGGTTACTGTTATCAATGACGCTTCAACAGACGATACTAGTAAAGAAATCGCCAGCTTGGCAAAGCTGTATCCGTTCTCTCTTTACACGAATGCTACCAATCTTAATCAATCGGGAAGCATTAATCTGGCGGTAAGTCGTTCGTCGTCGAATTTGTTTGTCGTTCTTAACGCGGATGATGCCTTGGTGTGCTATGCTATTGCCACCATACTTGATATATACAGGAGCTATGAGGAGGTACGTATGGTAGGCGGAAATTGTACGCTGTTTGAGGAGTCAGGGCAGCTGCCTTTCGGGCAGGTGGATTTTTGCCGTTTAGGGTATGTGCCAAAGCCGAAAATTTTTATGCCGGAGGATGCTTTACATTTTAATCATCCGAATGACTTAAATATGACGATGTCCGGGTGTTCCTTTCTAAAGTCGGCGTGGCAGGCGGCGGGAGGACTTTGGGATTTTGAAAAGAGGGTGTGTTCTTTCGATGACCGGGATTTCCAAATGAGGGTAGCGGCTCTTTTCCCTGTTGCCGTTCTTGACGAATCGCTAGCCTATTACCGCACAAACAGCTCGGTAGGTCGCGGGCGATTTACATAATGGAGGGAAAAACTTCTTATACGATATTACAGCTTTGTTATGCTAAAAATGCTAAAAGGATTGGCTGGAGGCGAATTGACAAGCGGGCATGCCTGCGGTACAATAGCACCGATACCAGTATGCCATAATCGGGTTTGCGAGAAATGGGGTGTTTGCAATTAAAGCTTATTTTGTTGCTTTTATAATAGCATTAGCGGTAGCCTATTTTGTTACACCGTATGTCAAACGGTTTGCGATAAAAGTGGGGGCGCTTGACGCTCCGGATGCACGAAAGGTGCATACCTGTCCTATACCGCGGATGGGTGGAATAGCCATTTATTTGGGCTTTGTACTGGCAGTTTTGTCCAGCATGCATGTGAATCATGAAGTTTTCGGACTGCTTCTGGGCGGAACAGCTATCTTCGTTGTTGGAATTATTGACGATTTAATGCAACTACCGGCGAAAGTGAAATTGCTGGGCCAAATTATTGCGGCTGGTGTGCTGGTTTTGTTTGACGTTAGAATTGAGTGGCTGACTAATCCGTTTGGGGATATGCTATATCTTGATTATTTATCGATTCCGGTCACCATTTTATGGGTTGTTAGTTTAACAAATACAGTAAATCTTATCGACGGGCTGGATGGTTTGGCCGCCGGGGTGTCAAGTATTGCTGCGGTGGCTATTTTACTTGTGGCAGTTCAAATGAATTTTTGGGTGGTTGCCGTATTGACGGCGGCTCTGGCGGGAAGTGCTATGGGGTTCCTTCAGCATAATTTTAATCCTGCTAAGATTTTTATGGGTGATACGGGAAGTATGTTTTTGGGATACATGCTTGCCGCTATTTCTATATTAGGTACAGTAAAAAGTGCGGCAACCATTGCCTTGGTTGTTCCTATTGTTGCCCTTGGGCTGCCGATTATGGATACGGCGTTCGCCATTGTCCGCCGCTATTCAAGTGGACATCCTATCTTTCAACCGGATAAAGGCCATCTGCATCACCGGTTATTGGCCATGGGCTTGACCCAGAAACAGGCGGTTCTTTTAATGTATGTGATTAGCGGTTGTCTGGGATTGAGTGCAATTGCCTTAACGGAAGTAAACTCAAACTATGGAGTTGGCATTATCATTGTACTTTTAGTGGCCGCTGTCTTTGGCGCAAAAAAAATTGGAGTATTAAAAGCGACTGGTTCTGTAAAAAGTCATTAGGCTTTATTGGCTGGCTTGGCGGCAGAGCCATGGTAAAGGCTTGGTGCGAAACCTGGTTTTTGCCGTATTATACAATTATGTTAGGAGTGTGGAGAGCACATGTCCTTAAAGGTGATGACAGTTTTTGGGACACGGCCTGAGGCGATAAAAATGGCACCGGTAGTGCGAGAATTAGCGAAATTCCCGGGGTTAATTACCCCGGTAGTTGCGGTTACGGCCCAGCACAGGGAAATGCTGGATCAGGTACTAAAACTATTTTCAATAAAACCGGATTATGATCTCGATATAATGTGTAAAGGTCAAACCCTTTTTGATATTACTAGTAGAGCGATGCAAGGGTTAAAAGAAGTATTGCTTAATGAAAAACCGGATATTGTACTGGTGCATGGTGATACTACTACTACTTTTGTGGGGGCGCTTTCTTCTTTTTATCACCAGATCGCCGTAGGGCATGTAGAAGCCGGACTGAGAACTTGGGATAAATATTCCCCTTTTCCGGAGGAGATGAACCGGAAATTGACTGGGGCAATAGCGGATATCCATTTTGCGCCGACTTGGAGTTCTCAGCGTAACCTTTTAGCTGAAGCAGTAAAAGAAGAAAAGATATTTGTTACCGGCAATACCGTTATTGACGCCTTGATTGCTACGGTGGAAGAGAATTACTCCTTTAGCGGTTCCTTAGCCAATATTGATTTCCAAAAGAAGCGTGTTGTGCTTGTTACTACACACCGGAGGGAAAACCTTGGCGAGAGAATGCGGCATGTCTATCAGGCTTTAAAAGACATAGTGAATGAGTTCGATGATGTGGAGATTGTTTTCCCGGTACATCGGAATCCTCGGGTTCGTATTGCTGTGGAAGCCGAACTTGGTGGTTTAGAACGGGTCCATTTAATAGATCCTTTGGAATATCAGCCTTTTGCCAATTTATTGGCGCGATCTTATTTGGTGTTAACGGATTCCGGCGGCATTCAGGAAGAGGCTCCGGCGTTAGGTAAGCCGGTACTTGTTTTACGGGATACTACGGAGCGGCCTGAGGCGATAGAAGCCGGAACAGTCAAGTTGATTGGCACGGAAAGAGACCGAGTTTACGCCGAGACAAAAACGCTGCTTACGGATGCCGGTGAATATAAAACCATGTCTGCAGCCTGCAACCCGTATGGTGATGGCCAGGCTTCTAAACGTATTGTAAGTTATCTTCTTTGGAAGTACGGTCTTATGCCGGAATCGCCCCAAGCCTATGGGTGCGATGAAGTTTGCGTAGTCCCGAAGGCATAGGTATTTCTTATGGACTATAGGATAAAATTATTCAATATTCGACAAACTTTAAAGGAATTGTAATTTGGTTGTCGAAATACTAAATCGATATTCCAAATTTAGCAAGCAAAAAAGCACTATACTCACAAAATGGGGGGGCAGTTGGTGGAAAAGAATGATAAACGCCAGCTTTTGGCAGCCTTCAGCTTAGTAGGCGGCATGGGTTTGAGTATGGCGGCGACAGTTGCGGCAGGGGTGTTTTTAGGCCGGGTAGTGGATAACTGGCTAGGTTTAAGTCCCTGGGGTACTGTTGCCGGAGTAATAATAGGAATGGCAGCGGGAATTTGGAGTACATATAAACGGATTATCGAGGTTGAAAAACTAGATTAATGCAGCAATATCATCTGTGCGTAAAGCGCAATTTGCAGCAAATGCTCCTGCTGGCGGCAGCTGAAGTGGCAGTCTGCGCGTGGTATGGCAAAACAGTTGCCGCATTTAGTTTGTTTCTGGGCAATATAGCCAGTATAATTTATTTTTTGCAGTTAGTTTACCGCATTAAACGCAGTAGTGCTCTACCTCCAGGGAAGGCGACTGCAGCAATGCAGGCAGGTTGGGTCGCTTCGCTGGTTTTTATTGCGTTGTTTTTTGTGTTGGCAACAAAACTGGCGCAAGTGAATCTTCTCCTGGTGGTTATAGGGCTTTTTTCTTTCCAGTTTATACTGGTAATTGACTCAATAGTCATAGTATTAAAAGGAATTACTAATTCGAAAAGAAAGGAGTGATATCATGGAGCAAGGGGGCGCTCACGAGATTGGTGTACACAAGGCGGCTGAGTATTTCGGACTGACATTTAACATCGAAACATTGTACATGACTTGGATCAGTATGGCGATTGTTATTGTGTTTGCTTTTGTGGCCACAAGGCGATTGAAAATGGTTCCCGGCGGTTGGCAGAATTTTCTGGAGCTAATTGTTACGGCGTTATTGGATCAAATCGAATCTGCTATGGGCCCAAAGGGCAAGAAAATGGCGCCACTGCTTATAACCCTGTTCTTATTTTTGCTGGTGTCAAATTGGTTGGGCTTAGTTCCTGGCTTTACTTCTCCGACCAGTGATCTGAACACTACGTTAGGGTTGGCTTTATTGGTTATTGCGTTGGTACATATTACGTCAATTGTCAATAAAGGGCCTGGTGCGTATATTAAACACTACTTTCAGCCGTATATTCCCTTCGTGGTTATCAATCTCATTGAAGAAGCGGCAAAACCGATTACACTGTCTTTCCGGCTTATGGGTAACATCTTTGCTGGTGAAGTGCTGATTGTTATTTTGGGAAAACTGGTACCCATGTGGATTCCAATTCCTAACATTGTATGGTTGGCGTTTAGTGTGTTTGTCGGAGTTGTGCAGGCGTTTATCTTTACAATGCTGTCCATGTCGTATTTGGCGGGTTCAATGAGTGACGATCATTAGTAGTAACTAGTATATACTCAATGTTTATATCAACAAGAGGAGGAAATAACAGTGGAACATGCGATTATTATTGCTGGCTCGATGATTGGTGCAGGCTTGGCTATAGGTCTTGCTGCGATTGGTGCAGGGGTTGGTGACGGTTCAGTCACTGCCAAGGCTGTTGAAGGTATGGCAAGACAACCGGAAGCCAAAGGCGCTATCATGGTTAACATGTTGATTTCTGTTGGTTTGATCGAAGCACTGCCTATCATTGCGGCGGTTATTGCCCTGGTACTGGTCTTTGCTAATCCGTTCCTAAAGTAATTTACGGTTAACGGCGGCGCCGGTCTAAGACGCGTCGCCTCCCTTAACGTCTACAAGAGGAGGGGCCTTAAGTGGTTGACTTGAATTGGACGCTTATTGCGCAGATTATAAATTTTGTAATATTAGTTGCCATCCTTACTTGGGTGGGCTATAAACCGCTAATGAAAGCGTTGGCTGACCGGCAGGCCCATATTGCTGAAAGTCTGGAGACAGCCGAACGGGAAAAGGTTGCGGCAGAAGAGCTAAAGCTTGAGTATCAACAGCAACTGGCTCAGGCTCGTAATCAGGCTCAGGCGATTGTAGAAAAAGCGACGAAATTAGCTGAACAGACCAAAGAAGAGATTTTACAGGAGGCCCGGACGGAGCATGCTCGTCTTTTAAAGGCCGCTACTGAGGAAATTGCCCGGGAACGGGAACTGGCTTTGACTGCAATGCGTAATGAAGTCGTGAATTTATCAATTGCGGCAGCTGGAAAAGTCTTGGGGCAGCAGCTGGATGAAGCAGCAAACGCTGCGCTGGTTAGTAATTTTATCAATAGCCTGGACGAACAGAAGTTGGGTGATTTGAAATGTTAGTTAGCCAGCTTGCTGCGCGCTATGCGCAAGCGATATTTGAATTGGTAGCCGAAAAACAGGTCATCAACGAAGCGGAAAAAGAACTGCTTCTCGTGACGAATGTTTTGGCGGAGAATGCCGATTTGGCGGCACTTTTGTATCATCCACAGGTGCCTGCCGAAGTAAAAAAAGATACTATTCGTAAGCTTTTTGACTCTGAGATTTCAGAATATGTGCGTAACTTTTTGTTTCTTTTGCTCGACAGACGCCGGGAAATGGCACTTACCGCGATCATGAAAGAGTTTCGGCTTCTTGCAAATCGTGCCCGCAATATGATAGAGGCCGAAGTTACTACAGCCGCTCCGTTAACGTCGGAGTTGGAAAATAAGCTAATAGCTAAGCTGAGTGTTGTGACTGGTAAGACTGTTGTGCTAAAGACTCAGGTCGACAAAACGATTCTGGGTGGAATTGTAGTAAAAATTGGCGATAAACTAATCGACGGCAGCGTAGAGCGCCAACTCAAGGACCTTCGGTCAGCGCTGCTCAAGACAGAAGTGACTAAGATTGGGGTGACTAACTGAGTATGAAACTGAGGCCAGAAGAAATCACGGCTATCATTAAAGAACAGATAGAACGCTATCAAGTCGACCTCAATGTCGATGACGTTGGCACAGTTATCGAGGTTGGTGACGGTATTGCCCGTATTCATGGTTTAGAGAAAGCTATGGCTGGTGAACTTTTAGAGTTTCCTAACGAAGTGTACGGCATGGTGCTCAATCTCGAGGAAGACAACGTCGGTGCAGTGCTTTTGGGCGGTGAGCTTTTAATTAAAGAGGGAGACACAGTACGCCGTACCGGTCGCATCATGCAAGTTCCGGTTGGTGAGGCGATGGTTGGCCGGGTTGTAAATGCATTAGGCCAGCCTATCGACGGCAAGGGAGATATTGCTACAAAAGACTTCCGTCCAGTTGAATTTAATGCACCGGGTATTGCCGACAGACAATCGGTTAAAGAACCGCTGCAAACCGGTATTAAAGCCATTGATGCGATGATTCCTATTGGACGCGGTCAGCGCGAACTTATCATAGGCGACCGTGGCACCGGTAAAACGGCGATTGCGGTTGATACCATTATTAATCAAAAAGGCCAAGGCGTAACTTGTATTTATGTGGCTATTGGCCAGAAAGCTTCTACCGTTGCCCGTGTTGTGAGAACATTGGAAGAAGCTGGAGCTATGGAATATACCATTGTTGTGACCGCTACCGCATCGGATAGCGCTCCGCTTCAATATTTGGCACCTTATTCCGGGGTTGCTATGGGTGAGTATTTCATGTACAAGGGCGGAGCCGTACTTTGTGTATATGATGACTTATCCAAGCATGCGACTGCTTACAGGGCAATGAGCCTTTTATTACGGCGTCCTCCAGGTCGTGAAGCATATCCTGGCGACGTATTTTACTTACATTCCCGCTTACTTGAAAGAGCGGCCAAACTTTCGGACGAGCTAGGCGCTGGATCTATTACTGCGCTGCCGGTTATCGAAACACTGGCAGGCGACGTATCGGCCTACATTCCGACCAATGTAATCTCCATTACTGACGGTCAGATATTCCTGGAAAGTGAATTATTCTATTCCGGGGTACGGCCTGCGATTAACGCTGGTATTTCCGTATCGCGTGTTGGCGGCTCGGCTCAAATCAAGGCAATGAAGCAAGTTGCCGGACGGCTAAGACTTGATTTGGCGCAGTACCGCGAGTTAGCGGCGTTTGCGCAGTTTGGTTCTGATTTGGATAAGGCTACCAAAGCCCAGCTCGACCGTGGGCAAAGGATGCAGCAGATGCTGAAACAACCTCAGTATCAGCCGTTGCCGGTTGAGGAACAAGTCATTGCCATTTATATCGGAGTAAATGGTCATTTGGATGAAGTTCCACTAGATCAAGTTGGCCGGTTTGAAGAAGATTTCTTGAAATTTGTTAAGGCTAACTATGCGGAACTTCCTAAGGCCATCAGAGAAAAGAAAACCCTTGACAGCGATCTTGAAAACACGCTGAAAAAGGCTATAAAAGAGTTTAGCGAAACTTTTGCGGCCTACGAACAAAACAACTTACAAGCGGCGAGGTGATAACTGATGCCTAGTGTGCAGGATATACGCCGCCGCATAAAAAGTGTCAAAAGCATTCAGCAGATAACCAAGGCGATGAAAATGGTAGCCGCGGCCCGTCTAAGGCGGGCTCAGGAGCGGGCAAACGCCTCGCGGCCGTACACTGAAAAAATTCAGGAAATCCTGGCCAGCGTAGCTTCCGGCAGCAGCGATGCGAAACATCCGCTGCTGGAAGTAAGGCAAGTTAACCGTACCGGCTTTGTCATCCTGGGGGCGGACAAAGGTTTGGCTGGAGCTTATACAGCCAATTTGCTGCGGGAAATTGTGCCGCGTATTCAAGAAAAAGAAGACGTGGAGCTTATTACTGCAGGCCGAAAGGTGAATGATTATTTTCGGCGGCGAAATTATAAAGTGGCCCAGCAGTTCAGCGGGTTTTCCGAAAGGCCTACGTTTCAGAATGCCAAAGAATTGGCGGATTTAGTGGCTAATGCGTATGCATCAGGACAATATGATGAAATGTATTTGGCCTATACTAAATTTCATTCCCCTATTCATCATGAGCCCACGGTGATTCGTTTGCTGCCATTAGAACAAGCGGCGAAGGAAAAATCCAAAGCTTCCGGGGAGTACATCTTTGAACCATCGGCGGAAGAAGTACTGAATCTATTGTTACCAAAGTATCTGGAAACCGTGATTTTCGGTGCCTTGGTCCAAGCGGCTGCAAGTGAGCTAGGGGCTCGGATGGCGGCCATGGGTTCGGCAACTGACAATGCACAAGAGCTTATTTCAAAACTCGTTCTCAACTACAACAAAGTACGCCAGGCTAACATCACCCGTGAGATTACTGAAATCGTGGGCGGTGCCGAGGCGCTTAAATAAGGAGGGGAACTCGTGAACACTGGAAAAGTAATTCAAGTTATCGGTCCTGTAGTTGATATTGAATTCCCCCCGGAACAACTACCCGCGATTTATAATGCCATCAAAATAGAAGGCAAGGTTGGCGATACCAAAGTAGATATAACAGTGGAAGTCATGCAGCATTTAGGAGATAATGCCGTGCGTACGGTAGCAATGTCTTCGACCGATGGCTTGACTCGTGGCATGACGGCTACGGACACTGGAGCGCCAATTAAGGTTCCTGTAGGTAAAGCTACATTGAGCAGGGTGTTTAATGTTCTGGGACAAACGGTTGATCGTAATAGTGAAGAGGTCAAAGCAGATGATTACTGGCCTATCCATCGTCCAGCACCAAGCTTTGAAGATCAGGAAACATCGACGGCTATTCTTGAAACGGGAATTAAAGTTGTCGATCTTATCGCCCCTTATTCTAAGGGGGGAAAAATAGGTCTTTTTGGTGGTGCCGGTGTTGGTAAAACCGTTTTAATTATGGAACTTATCCGTAACATTGCCACCGAGCATGGCGGTTTCTCCGTTTTCGCCGGAGTTGGCGAGCGTACTCGGGAAGGCAATGATCTTTGGTCGGAAATGAAAGAATCCGGGGTTATTGAGAAAACTGCCTTGGTGTATGGACAGATGAATGAGCCACCTGGAGCAAGAATGAGGGTCGCGCTTACCGGTCTTACCATGGCGGAATATTTCCGGGATAAAGGCGGCCAAGACGTATTACTATTTGTTGATAATATTTTCCGGTTTATTCAGGCCGGTTCGGAAGTATCGGCGCTCTTGGGGCGTATGCCTTCTGCCGTTGGCTATCAGCCTACACTCGGTACTGATGTAGGCGCTCTGCAGGAACGTATTACTTCGACAAAAGCCGGATCCATTACTTCGGTTCAGGCTGTTTATGTTCCTGCCGATGACCTTACTGACCCGGCTCCGGCGGCGACTTTTGCCCACTTGGATGCTACTACGGTATTGTCACGGCAAATTTCTGAACTTGGTATTTACCCGGCGGTTGATCCGTTGGATTCTACCTCGCGAATTCTCGATCCGAATGTTATCGGTCAGGAGCATTATGAAGTAGCCCGCGGCGTGCAGGAAATGCTGCAGCGCTATAAGGAACTGCAAGACATTATTGCTATTTTGGGTATGGAGGAGTTGTCGGATGACGATAAGCTCACTGTTGCCCGGGCGAGAAAAATGCAGAAGTTCCTTAGCCAGCCGTTCTTTGTAGCGGAAACATTTACCGGGACTCCGGGTAAATACGTTCCACTCAAAGAAACCATTCGCGGCTTTAAAGAAATTCTTGACGGCAAGCATGACGATTTGCCCGAAGCGGCGTTTTATATGGTTGGTACTATTGATGAAGTGGTGGAAAGAGCTCGGACAATGAAGGGGGCATAACCTATGGCCAATAAAATCAGGCTGGATATTGTTACCCCTGAGCGAATCGTTTTTTCAGATGATGTTAACATGGTTATAGCCAGGGCCACCGATGGCGATCTCGGGATCTTGCCGGGACATGCTCCTCTTATTGCAGGACTTCAAGTTTGGCCGCTTCGAATCTTTCAGGAAGAAAGCGAAACAGAGATTTCCCTTTGCGGTGGATTTATTGAGGTACGGCCAGACAAGATTTCCATACTCGCAAGTTGCGCTGAACTTGCTGAGGATATCAATGCCGAGCGGGCTGAAAATGCTAAATTGCGCGCCGAAACCCGTCTGAATGAGAAGGACGATTCTGTAGATATAAAGCGGGCAGAAGCCGCGTTACAGCGGGCGCTGGTTCGTTTAAAAGTGGCAAACTTCAAAAAGTAATGTAGGAGAATCGGTCAAGGTATAATGCCTTGACCGATTTTTTGTTATTTTTTTCATTGAATATCCCCCCTAAAAACTGGCAAGAATGTTCTTAAAGGAAAAAGTGGGGGAGTAGCAAATTGAAACATTGGCGTATCATAGCAATATGTATTTGTTTAGTGAGTATTTTGGGTATTGCCCATTCGGCAGGGTTTCATTATCTTAGTACAGAGGCGGTGCTAATTGAGGGTTTACAGGCGACCGGAGCAATAGTTGAAGAGCAAAGTCTTTCAGCCTGGTGCAAGTTGCCGGACAAACAGGTAAATGAAGAAAGCGCCAGAGCCATGATAGGAGAAGTGGCAAAGGGAATGGGGATTACTCCGGGAGAGGTAACCTTGAAAGCCAATCCTTTTCGTCATACTTTTGTTGCAAGAAGTGAGATACAAGATAATACAAAGCATCTTGTGATTACGCTGGAAGACTTTGAAAAAGTAGGCCATCATGAGGTCTATTTGACCGTTAATGTAGAAGCAAAAGTAAAAACTGACACAAACTCTTTGGAAGTCTGGGAAAAGAGAGTAAGAAACGGTTTTGCAAAAGTAGGTAAATATCCAGAGATATCTACTTGCCTGGTAGGGTGGCTTAATGGTAAACTAGAACAGGATAATTGGGAGAAGAAGCTTTTGTGTGCAACGAAGAGTATGAACGCAAAAGATATCCAAACTGTTGTTCAGCCCGAATACATAAGCATGAGTGCTTATTCTCCTTGCATCAAGGAGCGGCTGAGACTTGGGGACAAGCAGGTAAACGTGAATGTAGCAATCCGTTATAGTTCGTACGATAACCGTACCTATGTGATTATCGGTTCACCGGTTATTCCCGGGGAATATTAGCTATGGGAGGTACTTAAGTGGAAAAACTTATTATCAGCGGAGGCAAGCGTTTGTCTGGGAGCATCAAGGTTAGCGGAGCCAAAAATGCAGTGCTTCCGATTATTGCTGCGTCGCTGTTAAGCACAACACCAAGCCGGTTGGAAGAGATTCCGGATCTTGATGATGTGTGTACTATTTCAGAAGTGCTCGGCCATTTGGGAGCTGTTATCTCACGTGATGAACCGGGTACGCTTGTGATTAATGGGGCAAATATTACAAGTTGTGAAGCCCCTTATGAATTCGTTAGAAAAATGCGGGCGTCTTTTTATGTCATGGGACCTCTTTTAGCCCGAAAGGGAGAGGCAAAAATTTCTTTGCCAGGGGGGTGCGCTATTGGTACTCGCCCTATTGATTTACATCTGAAGGGTTTTGAAGCGCTGGGGGCTGAAATAGTTCTAGGCCATGGCTTTATTGAAGCAAGGGCTCCCCAAGGGCTCACCGGTGCGCGGATATATTTGGATTTTCCCAGCGTGGGAGCTACTGAGAATATTATGATGGCGGCTAGCTTGGCCAAAGGGCAGACGATTATAGAAAACCCGGCGGAGGAACCTGAAATTGTAGATTTGGCAAATTACATTAATGCAATGGGTGGAAATGTTCGGGGTGCGGGAACCAATATGATCCGAATTGAAGGGGTAAAAGAATTGCACGGTACCACTCACGCTGTCATCCCCGACCGAATTGAGGCGGGAACCTATATGGTGGCTGCGGCAATAAGCGGCGGCGATGTATGGATTGAGAATGCCATTACGGAACACTTGAAACCTCTTGTGGCTAAGCTGAAAGAGGCCGGAGTTATTATTGAAGAACGTGTTGACGGAGTTAGGGTTTCAGGCAGTGGGGTCTTGCGGGCCGTAGATATAAAAACGTTGCCTTATCCTGGATTTCCGACGGATATGCAAGCGCAATTTATGGCGCTTATGACCGTTGCCGATGGTACAAGCGTGGTAACGGAAACGGTGTTTGAAAACCGGTTTATGCACGTAGATGAACTTAAGAGAATGGGAGCTAATATTAAAATCGACGGCCGCAGTGCCGTGGTTGAAGGAGTCACCTCTCTTACTGGCTGCCAAGTCAAGGCTACGGATTTGCGCGCCGGAGCGGCGATGGTTTTAGCCGGACTTATTGCAAAGGGTGAAACCGAAATTAGCTGTATCCACCATATTGATCGTGGTTATGAGAACCTCGTGGACAAATTGCGGGGAATTGGGGCAAGCATTGAAAGAGTAGATAATTAGCACTTATATATTAGGAAGGGCTGTCTTAACAGGACGGCCCTTTATTTATTTTAAAAGAAGGGCCCAAAAAAAGGATTTTATTGAATAAATGTAAAATAATAGAAGGACAGAAAGCACGACAGGTGGGCAAGCATGATTTTGGAAGTGGCGATAACTACCAATATAGGGATCGGTATTACTGCATTTTTGGTGTATTTTTATCTGTACATGCACTGCCAGAAGCCTTATATGGCATGTTGGCTGCTTGCTTGGCTCGTATATTTTATACGACAGGTATTATATGTGCAGTACTTTCCTAAAGGGCCTGTTACTGAAAATGCGGAGTTCCTGTTTTTTGTTTTAACTCTATGGTTTAGTTTGCTGATGTTGGCCGGAACAAAAGCCTTTATCGGCAAAGAAAAATTCCAATTTGAAATAGCGGTAGGTATTGCCGGTATAGTGGCGGCGTTGGTGGAAGCCGCTGTTAAATTGCCTTTTCAATTTTATATGTTTCCGGCAGCGGTTGTAAGCGGCTATCTATATATTATAACAGGAATCCTATTTTGGGAGATGAAAGGGTTGCGCTGGGCCCGGCGCGTTGTTAGCGTTGCCTTTTTTTTGATGGGGTTATATATTTTGGCAGTTCAATCATCCTTGCCTGAGATTACTCTTGTTATTATAAGATTATGGGTTGATTGCTTTTTGAAGATTGCTGTTGCTATAGGTATTGTAATTGTATATATTGAGAGCGTTAATAATGAATTATCAGAGCGGGAAAACTACTATCAAATGCTTGCGGAACACGCAACCGATGTCATATTCCGTTACCGGATGAACAAGCCGCGGGGATTTGAATATGTTAGTCCGGCTGCTAAAAACTTAACGGGTTATCCCCCGGAATTTTTCCGCGATATAAGACAGGTGTTAAAAATTATATATATGTATGATCGGAAGAAAATGAAAAAAGCCATGCGTATGCCTGTGTCAAACGGGGACTACATGTCTCTCAGAATACGGCGAAAAGACGGGGATATTGCCTGGGCGGAACTAAAAAATTCGGTGGTATATGATATAGAAGGCAAGGCGGCTGCGGTGGAAGGCATTATTCGTGATATTACCCAAAGAGTATTGCTGAACAATGACTTTGCCAGGCTGGAACAATTAAATGTAGCTGGCAAAATGGCAAC
>JAGGAE010000017.1 GCA_017889725.1 Bacillota bacterium | reverse complement strand
GAAATACAGGTAACGCAAACTACAAACGCCAAGGCCCTTGCTGAATGTAAAACGAAGTGGCTCCGGCGGGGTTTTTAAAGGCGAAGACTTCAAATCCAAAATGAAGAAAGAGGGTCCTTTTTTGTTCAAAGGTGGTAGCGGCAACCGGTGGACTTAACTTGCCAATGAGCGGTGGTGGCAAGTTAAGTAATGTGTTAAGGGAGGCCGTTTCCTTCGCTAATTTTTGTAGTGCCAACTGGGCCGGTTCTATGTCAATTAAGCCGTCGGAAAGCCAGGCAAGAATAGTAGCCTGTTTCGTTTTCTGTTGCTCGATATAAGTGTGATACTGCGGAGTGGGGGTGGTCGCGGTCATACCTAGAGGCTCTTCGGCGGTAAGTATGCCGGAGAAGAGACGCCAAGCGGCGTCGTCAAGGAAGTCACTGGGAATATATCGGTTGGTGCAGGGCCTTTTTTCATTCTTCGAGGTACAAACATAATAGAAGAAGTCTTTGCCTTTACTGGTAATTTTGGTTCCGGTCATGGAATACCCGCAAGCGCTGCATTTTATAATATTGCGAAGTAAATAGGGATGGATGGTGTTGCGGCGGGAGAACTTTTTGTTTTTTTGTAGTATGGTCTGCACCTGGTCAAACTCTGTGACAGTGACAATCGCTGGAACAGAAATAGGAATCCATTCACTTTTATCTCTTCGGACAGATCGGACTTTATGTTGGTCGATGGTTTTATAAAGTGTTTTAAAAGCCCATTTCGTACCGGCGTACATTTCGTTTGTGAGCATTTTATATAGAACCGGGCCGCTAAAACGTCTGCCGGAACGGTTTGTAATGCCTAATGCTTTTAATTCATAGGCCAGGCTCCGGACACCATAGTGATTTTTTATGATAAGGTCGAAAAACAAACGGATGGTTGCGGCCTCGTGCTCAATAATTATATAGTTACATCGCTCGGCATTATAAGCGTAGCCAAAAGGGCTATCGTTAAATATGAGTTTGCCTTGCAGTGCCTTTCGTCTTTTGCCCAAGCATGTTCGTTGACGGATTTTTTCTTTTTCAAATTCGGCTATTGCGCCACGAATCGCATAGAAAAGTTTGCCCTCGGGTGATTGATCAAAAGCTACCGAGACAAATTGCAGCTTGGCTCCCGATTTTTCGATTTCTTCCGTGACTAGCAACTGGTGTGATAAGTTCCGGGCCAGACGGTCCGGATCATAACAAATCACGTAAGTATACTTAGTATTTTTAATATCTTCGCGCAGGCGGTTCATAGCAGGACGGTCAATGAATTCGCCTGAATAGCCTTCATCCTTATACTCTTCGATGGCTGTCACTCCCCTAGTTTTCGCCGCTTCGCGGCAAGCCTCCGCTTGAGCCGGCAGGGAGTAGCCTTTTTCGGCCTGCTCGGCGGTAGATACTCTAAGATAGATGGCCGCACAGGGCATGACGCAGACCTCCTTATACAGGATTCGTGTTTAAGTATATTTCGCATACGTAAGGCAATATGCGGCAGCTTTTGGTGACAACACAAAAAAACAGGTGGCAAAAGCCACCTATTGGTCGGATTTATTCTTGTCGTAACTGGCACTTTTCGCCTGGTCAGTTCCAGTTTGTGATCCTTTTTGGTTTTTGGATTTCTGACGGGCTTGAAATTGATCGACGTTTTTTCCACCCATACTATCACCTCCCGCATTTAGTTTTCCCGAAAAATTGCATAGAATGCAAAATTGAGTATATGTAAGATAAAGGAATTGACAAAAGAACGGAGAACAAATATAAAGTAATACATAATACCAAATAAAGCTTTTTGTTTTTTACCATGAAATTTCTTTTATTATAAGGCAATGCGTAGGACGAAAGCGGGTAGGAGAATACTGTGAAGAGATTGCTTGCCTTTTTTACTCATAAGCATGAAATTAGCCAACGAACCAGTGATATTTTGCGCTATATTGGCCCCGGCATATTAGTTACCGTAGGCTTTATTGATCCGGGCAACTGGGCGGCCAATATGGCTGCGGGGGCGGACTTTGGGTATCATCTGCTGTGGATGGTCACGCTGTCTACCATTATGCTCATTGTTTTGCAGCATAATGTAGCTCATCTGGGGATTGTCACAGGGCTATGTTTGGCGGAAGCGGCAACGGTGTATAGCAGGCCCTGGATTTCCCGGTTTCTTCTTATTTCAGCGATGGGAGCAGCTGTTGCAACAGCTATGGCGGAAATTTTGGGTGGAGCGATTGCTCTAAACCTGCTTTTTCAAATACCAATAAAAATTGCCTCCATATTGACAGCTATGTTCTGCGGCTGGCTGTTATGGTCGAATTCATACCAGAAATTAGAAAAAATTATTATAGGGTTTGTATCGATTATCGGGCTATCTTTTTTGTTTGAGGTTAGCATCGTGCCTATCGATTGGCAGCAAGCGGCGGCCGGGTGGGTAATTCCGTCCATACCGGGTGGAGCAATGACCGTGATTATGAGTGTGCTGGGTGCGGTGGTGATGCCGCATAATTTATTTCTGCATTCGGAGGTCATTCAAAGCCGTCAGTGGAATTTGGAGGACGAAACTGTAATTAAAAAACAGCTAAAATATGAGTTCTTGGATACTTTTTTGTCCATGGGACTAGGGTGGGCGATTAACAGTGCCATGATTCTTGTGGCCGCTGCCGTCTTCTTTACCCATCAGATTCACGTGGAAGAACTACAGCAGGCGGCACAAATGCTGGAACCGCTTTTGGGAAGCCAGTCGGCGTTGATTTTTTCGGTGGCCCTCTTGTTTTCCGGACTTGCGTCGACTACTACAGCAGGGATGGCCGGCGGCAGTATTTTTGCGGGAATATTTCGAGAACCGTACGATATTACCAAACGGTATTCCTGGGGGGGTGTACTGATAACTTATAGTTTGGCCGTACTTGTTGTTTTAGGTACGCAAAACCCGTTTCAAGGATTAATTTATTCTCAAGTCGCTCTTAGTATCCAATTGCCATGGACCATTTTTCTACAAATTGCTATGACGTCGTCGGTTAAGGTAATGGGTAAGTATGCCAATAACTGGTATCAACAGCTGGTTCTGTGGGGGATTGGGATTATTGTTGCCGTGCTGAATATCATGCTTTTGGTAGATGTGCTGTTTTGAGCCATAGACTCAAAAAAAATCGGGTAAGAAAATGGATGTTCATTTTCTTACCCGATTTTTTGTTTTACTTCCGCCGCATGGCGTTATTTGTTATAGGTTACTACTTCCGCATTACGTGTAGTAGCTTTGCTGATGGCGTCGGCGTCTTTGTTGGCCGGCTCACCGACTAAAAGTACGGCTACAGCCCGTTTTCCGTTGGGGATGCCCAATAGTTTTTGGTATTCTTCCTGTTTTTCCCCGGTAAGGGCCATGGTTGCCGACATTGAGATATGGGTGCCAAGTCCAAGAGACTGAGCGGCCAGGGACATGTTTTCACAGGCTAGGGCAGCGTCAAAGAGGGAAGACGGGGAGTCTATGTCCGCGGAAATGATAATAACCAACGGGGCGTGGAACAGAGCGTGGAAATCCTTGGGTGGACTAGGTTTGCCAGGATTTTTTGTTGCTTCTTTTTCTCCTGCGGCCAGCGTATCGGTATTAATTCTTTCAATAAGATCTTTATTGGTTACTACGGAAAAGTGCCAAGGCTGGAGGTTGCGGGCACTGGGGGATTGAATACCTGTTTTAATAATGGTTTCAATGGTTTTGTCGTCAACGGCTTTAGGGGTAAAAACTCGGGTGGTTGAGCTTTTTAAAATAGTGTCGATGGTTGAAGTGGACTGATTTGTATTGCTGCTAAGTATTGTATCACGCCCGCTAAGAATGATAGTTGCCCCGACGGCTATCACGGCAATGACAATAAAAATAATAAGTTGTCGCATAGAAAATATCCTTTCTTTTCTTTTTAATATGTCATAACTAGAATTGCAGTTTCTTAAGGAGTAATATTTGAGAGAATAATCCGAGAAAAGGGCGATAACAAAACTCAATCGCAATCTGTCGGCGGAGGACGGAGTATAAGTAAAACAGAATGGTTTTCAGGGTGTACTATTACAGGAAGACTGTTCTGTTTTAGTGTGGTGTTTTGCGTCAGGAAAGTTGATATTGTGAAGAAGCAGGGAGCCGCTCACGTTTTTTTGCGAGCGGCTCCCTGCTTCTTGTCTTTTATTTATATGGAATGTACTTTATCTCCTTGTTGAATGGGTTGAGGTTTTTTATCGACGATTTCAGCGGTGGACATGTTTCCATCGACTTGGATGATTTTTATAGTGCAGATGTCAGTTTTATCTACCCCGATGATTTGCCCGGCGGCATTCGTTATGGCTTCTCCTTCTCTATAGACCTTAAAGGTTTGGCCGGGTTGAACGCTCTGCTCTGCGCCGATATCTAGGAAGATTTTTTTGCCAATAATTTTGACAATGGTGCCTTCGGTGGGCGATTGTTGACTGATGTGATTGGCAATTTGGACTATGGCTTTTTGGAGTGCTTCGTCGTAGACACTGGCGGTAACTGCAGTTTTTGTGCCGCCGATCCTTTCGACTTTAATCCCGTTTTTTTCTACCTTTCCTTCGACTTGGTCGGCCCACACGACAACACCTGTAGTGGTGTCAATCATGCGGACAGCGATTTGGACTTTGACGGAAAGTTTGTTGACTCGTACTCCCATGAGTTCGGTGCTTTTGTCTTCAGCTCCTGCGGAGATGATTTTGCCGTAGACAAGATATTTCAGACCGAGGAGTTGTCCCATCTTTGTGGCACTCGACGGATCTACAGCGCCGGAAAGTTCAAAAGCTTGTTCTTTAAGAACGGAGCGGATTTGATTTCGCTCGATAATTTCAAAATTTTTGTTCTTAGAAAGTTCCGTGGTGAGCATGTCGGTAGCTCCTAAGCCGATGTCATAGCTTCCGCCACCCGGAAGAGCTACATAGAAATTATTGGTTTCGAATTGAGAAATACCAATGCGCTTTGGAGCGCATTCTGCAGAAAGCGTTGCAGTAGAAAGGGCGAAAAGAATAGTTAAAAAGAGCGTTAGAATAGTTTTGCGAGTGAAAAGTGATTTCATGTGAATACCTCCTAGTGTTTGGCAAATATATCCGGTATTATATCGTTCAAGTTTGCCTTTTTCTTAAATGTTCCGAGAATTTAATGCGCAAGCCAGGGCATGATTCCAGACAAATTTTGTTATCCGGGCTGATAAAAGTGATGACTGAATCGTTTTTTTTAAAGGTTGCCAGGGGGTGAGTGAAACCATAGATTCATTAAATGGATAGGTTGACAATCTGGTAAGATGATAAAAAGGTAAAGGGAATATGAAATAATAGCGGAAATACGACGGGTAAAAACTTTTCTTATGGTTTGGTACATGATATAATTTGGAAAAACCGGCTATAGGAGGTGGGTCTTTGTACCGGTTGCTGTGTCCGGAATTTATAGTGGAATCTTTGTTTAGTATTGATTTTGAGCAACTCAAAAAACGGGAAATCAAGGGGATTATTTTTGATCTTGATAATACAATTATTCCCTGGGACAGTTTGGAGATGTGTCCCGATATATGCACTTGGCTTGAGCGGGTGAGGGAGTACGGGTTTAAGGTTAGTATTGTTTCAAATAATTGGCACGAAAGAGTAAAGAAAATTGCTTTTCGTCTTAATCTGCCTTATGTGGCGCGGGCTTATAAACCTGCCTCCTACGGGTTTAGGAAAGCTTTGGCTCAGATGGGGTTGTCGGCTGAGGAAACTGCGATCGTTGGTGATCAGCTTTTTACCGATGTGCTTGGAGGGAATCGAATAGGGCTATGCACTATTTGGGTTAAGCCGCTTACGGATAAGGAATTTATTGGTACCCGACTGCAGCGCTATATGGAACGGTGGGTAGTAAAGCGTTTACGGGGAAAGGGTTTGTTAGGTAAGGAGGACTAAAGATGAAACAGGAACTGGATGGTAGTGTTTTCGGACAAGTGATGATTTCCGGCAGTACCAAATTAGTGGGGTTAATTGGCTGGCCAGTGGAACATACTTTGTCGCCATTAATTCAAAATTCTGCTTTCCGAGCCGCTGGTCTGGATTATGCGTATGTGCCGCTCGGTGTAAAACCGGAAGAGTTGCATCAGGCGATTGCTGGTTTAAAAGCGCTAGGATTTGCCGGGGTCAACGTTACGGTACCGCATAAGGTAAAAAGTATGGAGATATTAGATAGTGTCGATTCCGGCGCGAAGCTGGTGGGAGCCGTCAATACCGTGGTTTTTACAGAAAATCGCTCTGTCGGCTATAATACGGATATGCAGGGCTTTATCCATTCGTTGGCCGCAAAACAGATTGATGTAAAAGGGAAAAGAGCTGTGCTGTTAGGTGCGGGGGGGGCCGCTCGGGCCGTGGTATGTGGTCTCATCGAACATGGAGCTGCCTCGGTGACGATAGGGGGGCGAGCTGAGGGCAAGGTCAAACAGTTTGCAGCTTCTTTTTCAAATCCTATTGTCGAAGGTTATGGTTTAGGCGGTAGGGAGTTTGGCACCGCGGTGGAACAAAGCCATATTATCATTAATTGTACGCCGGTGGGCATGTATCCAAATATCGATCAGGAGCCGCTTTTGGATTGGGAACTTGTTCCTAAGGAGGCGGCAATCTGCGATTTAATCTATAATCCTCCGTTGACTAGGTTTTTACAAAAAGCCCAGGCATTAGGTCATACCATTGTAGGCGGAGCCGGGATGCTGGTAGAGCAAGGTGCGTTAGCCTTTTCGCTCTGGACAGGCATGCCAGCGCCGCGTGCGGTTATGCATCAGGCTTTGGCGAATGCAATAAAGGAATAGCAAATAGAACGAATGATTGGGGTTGGAGTGCAGGAGCTGACACATTCTTTGTCCAATAATAGTAATTCAGTAATTGAGTTAACTGGTAATTCGCGGGGGTTTATATAAAGGAAGGGGGCTGAATTTTGTGGAATTGAAAAATTGTATGGAATCATTTGTATGGCAGGCGCTCGACGAGGTGATTGCCGGGTATCCGGATGTATGTGCCTGTGAGAGGTGTCGCTATGATATTGCAGCGCTGGCTTTGAACTTTTTGCAGCCCCGGTATGTGGTCACCGGACGCGGGGAAACAATGGGAAGAATAAAGGCTTTGGAACAACAGTCAAAGGTTGATGTGGTTTGCGCGATTACTAACGCAATCATAATTGTAAAGGCAACGCCGCATCATACCCGTCAGGCTGATTAAGTGTCTGATGTTTCCGGTTGTGTCTGGAAAAAATTTCAGCTTGTTTTATGTTAAGGAGGATGAGTCATGTTTCGCTTTTTAACTGCAGGGGAATCCCATGGACCGTGTTTAACGGCGGTGATTGAGGGATTGCCGGCCGGACTGGCAATTGATATAGCAGAAGTCAATAAAGATTTAGCCCGCCGCCAGCAGGGGTATGGCCGGGGTGGACGGATGAAGATTGAAAAGGATCAAGTGGAAGTGTTATCCGGGATGCGGTTTGGGCAAACGCTGGGTAGTCCGTTGACGTTATCTATACGGAACCGGGATTGGGAAAATTGGCAGGAGAAGATGTCTCCTACCGGTGAGCCGGCTGGAGAGGCGGTAACTTCGCCACGTCCTGGACATGCGGATTTGGCCGGGCTTCTTAAATATGAACGGCAGGATGTGCGCGACATTCTAGAGCGGGCTAGCGCCCGCGAAACTGCAGCCAGAGTGGCTGTAGGCGCAGTAGCCAAGCAACTTTTGGAGAGAGCGGGAATCGCCGTTTTTTCGCATGTAGTAAACATTGGCGGTGTGGGGATTGACGTTAAACTTACGTATACCGCTACGGAATTAGCGGATAAACTGGAAGACTCCGAGTTATCCTGCGCTGACTCGATAGCCGAAGCCAAAATGAAAGAGGCGATCCGTGTCGCGAAAGAAAAAGGGGATACGTTAGGCGGGATTTTTGAAGTGGTAGTAACCGGCCTTATGCCGGGACTGGGAAGCCACGTGCATTGGGATCGCCGACTGGATATGAGATTAGGCGGCGCGTTGATGTCTATCCAGGCGATAAAGGGCGTGGAGTTTGGCGCTGGCTTTGGGTTTGCGGCTTTGCCCGGCAGTCAGTCCCATGATGAGATTTTTTTTGATGCGGAGGAGGGCTATTTTCGTGGTAGTAATCGGGCCGGCGGGGTGGAAGGCGGGATTACGAACGGCCAGGATATTATTGTCCGATCGGTTATGAAACCTATCCCTACATTGATGACACCGCTGGCTTCTGTGGACATAACTACGAAAAACGCGGTAATGGCGAACACGGAGCGGAGCGATGTTTGTGCGGTAAGTGCCGCGGCGGTAGTGGGGGAAGCAATGGCGGCTATTGTCATTGCCGAAGCGGTTTTAGAGAAATTTGGCGGGGATTCCATTGGCGATATGGTACAAGCTGTTGAGCGGTATCGTACCCGTCTGGGTGTGTGCTAACTATGGGGCCGCATTTCAAGAATATTGTACTTATTGGTTTTATGGGTACAGGAAAAACAAGTGTTGGCCGCCTTTTGGCTGCACGGCTGGGAAGGCTGTTTGTTGATGTCGATAAGCAAATTGAAGTTATGAACGGTATGGAAATTAAGGAGATGTTTTCCGCCTACGGGGAAGAGTATTTCCGGCAAAAAGAAGCGGAAGCCGTGCGGAAAATTTCCCGTCGTCACAGAACTGTGATTGCAACCGGCGGCGGTGTAGTCCTTAATCCTCAGAATATGAGAAACTTAGCCAAAACCGGTATTATAATTTCTTTAACAGCTTCTGTGTCAACTATTTTGGAACGTACGGGACGAAGGAATACCCGTCCGCTTCTGAATCGTCCAGACAGGGAAGAAGTGGTGACTAAGTTGTTAGAAGAACGGGAAGAGCTTTATAAAAAGGCGGATTTTATTATTGATACTGATGGAGCTTCTCCTTATCAGGTTTCCGACCGAATTATTTTACTACTAAAGAAGGGGGGCTTTATCCGTGGCTGAAATAACTGTGAACTTACCTCAGGGGGCATATGGTATCCATATTATGCCGGGGGCCATCCAAAGGATAGGGCAGTTGATGCGAAACTTGGGAATGCAAGGAATGGCGCTGGTGGTTTCTGACGAAAACGTTGGAGCTCTCTATGGTGCTGCGGTGCTGCATTCGCTTACGGAGTGCGGGTGTAAAGCGGAATTAATCTGTGTGCCTCCCGGTGAAGGTTCGAAAAGCTTAGGTGTGGCAATGGAGCTATATACTAAGGCTGTGACCATGGGACTTGACCGCCGGTCGCCAGTGATTGCACTAGGCGGCGGTGTTGTAGGAGATCTTGCAGGATTTGTTGCGGCCACGTATCTTAGGGGAGTTCCTTTTATTCAGATACCGACGACGCTTTTGGCAATGGTGGATTCCAGTGTTGGCGGAAAAGTAGCGGTTAATCATGAGTTAGGGAAAAATCTTATCGGGGCTTTTTATCAGCCGCGGTTGGTGGTAGCTGATTTAGATGTTTTATCCACGTTGCCGGAGCGGGAGCTTATTGCCGGATTGGCGGAAGTGATTAAGTACGGAGCCATTCATGACACTGATTTCTTCAACTATCTCAACCGGAATTGCGCCGCGCTGATGAAAAAAGAAGAAGGCGTTCTTACGGAAGTTATTAGTCGCTGCTGCCGAAGCAAGGCTTGGGTGGTAGAACAGGATGAAAAGGAAAATAACCTTCGGATGATCCTAAATTTTGGACATACGATTGGTCATGCTATTGAGGCGGAGACAGATTATACGGGTTACCGGCATGGCGAAGCTGTGGCCGTTGGGATGTATGCGGCGTCTTTAATCAGCCGAGAACTTGGCCTGTGCACTAGCCAAACGGTAGAAGCCATGCGCGAAATAATCCAGCGATTTTCCCTGCCGCTTACCGCCCGTGAGTGCAGTCCTGAACGGTTAATGACTTTTTTAAAGCGGGATAAGAAAAGTGTGGACAATGTGGTGCAATGGGTGCTTATACAGGCTCCGGGTGAAGTGGTGATAGAACGCGGTGTAAACGAGGCTGTTCTTCGTTCGGTGCTGGAACAAATTACATAATAATTTCCTTGGTAGCGTAGTTTTTTTGTATTGTAGTCTTTCAAAGGATGTTCATCGAGAGAATTATAAACAAGTTAAATATTTCATGGACTGTATAGTCGGTTTTTGCAGGAGTCTATAGGGGGTAGTCGAATACAAAACTATTGTGGTGTAAAATGAATTTTCGACGGCGGAGGAAAATAGTGTGAAAGCAAAAAGCAAGGCTATGAAATGGGTAATCATTATAGCAGTGGTCTTGATAGGTATTATTGGTTACCGGATTTATGCGAATCTTGCAGCCAATAAGGAACGTGCAGCCAGGGTAACGGCTGGTAGCGCAACAACAGTGGAACTAGGGCATGTAACCAGACAGGATATCCGCCCTGTACAAACATTTTCGGCGAATCTGGAACCACTTTGGAGTGCTGATATTTCGTCCAAAGTAGATGGACGTATTGACAGACTGTACGTAGACGAAGGGGATTATGTTTCAGCCGGGGCTGTCATTGCTACTCTTGATACCGCGGAATTGGCGGCGCAAGTTGCCCAATCCGAAGGCAGCAAGTACTCGGCCCTGGCAAATTTGGAACAGGCCGAAATGGATTTACGGAGAAACTCCGCTTTGGCAGAACAAGGGGCGGTATCGCAGCAAGCGCTTGATACTGCAAGAATCAAGCGGGATTTAGCGGTAGGGCAGCTACGGACAGCAGAGGGGGCGCTGGCGCAACTGCGTGAACGTTTGAATAATGCTCAGGTGGAAGTGCCAAGAAACGGTATTGTAACCAAACGCTATTTGCAGTCGGGCTATTATGCAAAGACTGGATCTGCTATTATTACACTCGCCGACACGACTTCTTTGCTGGTAAAGGCAACCATTGGCGAGGCTCAATTGATGGATGTTACCGTTGGTTCGCAGGCTGTAGTTACGATAAATGCACTCGGGGGACAGCAATTTACCGGTACGGTGACGCGGATTTCTCCGGCGGCAACTTTGCCGGCACGTTCCTTTACTGCGGAAATTACAGTGATTAATCCCGAGGGTAAACTTAAACCGGGTATGTTTGCGAAAGCCGACGTGCCGGGACAGGTTCATGCCAACGCGCTGGTAGTACCGGAAGGAGCGTTGGTGTTAAAGGAAGATCAAAAGACGGTTTTTGTTGTTATGCCCGATCACAGAGTGCAGCAGAAGCTGATTAAATTAGGCTATGTCGGGGGCGGTTGGGCGGAAGTGCTGGACGGCTTGCAGGAAGGTGATATGATTGTTGTAGCCGGCCATAATAAGCTCAAGGATGGAGCCAGTGTCAATGTTCCGGCCGGGGAAGGTGAAAACTAGGTGGGAATCTTTACTTTTATAAAGCGCCCTGTTTTTACCACTATGCTGGTTATGCTGCTGGTGGTCTTCGGCTTGAGTGCGTATCCTAGTTTAGGTATCGACTTATATCCGGATATTGATCTGCCGTATGTGGTAGTTTCCATAACATACACCGGTGCTTCGCCGGAAGAAATGGAGAGTCTGGTCACCAAGCCTGTCGAGGATGCCGTTAGCTCGGTATCCGGGATTAAGACTTTGACGTCCACAGCTAAAGAAGGTTCGTCAGTAACGGTTCTTGAATTTGAGTATGGAACCGATCCTAAGCTCATGGCGAATGATGTTCGCGAAAAAGTGGCGGGTATTCGGAAAAAGCTGCCGGATGATATTGATGAACCCACGGTGCAGAGGGTTGATCCCAGTTCACAGCCCATTATGTATTTCAGCTTGTCTTCGGACAGCCGCAGCCGCGGGGAAATCCGTAAAATCGCAAGCGATGTGGTTAAGGATGAACTGCAGAGGCTTGATAGTGTAGGGGCAGTAAATGTGTATGGGGCGTCTGAACGTGAAATTCACATCTATGTCGATCCCCGACAGCTTGAAGGCTATAATATCAGCATTCAACAAGTATATAATGCTATCAATAATCAGAACGCGGATACTCCTGGCGGCAGGGTAAAAGAAAAAGGTACGGAAATTACCGTGCGGACGCTGGGAAAATTCCAATCGGTGGATGAGATTAAGAACGTCGCCGTTGTTAATCAGGATAATAAGCTGATTAAAGTCAGCGATGTCGCTAGGGTAGAAGACGATTGGGCGGAGGAGCGCACGTCCGCGCAGACCAATGGTGTGCCCAGCGTTATCGTGTCTGTACAGAAACAATCCGGCACCAACACGGTGGATGTGTCTGACCGCGTAAAACAACGGATGAAGGATTTAGAGGCCAAGGATTTACCGGGAGACATTAAGGTAGAAACGGTAAGAGACAGTTCCAAATACATTCGCAGCAGTGTGGAAGACGTTATGACCTCCCTGGTATTTGGCGGTATCTTGGCCGTGGTTATCACCTTCTTGTTTCTCCAGGACTACCGGGCTACGTTAATCGGAGCACTGGCTATTCCAACCTCGATTATAGCCACCTTCTTTTTGATGAAGGTTATGGGATTTACACTCAATACCATGTCGCTTATGGGGCTGAGCTTGGCTGTCGGTATACTTATCGATGATGCCATTGTGGTTATCGAAAATATTTTCCGTCACCTCGAACAGGGGAAACCGCCGAAGGAAGCGGCTAGGGATGGTACCGGGCAGATTGCACTGGCGGTATTGGCGACTACCTTTTCCATTTTGGCAGTGTTTGTACCTATTGGTAACATGAAAGAAGTTATTGGTCAGTTTTTCAAACAGTTTGGTATGACTATTGCCTTTGCAGTAGCATTCTCCTTATTTGTCGCTTTTACGATGACACCGATGCTTTCGGCTTATTGGATGAAGAAAATTGACCATAGTGAGGCCGGGAAAATTAAGGGAAGGCTGCGCTGGATTCAGAGTATGCTCGACGCTTGGGAAGAGGCGTTTCTGAATGTCCGCGAAATCTATAAAGATGTCCTTGGCTGGGCGCTCAAAAGGCCCTGGAAGGTTATCATGCTGGCGGTAGCGGCTTTTGTCTTGTGTTTGGTACCATTAGCCTTAGGGGCGATTGGCAGTGAAATGACGCCGACGTATGATTCGGGCGAATTCCAGATCAATGTGGCAGCTCCGGCCGGAACTTCGATAGATAAAATGCGGGAGTATGTTGCGCCGTTGGAAAAGGAAGTAAATAATATTCCTGAACTGGATACGGCGTTTATGGTCATTGGCAGTCAGAATCAAGGCGTTTATAAAGCAACGATTGGTGTAAAATTAAAAGATACCGGTGACCGGGCGCGGTCATGGAAGGATATTGTCTTTCATTCGAAGTCGGTAGGAGACTTTTTTGCCGGTGTGCATTCTAAATTTACAGTGCGGTCCATGCAGGATATTATGGATGAGTTGCGTATTAAATTCCGCAATGTGGAAGGCTTGAAAGTATCGGTTTTAAGCCAGCAGGGAATGGGCGGCGGCGGTGACGCACGTCCTGTGCAAATCGGTCTGCGCGGCGGTGATCTGGGGATACTAAAAGAGCTTTCGTTGGAACTGGCTGATAAAATCCGCAAAGTATCGGGGGCAACCGATGTGGATACATCAAGCGAACAGTCCCAGCCGGAAGTTCAGGTGCGGTTTGATCCGGCCAGGATGGCGGCTGCAGGAGTGAATGCTTCATCTGCCGGGACGGTAATAAAAATGGCTTTCCTGGGCTTGGTAACTACTAACGAGTATAATGTTGCAGACAGTGATTATAATATCCGGGTACAGTTAAATCAGGCTTCCCGTCTAAATCCGAGCGATGTGGCGGACTTACGCATCGCGTCGCAAAGCGGCTCGTTTGTCCGCTTGGGTGATATTGCCGATGTTAAATTTTCGTCCGGTCCGACTCAGATTGACCGGGAGGGGCGGCAGCGCCAGGTTATTGTGTATGCCAATACGGTGGGCACTACGCCAGGCGATTTGGTCAAAACAATTGAAAGCACACTAATCCCCCAAATGAATTTTCCTGTTGGCTACGGCTATAAACTGGTTGGTCAAACCCGCCAGCAGAAAGATTCGTTTAAAGAGATATTTGGAGCGCTGCTGCTGGCCATTATCCTCATTTACATGGTTCTGGCAGCTGAATTCGAAAGCTTTATCCATCCCGTTACCATTATGATTTCTCTCCCCTTTTCGCTTATTGGGGCGATTGTCGGACTATTGGTTACCGGGAAAACCTTAAGTATTATTTCACTCATCGGAATTATCATGCTGATGGGGATAGTTACCAAAAACGCAATTTTGCTGGTGGACTATACCAACCAATTGCGTCTTAGCGGCCTGTCTTTGGAAGCGTCGCTGATAGAAGCCGGTTCCGTACGGCTGCGGCCTATCCTTATGACGACGATGGCGATGATCTTCGGGATGGCACCTATTGCTTTGGGGATTGGTTCTGGGGCAGAACTTCGTCAATCCATGGGGGTGGTTCTCGTGGGAGGATTAATTACTTCAACTATGTTAACGCTTATTGTAGTGCCGCTGTTTTATCTGCTAATTGAAAGAATGCTTGAGCGGTTTGGTAAGCATAAAAAGGCAGATTCCGCCAATATAGCCGGATAAACGGTCAAAGATAGAAAAGAGGCTGTGTGAAAACACAGCCTCTTTTCTATCTTTGACCGTTATGAGTAAAGGATTACTTATCCTCCAATTTTTTCTTAATAAGGGTTTTTACGTCCGTCTCTATTTTTTGATTGTTTGCGTCGATAACGTCAATCATGGCTTTAAGCATGGACATCAGAGCACGTTGAAATGCTTCCTCGTTATCTTTGCTTTTTTCCATTCGTTCGTCAAAAAATTGTCTGTGGAGTTTGCCTAGTTCCTTACGTGAATAACCTACGCCCATTTGGTAGAACACCACCTTATTTATTATGTATTACAGATTTCAACGCAATTCGAGGATTTCCTTCGTTCTGAGCAGTATAAAAATAAAAATAGCGTATTAGTAAACTATTTAAGTTAATTTTTTAGGCCCGGTTGTTATTTGCAGCAGGAAAGAAAGTTGTTTTGTCGAAATGGTTATCTCGAAAGAAAGTTTTCCAAAATAAGAAAGTATTTAGTCGTTTTGGACACTTAAAAGGCGAATTATCTAGGGCGCGTGTGTGGCCGGAGGTGACGGGTATTAAGCAGGTAAAGTTGCAAAATGTTAAGGAAAGCATGACGCTGGCCCGAGATGTAATAAATCAATATGGCAATGTTCTTGTTAATAAAGGGGTACAAATAAGAAAGGAAATCTTGGTGTATCTGGAAAAGCATAAGATTGATTCGGTTTGGATTATAGCAGAAAAAGCGGGGCGGGAAGCTGTAAACCGGGAAATTACTGAAGTTACTAGCCTTATTACCACTGCGACGCGGCGAAAGATGATACAGTATTTGCAGAACTCTTTTCGTAAAGGGAACATTGTTTATAACTTAACGTGTTTGCGTGAGGCTGTAGAAGAGGCAGTCCAGGAAATTTCGCAGCAGGAAACTCTGCTTATCTATTTAACAGAAACACGACAAAAAGCGGATTATTTATATGGCCATTGCGTGGATGTCGGGGTATTTGCCATTGTTCTTGGTATGGCAATGGGATTGCCTCGCGAGGATATCTGCATATTAGGTATTGGCGGTTTGCTGCATGATTATGGTAAGACGACCATACACCATAGTATTTTAGAAAAAGAAGGATCATTGACTTCCGATGAATTTGAGCGAGTAAAAACACATGCTTCAGCCGGGTATAATATATTGCGCACGGAAACCCAGGTAGATCATCGCATTGCGCTAATGGCACTGCAACACCATGAGAGGCCGGATGGACAGGGTTATCCTTGGGGGATTACACAGGAAAAAATTGATCCGCTTGCTAAGATCGTGGCGGTAGCCGATGTATACGATGCTTTAACTACAGACCGCGTGTATCGCTCGGCTATCGCGGTTTATAAGGCTAAGAAAATTATCAGTGACGGTTCGGGAACGCAGTTTGATTCGCAGGTGGTTCAAGCACTTAACCGGGTTGCTGTTCCTTATTATGTGGGCAATTCCGTCATGTTGAATAATGGATTGGCTGGCGCTGTGCTTAGAATCAATAGTCAGGATCCATCCCGCCCGATTGTGTGGACGCGAGAAGGTTCTATTAATCTTCTTACTAATCAGGATGTTATTATTACGGCTGTTATATAGCAAGCTGCCAAAGAAAAATTCTTTGGCAGCTTGCTATATTTTCGGGGAATGAGCGCCAAGCTTGGACGAAAAGTAGACACAACCCTTGTTTTTTGAATAATATACAGTGACGATTGTTGTCATGGAGGTGGCGGTTAGTGGAATTGCAGAATTTCCACCTCGTGTCGCACCGGGGAGCTGAATTCGGGGATGTTTTGTCATTAATCCAGTTACAAAACTCATATATAAACCAAATCTATAAGCTGGTGTATCTGCTGAACGGGGATTTGGCTATTGCCGGTAACAGCGAGTTTAGGGAATTTACGGTGCATTTTAATATATTTGCCCAGCACCAGGCGGGTAGTGAGGGCTTTAGCAAGGCAATCGAAGCTGTGCAAGTGTTTCATTATGTGCTGTTGGAAAAACTTCTGGATAGTCAAGTATTAGCGGCTGCGGAGCAGCTTGAAATGGCTGCCAGCCACTTGGAAGTCTTCTTTCGAGATAAAAGAATGCGAGGCAACCAACAGGTAGTATTATTAAATCAGAGTATAAACCTTTTGGAAGAGACCCAACTTAGAATTATGGAAAACTTAGAGACCTTGTTAACAGGCTGCAGGGAAAAGCACTTTCAAAACTAACGGTGAATTTTGCTGTTGCTCAGGTAGAACACAGTGTGGTAAAATGAGGACATACTAGTCGTCGTAAAGGCACAGGGGGAAAACTTGTGCTTTTTTTTTGCTATCATTAGGAGGAAAATTATGTCTGACTATGAAAAATTAAAGCGACTGAATGACATTCTTTTATCACTAACCAGTGCGGTTGTTGCTTTCTCTGGCGGAGTTGATAGTACGTTTCTGGCGGCGGCGGCTCAAAGAGTGTTAAAACATAAAGTGATTCTGGTGACCGCTTGCTCAGATACTTCGCCGGTAGGAGAAATACTTGCGGCAGAGAGTTGGGCCGCCGCCCAGGGATTCCAGCTTGTTTTGCTCAACACCGGAGAACTTAATAATAAAGAATTTACCGCAAATTCGGCGGAGCGTTGCTATCATTGTAAGAAAGAACGTTTTACCAGTCTGACTGATTGGGCAAAAGAGCACGGCTATGCCTGGGTTATTGAAGGAAGCAATCTGGATGATTTAGCCGATTACCGGCCGGGAATGAAAGCCATCAAGGAATTGGAAAAGGTGCGAAGTCCGCTGCTTGAAGCTGGTCTGACCAAAGCGGAAATTAGGGCTTTGTCGAAGGCGTGGGGGCTGATCACCTGGAATAAGCCAAGTGCGGCTTGTCTGGTTTCAAGGCTGGCGTATGGGATGCCAATTACCTCCCAAATACTAAAACAGGTGGACTTGGCGGAAACTCTGGTACGTAAATTTTGCCCGGGGCAGGTGAGGGTCCGGCATCATGGTAATCTTGCCAGGGTTGAGGTCGAGGAGATTTCTAAAATAGTTCAACCCGGAATAGCGCAAGCTATTACGCAAGGATTGAAAGAACTCGGGTTTACCTATGTTACTGTGGATATGACGGGATATCGTACCGGAAGTATGAATGACGTGCTTAGTTGAGGTGTGAAATGGATATGAACAGGATTACAGCGCTTCTTACACAGTTTCAGAGGGGTGAAATTTCTTTGGAAGAAGCGGTTGGATCGTTAGAAAAATGGCCGTTTGAGGATTTGGAATATGCTAAAATTGATCACCATCGGAAAGAAAGGCAAGGCTTTGCTGAGGTGGTATTTGCTCAGGGGAAAACGCCGGTTCAGGTTGCGGGCATTATAGAGCGACTAGTTGCCGCCAACACGAATGTACTAGCCACTCGTGCCAATGAGGAGCATTTCTTGGCTGTTAAGAAGGTAGTACCTGATGCTAAGTATTACGATACAGCCAATCTGATTATTGTTAAAAGAGAAGAAACAGTCTTGGATGAAAAACGGTATATCTTGGTCATGACTGCCGGAACCAGCGATATTCCGGTTGCTGAGGAAGCGGCTCTGACGGCAGAAATCATGGGAAACTGCGTAAAGCGTGTGTTTGATGTCGGAGTGGCTGGGATACACCGGTTGTTAGCTCAGAGAAAAGTAATCGAAGAAGCTAATGTCCTTATTGTTGTCGCTGGTATGGAGGGCGCACTAGCCAGCGTAGTCGGCGGAATGGTGGACAAGCCGGTTATCGCCGTACCTACCAGTGTGGGGTATGGAGCCAGTTTTGGCGGCGTAGCCGCATTGTTATCTATGTTAAACAGCTGTGCGGCGGGGGTAGCTGTGGTGAATATTGACAATGGCTTTGGCGCGGGCCGGATGGCCAGCATCATCAATAAGATGAGGTGAAGGTATGAGAACAATCTGTTTGGACTGTTTTGCCGGAATCAGCGGCAATATGTTTTTAGGCGCCATGCTTGATTTGGGGGTGCCGGAGGAGGTTTTGCGGACTGAACTGAATAAGTTGGAGCTGAGTGGGTATGAATTGGTGGTACAGAAAGTGCTGAAACAGGGAATCAGTGCTGTATATGTTGACGTCAGGCTGGAACATCAGCATCATCACCGCGTGTTATCGGATATATACAAGATTATTGAAGAGGCTTCGCTGAGTGAAGTTGTTCGGGACGTAAGCAAAAGAGTGTTTTTAAAATTGGCGGAGGCGGAGGCAACGGTTCATGGAACCACCATTGATACCATTCACTTCCACGAAGTCGGAGCCGTCGACGCTATCGTAGACATCGTGGGGGGGGCTATTTGCCTTGATTATTTAGGTGTGGAACGTATATACACTTCAAAGTTGCGTACAGGAAATGGCTTTGTCAAATGCAGTCATGGGACTATGCCGGTGCCCGCACCGGCTACTGCCGAGCTTTTGAGGGGATTTCCCTATGAAACAGGCGACATTCAGAAGGAACTGGTAACTCCAACTGGAGCCGCGCTGGTAGCAGCCCTGTGCCAGAAAAGCGCCTATATGCCAGAAGGGTTTATCAGTGAAAAGGTTGGATATGGTGCGGGAACGTGGGATTTAGAGATACCCAATGTATTACGCTCAATCGTGGGTGAAATGCGTACGTTTGAACAGCTCGAAAATCTCTTGGTTGTTGAGGCGAACATCGATGATCTTAATCCGCAAATATATCCTTATGTAATTGAAAAGCTTTTAGCTATGGGCGCGAACGATGCTTGGGTTACCCCCATTGTCATGAAAAAAGGCCGGCCAGCGGTTACTCTTTCCGCATTGATTGAGGATAATTTAAAAAATATGGTGCTGGAATTAATTTTGGCGGAAACCACCACTATTGGTGTTCGATTTTATCCGGTAGGGAGATTGGCCGCCGAACGGCATTCTATTTATGTGGATACCGCATGGGGCCCGGTCAGGACAAAGGTCTCTTCCTACCAAGGGATTGTACACAGCATTTCTCCCGAATTTGAAGATTGCCGCCGTCTGGCGGAAGAAGCGGATAGACCGTTAAAAGAGGTGTGCCAGGAAGCCCTTTCCAAGGCGTGGATGCTATATGGTTCCGGACATAACCAATCTTAGGCGGATTTTGGCTAAGGCTATTGGAGGAAAAATGGAGAATTTTGTCTAATAACATAAAAGACACCTAGCAGCGTACGCTGCGGATAAAAATCGGTATACTAAGAAAATGTAATATAAGGGGTGGTATGGATGAAAGCCGTTGTATTACTGTCCGGCGGTCTTGATTCAACTGTTTGTATGGCTGTAGCAATCAACGCAGGGTATGAGGTATTGCCAATAAGCTTTGATTATAACCAGCGGCATAGCCGCGAACTTGATTCTGCACGCAAGGTTGCGGCCCATTTTGGGGTAAAAAAACATCTTGTGATAAAAACCAATATGGATGATATTGGTGGCAGTGCCCTTACCGATCAGGAAATTAGCGTACCGGTCGGGGATGTAACCAGGGGAGATATTCCGGCTACTTACGTTCCCGCCCGGAATTTGATTTTTTTAAGTTATGCGTTAGGATATGCGGAAGTGACCGGGGCGGATAAAATTTATATTGGTGTTAATTCTCTGGATTATAGCGGATACCCGGATTGTCGGCCTGAGTTTATCCAACTCTTCCAAAAACTGGCTGATTATAGCACGAAAGCCGCGGTTCAGGATGGGCGATCCATTACGGTAGAAACACCGCTTCTTGAGTTGACGAAACAACAGATTGTCTTACTCGGCAGCAAGCTAAAAGCTCCTCTACATTTAACCAGCAGCTGCTATACTGGCGGCCCAAAGGCTTGCGGCAAATGCGACAGTTGTCTTTTGCGGCTAAAAGGCTTTGCCGAGGCAGGAATTGTTGATCCTATTTCTTACGAAAGCTAAATTATGAGCGGTGGTAATGTATATCCGCTTACCGGGGGTATATAGAATATGAAAGATGTACAGAATTTAATAGATGAGCGGGGCATAGCCATTCAAAAAGTCGGTGTGAGCGAGGTACACTTACCGTTTCTTATTAAAACCAAGGCAGGCGGTCTGCAGTCGGTGTTGGCGAACATAAAGCTAGTGGTGGATTTGCCGAAAGAATATAAAGGGACTCATATGAGCCGGTTTATTGACATACTAAACGAGTGGCGGCAGAAGCCCATCTCGGAGAAAGAGATGGCTCTGATTCTGTCGGATATTATTGAGCGGCTGTCGGCGCAAAGAGCGCATATGGAGTTTTCATTTAAATATTTCATTGAGAAAGAAGCGCCTGTTAGTGGCATGAAGAGTCTACTTGATTATGATTGTCAGTTTTTCGGCAATTTGGTGCGCGGAGAAGAGTTGGATTTTACTTTGGCTGTAGCGGTTCCGTTTACGTCGGTTTGTCCTTGCAGTAAGGAAATATCCTTATATGGAGCGCATAATCAACGGGGGTTGATGCGTGTAAAACTCAAGCACCGTCCAGTCAACTTTATTTGGATAGAAGATTTGGTTACAAAAATGGAAGCGCAAGGAAGCGCGCCTTTATATTCGCTATTAAAACGGGAAGATGAAAAATATCTTACGGAAAAAGCCTACGAGAACCCTAAGTTTGTTGAAGACGTACTCCGAGATTTGGTACTTATGCTTAGGGGGCTAAACGGTGTGACTTGGTTTGAGGTGGAATGTGAAAATTATGAGTCTATCCACAACCATAGTGCGTATGCCGCCCATACCGAGGCGTTATAAAATTCCCTTGCATTGACATGAGTAGTACCGGTGCGTGAATATACCTTATGGTAGTACCTGAAACTAGCAGCTGTGAGGTAGCAGAATGAACTGGAAGAGCTTTATCGCTGAGTGTCGGGAAGTAAAAGTGTGGCTTCAAGGGCAGGGCATTGGCCAGGCCGATTTGCTGTTAATGAAGATATTGTTTTTTGCTTTTCGCGGTGGTTTAGCACCTGAAACTGTTTTTTTAGAGGCTCTTTCCGAAGTACAGGAACATAAAGAAAATGCTCTTAAAACCAATTGTTCAAGAGATTTGCCCGATTCAATTTATAAAATTATTGCCCGGTGGCTGCTCATTTTTCCAGGTGATTCTTGGTTATTGGGTGAAATTTATGAAAACCTGGCTCAGCAGCGGCGAAAGGTAGGCCTGTTTTATACAACTCCGGACGTCATCGAGTATATTCTCAGGTACACAGTTAAAAAAGTTGACATTATTGCCAATCC
>JAGGAE010000016.1 GCA_017889725.1 Bacillota bacterium | reverse complement strand
GTTGAAGTATCGCTGCAGGAAGTATTTAAGGCGCAAACCGTTAAAGCACTTAGCAGAATCATTGATAGCTTACAGGAAACGGATTATATAGCTATAGAAGCGGTGGCTGAAGCGGAATACTATCCGGTATCATCGGCGCAAAAACGGATGTTTATCCTGAATCAGTTCGAAAATGGCGATACTGCCTACAATATGCCTGCGGCGTTTAAGGTAGAGGGGCATTTAGACACAGGGAGATTTTCGGATTGTTTAAACAAACTCCTTCAGCGACATGAAACACTACGGACTTCTTTTGAATTAATTGATGGGGAACCTGTACAAAGGGTTCATGAAGCGGTTGAGTTTGCTATTGACATGGGTCAAGGGAGTGAACAAGAAATATCGGACATTCTCCAATCCTTTGTGCGTCCTTTTGATCTAAGTAAAGCGCCTCTGTTTCGCGTTAAGCTGGTCGAAATAGCTGAAAATCAGTATGTGGTGCTCTTTGATATGCACCATATCATATCTGATGGTGTAACAATGGGAATCTTAGTGGAAGAATTGGCCAAGCTGTATGAAGGGCAGGAACTGGCGAAACTAAGGATTCAGTACAAAGATTTTTCGGCTTGGCAAAATAACCTGATGACAACGGAGCGTTTTAAACAGCAGGAGGAATATTGGCTGCAAACTTTTGCCGGAGAGTTACCGATACTAAGTTTGCCGGGCGATTACTCAAGGCCGCCGGTTCGGAGCTTTGAAGGCGACCGGTTGGAGTTTGCACTAAGCGAAGAGTTGACGGAGAAACTAAACAACCTGGCGGGGCAAACCGGTGCCACCATGTATATGGTGCTATTGGCGGCGTATACTGCCCTGTTGTCCAAGTATAGCGGTCAGGAAGACATTATTGTCGGGTCGCCGATCGCCGGCAGACCGCATGCTGATTTGGAGAAGGTAATTGGCATGTTTGTCAATACCTTGGCAATGAGAAATTACCCGGCGAGAGATAAACGGTTTACCGAGTTTTTACAAGAGGTCAAAGAAAATGCTCTTTTGGCCTATGAACATCAGGAGTACCAGTTTGAAGAACTGGTGGACAAGCTGGACATACCACGAGATTTAAGTAGAAATCCGCTGTTTGATACCTTGTTTGTACTGCAAGATATAGATACAACCAGGCTGAGAATGGGTGATTTAAGCTTAACAATGTATCCATTTGATAATAAAACGGCTAAATTTGATATGGTATGTCAGGCAATTGCAAGAAATAAACGGTTGGAATTTACACTGGAGTATTGCAGTAAACTGTTTAAAAAAGAAACGATTGAGCGGTTTAGTCATCATTTTATTACTGTACTAACTAGCATAGTAGAGAAACCGGAAGTAAGACTGGCGGAACTTACGCTGCTTACAGAAACGGAAATAAGACAGATTTTAGTTGATTTTAATAACACAAATATTGTCTATGCCAGCAGCACAATACAGGAATTATTTGAAGACCAGGCCCGGAAGAACCCGGAAAACATTGCTGTAGCTTATGATGGATATCAGCTTACTTATAATGAGTTGGATAAGAAAGCGAACCAACTTGCGCAACTACTAAGAACTTGTGGAGTACAAGAAAACAGCATTGTAGGGATTTTGGCCGAACGTTCGCCGGAAATGATTATCGGAATGGTGGGAATATTGAAAGCTGGCGGAGCTTATCTACCGATTGATCCGGAATATCCGGCGGAAAGAATCAGTTATATGCTGGAAGACAGTGGTACTAAGATGCTATTAACCCAAAAGCACTTGGCGGATAAATCGCTTTTCTCTGGTGAAATTATCTGCTTAGATGACCCTGATATTTACGCAGGAGACGGTTCTGGCTTATTCCTAAAGCACAATCCGCGAAATTTGGCTTATGTGATCTATACATCAGGCTCGACGGGTAAACCCAAAGGGGTTGAAATTGAACATGCCAGTCTGGTAAATCTGGTAAGCTGGCATCAGCGCGTGTATAACATTACTGCCAGTGACCGGGCAACTTTGCTGGCGGGCCAGGCATTTGACGCTTCTGTTTGGGAGATTTGGCCATACCTGACCGCCGGTGCCGGGTTGTATATTCCCGTCAGCGAAACCAGAGCATCAACAACTAGACTTATTAATTGGTTTAAAGACAATTTGATTACTATTGCATTTATGCCGACTCCTATGGCCGAAATGCTATTGACTGAAGACTGGCCGTCTCCAATGTCGCTCCGGGCGTTGTTAACCGGCGGGGATAAGCTGCATCGTCGGCCTCAAAAAATTCCCTTTGCATTGGTCAATCATTATGGCCCAACGGAAAGTACGGTTGTTGCCACAGCAGGCGCTGTCAGTGAGGATGAGCCTGAAGATATGCTGCCATCTATCGGACGGCCCGTGGACAACACCCGAATTTATATTGTTGATAGAAACAATAATTTACAGCCTGTCGGTGTGGTCGGTGAATTGTGCATAGCGGGAGCCGGGTTAGCCAGAGGTTATTTAAACAGACCTGAATTGACGGCAGAGAAGTTTGTTGCCGATCCCTTTGTGCAGGGAGAAAGGATGTACCGGACGGGTGACCTTGCCAGGTGGCTGACAGACGGCAATATTGAATTTTTAGGCCGGATAGATCAGCAAGTGAAAATTAGAGGTTTCCGTATAGAATTAGGAGAAATTGAGGCCTGCCTGTTAACCTATCCGGCTGTAAAAGAAGCTTCAGTTCTTGTTAAAGATGATGTAATCGGCAATAAATATTTATGTGCGTATATCGCGGCAGAAGAGAAACTTACCCCTGCAGAGCTTCGGGAACATTTAGCACCCATGCTGCCTGACTATATGCTTCCGGCAAGTTTTGTCCAGCTTGATAAGTTGCCGCTTACGCCCAATGGAAAGATTGACCGGAAGGCACTGCCGGAACCGGAGATGATAAGCACCGGACATGAATATGTAGCGCCGCGGAACGAAACGGAAGAAAAGTTGGTGCGAATCTGGCAAGCAGTTTTAGGCGTGGAAAAGGTAGGAATTGAAGATAACTTCTTTGAGCTTGGCGGTCATTCATTGAAAGCGATGAACCTTGCCGCTAAGATTCATAAAGATTTCGGAATGGAAGTGCCGCTACAGGAACTATTTAAAGCTCAGACGATTAAGAAGTTGACAGAGTTTATGGGAGGCGTAACAGAAGGTAATTACGTCGCAATTGAACCTGTACTTGAACAGGATTACTATCCGGTGTCTTCGGCACAAAAGAGGATGTTTATTCTAAATCAGTATGAGAATACCCAGACCGCTTATAATATGCCAGCGATGCTTAAGATCGAAGGGAAATTAGATAAAGCGAGATTTGAGGAGGTATGGAAAAAATTAATTCAGCGCCATGAAACGCTGCGGTCGTCCTTTGAACTATATGGCGGTGAGCCGGTACAAAGAGTGCACCGGGAGGTTGATTTTTCTGTTGCCTTCATCCAGGGGACCGAATCTTACAAGGCCAATATTATTCAAGCTTTTGTATGCCCCTTTGATTTAAGTAAAGCCCCTCTTATTCGGGTGAATTTGGTGGAAATGGATCAAAACAACCACCTGTTATTATTTGATATGCACCATATTATATCAGATGGTGTATCAATAGGGATTTTAGTAAAGGAAATGTCAAGTCTGTATGAAGACCAGGAATTGCCGGAGCTAAAGATCCAATACAAAGATTTTTCAGCTTGGCAAAATGCTATGTTCAAGAGCAAAGCCTTTAAAGAGAAAGAAGCCTATTGGTTAAAGGTTTTTGAGGGTGAAATACCTGTGCTTAATATGCCAAGTGATTATTCAAGACCGCCGGTTAGAAGTTTTGAGGGAAACCGGGCAAGTTTCATTGTGGGTGGGGATTTGACAGGAAAACTAAACGAAATTGCCGGTCAAACCGATGCCACACTATATATGGTGCTGCTGGCGGCATATAATATTTTATTGGCCAAACATACCGGACAGGAAGACATTGTTGTGGGGACGCCGATTGCCGGTCGGCAGCACGCGGATTTAGAAAACATTGTTGGTATATTTGTTAATACTTTGGCGATGCGGAATTATCCGGCGGGTAACAAAAGTTTTAAAGAGTTTTTAAAAGAGGTTAAAGAAAATGCTCTCCAGGCTTATGAGAATCAGGACTATCAATTGGAAGAACTGGTGGATAAGCTGGATATGTCGCGAGACTTAAGCCGGAATCCGTTGTTTGATACCATGTTTGTACTGCAAAATATGGACATGGCATCGATGGAGATGGGTGGTTTAAAAATAGTACCGCTTGAAATGGATAATAAAACAACGAAAGTAGATGTAACTTTGTATGCGCTAGAAGGAAATAACGGTTTAGAGCTTATGTTAGAATATTGTACCAAGCTATTTACAGAAGAAACTGCAGTACGCTTATTAAAAGACTATTGCAAAATACTCAAAGAAATTACGGAGAATGACGACATAGTAATAAAAATGATTCCATTAGAAAAACAGTATAGTAAGCGCCGGGGAATTAAGCATAATGTAAAATTTAATCTGCAGGATCAGTTTGGTGAAGTTTAAGCTGATTCTTAAGTAAGAGGTCTAAATAATGCGGGGAGGGAAGTAACGTGTTGTTAGATAAACATTCTCAAAATATTGTTGTAGCAAGCGGAGAGTATCAGGAAGAAAAAGAATATTGGCTGGGCAAATTAAGCGGTGAAATATATTTCCATGGTTTTCCCGGTGACAAGGATCAGCAAGGATATACAAAAGCAATATTCAAACGTACATTGCCAAGTGAAGTATTTAATAAAATACTTCACTTGGGTAATGGTTCTGAATATGCTGCTTATGTGATTTTGCTATCAGGGATAAAATATTTGTTGTGCCGCTATAATGATAGTGGTGATGTAATAGTAGGTATGCCTGTATTTAAGCAAGCTCTGGATGATTTATATTTAAATAGTATGTTGCCGATTCGAAGTTCTATTGATAGGGAAGAAACTTTTAGCGATTTTATAATGAAAATAACAGATAGTATGATGGAAGCGGATAGTTATCAAAATTATCCGCTTGATAAAATTTATGAGCAGTTGCATTTGTGCTCTGACAGTGAGGCCGATTATAAAACTGTTGTTTTACTGGAAAACATTCACGAGAAAAAAATGATCAGGGACTTAGAAATAGATACGGTATTTTCATTTTTACTGACGAAAGAGTCTATAGAGCTTGTGGTGGAATATAATGCTAATATTTATACGGAGCAAATAATTAAGCAGGTAGTCAAGTACCTGTTTAATTATTTGCGGGAAGTTACGCAAAATCCACAAATAAAGTTATCAGATATAGAAATCTTATCTGAGGCTGAAAAGCAAGAAATACTTATTGATTTTAATAATACGGATGCCGACTATCCCAAAAACCAGACAATATATGAAGTTTTTGAGGCACAGGTGAAAAAAAGTCCGAATAACATGGCTGTGGTCTTTGGGAATCAGCGGCTTACCTATCAGGAGCTAAATAACAAAGCAAACCAATTGGCAAGGGTGTTAAGGAGTAAAGGCGTACAAGCCAATAGTATTGTGGGAATCATGGTGGAGCGTTCACTGGAAATGATTATCGGGATTATGGGAATCGTGAAGGCGGGGGGAGCCTATTTGCCGATAGCGCCTGATTATCCGGCGGAAAGAATAAACTATATGCTGGATGACAGTGGGACACAAATTCTCTTAACCCAGAACCGCTTTCTGAGTGAGGTTCCTTTTACAGGCCTGATGGTAGATTTAGAGGATGCAGGCTTATACTCCGGCGATTGCTCTAACCTGGAGATAGAGAATAATTCCCGTAATTTGGCCTATGTGATCTATACTTCCGGTTCAACCGGAAAACCTAAAGGGGCTATGATTGAACATTATTCTGTTATTAATAGAATAAATTGGATGCAAAAGTGCTATCCCCTTACAGAAGAAGACGTTATTCTGCAAAAAACCCCTTTTACTTTTGATGTATCTGTATGGGAAATTTTTTGGTGGTCGTTTATTGGTGCAAGTGTGTGTATGTTAAAACCAGGCGGAGAAAAGGAACCGGAAGAAATTGTAGCGGCAATAGAGAAGGACAGAATAACAACTATGCATTTTGTTCCTTCGATGCTCACGGTTTTCTTGAATTATATTGATAACCGGATCAACTTTGATAGCATTGCAAGTCTGAAACAGGTATTTGCCAGCGGGGAAGCGCTTAATCCGGAACATGCCAATACGTTTAATAAGCTATTTGCCGGATATGATGCTAAATTGATAAATTTATATGGTCCAACGGAAGCTACCGTTGATGTATCGTATTTTAATTGTTCAACCGGAAAAGAGCTTCAAATTGTACCCATTGGTAAACCCATTGATAATATTAAGCTATATATAATAAATAAAAACAATAAGCTTCAGCCGGTTGGCATGGTCGGTGAACTTTGTATTGCAGGAGACGGCCTGGCCAGAGGCTATCTAAATAAGCCGGAGTTGACCGCTGAGAAGTTTGTGCAAAATCCGTTTATGTCTGGCGAAAAAATGTACCGGACAGGGGATCTTGCCCGCTGGCTTCCGGATGGTAATATTGAATTTTTAGGACGTATGGATCATCAGGTAAAAATTAGAGGTTTCCGAATAGAACTGGGAGAGATTGAAACCGAGCTATTAAAGCATCCGTCAATAAAAGAGACAATCGTCGTGGCTAGGGACGGTAATGATGGCGATAAATATCTTTGTGCCTATATTGTTGCGGAACGGGAGGTCACAATAGCAGAATTGCGGGAGCATTTATCCCGAACATTACCTGATTATATGCTGCCGCCTTATTTTGTTGAGCTGGAGAAAATGCCCTTAAATTCAAATGGAAAAGCAGACAGGAAAGCTCTTCCCGAACCCAAGGGTAATATTAATACCGGAGTCAATTATGTTGCTCCCAGAGACGAAACGGAAGAAATATTGGTGGAAGTATGGCAAACGGTTTTAAAGGCCGAAAGGGTGGGAATAAAAGATAACTTCTTCAGTTTGGGAGGAGACTCAATTAAAGCTATCCAAGTATTGGCCCGTTTGAGTCAGAAGGGATTAACCCTGGAAATGCGCGATTTATTTAAGCACCCGATTATTGAAGAACTGAGCGGTTATGTAACAATAGCGAATAAGAAAATTAGTCAGGAAATTGTTAAGGGTGAAGTAATATTTTCGCCTATGCAGAGCTGGTTATTTGAACAAAATTTTGCGGATAAGCATCACTTTAATCAAGCAGTTATGTTATATGGGAAACATGGGTTTGAAGAAAGTATTATCGAAAAAGTCTTTTCAAAAATTGTAGAACACCATGATGTATTGCGAACGGTTATTATGGATGGTGAAGGCGAGCCGGTTCAGTTTAACCGCGGTCTTGAAGAAAAAGCATATACAATAGAAACGGTAAATTTAATAGACAATGATAATTATGTGGAAATAATTGAAAAAGAAGCTGAGCGGATTCAAAAGAGCATCAATCTTACTACAGGTCCTTTGGCTAAATTAGGATTGTTTAAGACTAAAGCAGGCGATCATCTGCTGATTGTTATCCACCATTTGGTTGTTGACGGGGTATCCTGGAGAATCATTCTTCAGGATCTTTTTAGTGGGTATATTCAGGCACAAAACAATGAAGAAATAAAGTTTGCAGATAAGACGCACTCATTTCAAGAGTGGACGAATGGATTGGTTGATTACGCCAATAGCCGGGAAGTATTAAGTGAAATAGAGTATTGGCTAGGGCTTGAGAATACGAGTGTAAAATCGTTACCTAAAGACAAAACCGTAATGCGCAGATTCAGTGAAGATAATGAGCATGTGCAGCTAAAAATGACTAAGGAAGAAACTGATAAACTGCTTACTAAGGTAAATTCAGCCTATAATACCGAGGTGAATGATATTCTGCTTGCCGCGTTAGGGCTTACAGTTAATGACTGGGCTGGACAAGACAAGGTGCTAATCAATCTGGAAGGCCACGGCAGAGAAGAAATAATCAAAGGTATTGATATATCCCGGACTGTTGGCTGGTTTACTGCTCAGTATCCTGTAATGCTGGATATGAGCGGGGAACGGGATCTTGCGTACCGGATAAAATCTGTAAAGGAAAGTATGCGCCGGATTCCCAACAAAGGGATTGGATATGGAATTCTTAAATATCTGACTTCGCCTGAGCATAAAAAAGGCTTAAGGTTTACGGTGAAGCCGGAAATTAGCTTTAACTATCTCGGGCAGTTTGATGAGGATATGAGTACGGAACTATTTACCATGTCGGATATGTCCGCAGGAAAATTTGTTTCGCCGCGTATGGAAAGTTTGTACGCTCTGGATATAAATGGGATTGTTTCGAATGGCCGGTTAACCTTAAATTTCACTTATCATGGTGGCGAGTACGAGAGGAAGAATATTATAAAATTTGCCGAGATGTTCAGGCAAGAATTGATTATGATTATCAATCATTGTGCCGCCTGTGATTCTACTGAGATGACACCGAGTGATTTTACATTAAATGATATTACGCTCGAAGAACTTGAAACTTTTATGGATACATATAGTGATGTGGAATAACAGGGAAAGACCCAAGCGGGATGGGAGGGGATTCATGTGAGTAATGAAAAGAAAAAAAATAATAATATAAAAGATATATATTCGTTATCTCCCATGCAGGAAGGTATGTTATATTATTCGCTGTGGGACAAGGAGTCGAATGCGTATTTTGAGCAGAGCCTATTATCGATAGAAGGCAGTCTGAATATGCACTATCTTGAAGAAAGCTTTAACAGGCTTATCGAAAGATATGACATATTGAGGACTGTTTTTGTGTATGAAAAAGTTGAAAGACCGGTACAGGTTGTTATGAAATCGCGCAAGGCGTATATTCCAATTGAGAATATTGAGGATTTGACGGAAGCGGAAAAGAAGGCCTTTGTTGAAGAGTTTAAAATGAAAGACAGGCAAAGAGGCTTTAATTTAAGTAAAGATATCTTAATGCGAATGAGTGTAATCAAAACGGATCGCGATTTATATAAATTGATTTGGAGTTTCCATCATATCATCATGGATGGCTGGTGTATGGCAATTATACGCCAGGAATTTTTAGAGATATATAATTCTTTGAAAGAGAACAGACCGCCGAAGTTGGGAAAGGTATTTCCGTATAGTGACTATATTAGATGGCTTGCCCGGCAAAACAGGGAAGAGGCTGCGTTATATTGGGATAATTATTTAGACGGTTATTCCGAGCAGGCGGTGATTCCATCGACTAAAGCTATATCGGCAAATGAAAAGTATAAAGTGGCTGAGCTGACTTTGCCGGTAAGCGAAAACATTAAAAAAAGTCTTGAGGATCTTGCGGGAAAAAATAATGTAACCCTTAACACGATTGTTCAATCAGCCTGGGGAGTAGTAGTGCAGAAATACAACAATAGCAATGATGTTGTGTTTGGTGCCGTTGTCTCAGGCCGGCCGCATGAGATAACGGGGATTGAAAGTATGGTGGGGTTATTTATTAACACTTTGCCTGTAAGAATAACCTGCAACAGGGATGAAGTGTTCTCGACAGTGTTGTATAGGGTGCAAAATGAGGCTGTGGAGTCCGAGCGATACAGCTATTGTCCGCTTGCCGAAATACAGGCAAGGACAAGTTTAAAGGGGGCTTTAATCGACCATATCGTTGTTTTTGAGAATTATCCTGTGGAAGAAGCTTTGGCGGCTAAGGATATCGGTATTGTTATTGGTGACAGTGAAGCTTACGAGCAGACAAACTATAATCTTAACGTAATTATTGTTCTCGGGAAAAAATTAACTGTTAAATTTAACTATAATGCATGGAAGTATGATGAAAGCTTTATTAGGAAACTAGGGGAGCAGTTTCGCGCAGTTCTCAACTGCATAATAGAGAATCCCAATATTTTGGTAAGAGATATCAGTTTACTCACTAAGGAGGAACGTCGGGAACTTCTGGTGGATTTTAATAATACCCAACGGGATTATCCAAAGGATAAGACGGTACAGGCTCTTTTTGAAGACGCGGTAGCGAGGAATCCTGAGAATATAGCCGTAGTTTATGATGAACAGCGGCTGACCTACCAAGAGTTAAACAGTAAAGCTAATCAACTGGCACGGGTATTAGTAGCCAAAGGGATAAAACCTGCCAGCATTGTAGGTATTCTGGCAGAACGGTCACCGGAGCTGATTGTTGGGATAATGGGGATATTGAAAGCCGGGGCAACCTATTTGCCGATTGATCCGGAATATCCGGAAGATAGAATTGGGTATATGCTGGAAGACAGTGGGAGCCGTATAGTATTAACCCAGCGGCACTTAAAGGGTAAAGTGGATTTCACGGGAGAATGTATTGAATTAGATGACAGTGGTCTGTATATAGGTGATGATTCCAACCTTTCGTTGGTCTGCAATCCCCGAGATTTAGCCTATGTGATTTATACTTCCGGCTCGACCGGCAAACCCAAAGGGGTGGAGATTGAACAGGTCAGTCTGGTCAATCTTGTAAGTTGGCACCAACGCGTGTATACCATTACCGAGTTGGACCGGGCAACTTTACTGGCCGGCCAGGCTTTTGACGCTTCGGTTTGGGAGATATGGCCGTATCTGACTTGTGGAGCGGGGTTATACATTCCGCAAAATGAAACCAGATCGTCTGTGAATGGTTTAATTAACTGGCTTAAGGGCAACCGGATTACCATAAGTTTTATGCCGACGCCAATGGTGGAAGCGCTAATGGGTGAGGAATGGCCAGCGGATATGTCTTTGAGAGCACTGTTGACCGGCGGCGATAAATTGCACTGCAGACCCAGTCCTGCATTACCGTTTAGGTTGTTTAACCATTATGGACCTACGGAAAGCACAGTTGTTGCCACTTGGGGTGTTGTCAGCCCGGAAGAGTCAAGTACGGGACTCCCGTCTATCGGACATCCCATAGACAATACGCAAATCTATATTGTAGATAAAGATAATCAATTACAGCCGGTCGGCGTTCCGGGAGAACTATGTATTACGGGGGATGGGTTGGCCAGAGGTTACTTGAATCGGTCGGAACTGACGGCGGAAAGGTTTGTTGAGAATCCCTTTGCTCCGGGAACAAGAATGTACCGGACCGGCGATCTTGCAAAATGGCTGCCGGATGGAAATATTGAATTCATAGGCCGTATAGATTACCAAGTAAAAATCCGGGGGTTCCGGGTTGAACTGGGTGAGATTGAAGCCGAGCTCTTGCATTATCCCGCCATAAAAGAGGTTTGTGTTATCGCCAAAGAGGATGTGGCCGATCAAAAATATTTATGCGCGTATTTCGTGGCTGAAAATGAACTAAATGCGACTGAAATCAAGGAATGTCTAAAGCGGTTGCTGCCTGAGTATATGGTTCCGTCGTGTTTTGTCCAGCTTGAAAAGATGCCGCTTACGCCGAACGGGAAGATTGACAGGAAGGCACTGCCGGAGCCGGAGGGAGGCGGCCAGGCGGTAAGAAAATATATAGCGCCGCGAAATGAAGCGGAAGAAAAGATGGCGGCAGTCTGGCAGGAGGTTTTAGGGATTGAAAAGGTCGGCATGGAGGATAACTTTTTTGAACTGGGGGGTCATTCGTTAAAAGCGATGAACCTTGTTTCAAAAATCCACAAAGTCTTTGGCGCTGAAGTGCAGGTAAATGAAGTATTTAAGGCACAATCTATTAAGGAATTGATGAAGAGTATTGCAGGGGTGGCAAAAACCGAATGGGAAATGATTGAACCGGTTGACGACGCGGAGTATTATCCGGTATCACCAGCGCAAAAGAGAATGTTTATTCTAAATCAACTCGAGAATAATAGTACCGCCTATAATATAGCGGGGGCCTTTAAGGTGGAAGGCGGTCTGGATAGAAGCCGGTTGGTGAAAGCATTGCGGCAATTGGTGCAAAGGCACGAAACCTTACGGACTTCTTTTGAGTTTGTTAATGGTGAGCCTGTACAAAGAGTGCAGCAAGAGATTGAATGTACTATCGATAATCTGCAAGGGACGGAAGATGATATACCGGACATGATTAGAGGCTTTGTACGACCCTTTAATCTGAGTAAGGCTCCACTGTTCAGAATTGGTCTGGGGGAACTTACGGAAAATAAGCAAATCTTATTATTTGATATGCACCATATTATTTCTGACGGTGTTTCCATGGGGATTTTGGTCAAGGAACTGGCCGGCCTTTATATGGGACAGGAAATGCCGGAACTTAGGATCCAATACAAAGATTTTTCCGTTTGGCAAGATAAGATACACTGTGGGGAACGTTTTAAACAGCAGGAAGAATATTGGCTCCGAACTTTCGAAGGTGAGCTTCCGGTGCTTAATTTGCAGGGGGATTATTCCAGGCCTCCGGTTAAAGGTTTTGAGGGAGACCGACTGAATTTGGCTCTCGATGAAGCTTTAACTGGAGAACTGAAGAAATTTGCCGGTCAAACGGGTACGACGCTGTATATGGTGCTATTAGCCGCCTATAACGTATTATTGTCAAAATATACCGGACAGGAAGATATTGTTGTAGGATCACCGATTGCGGGCCGGACCCATGCGGATGTTGAGAATATGATAGGCATGTTTATTAATACGCTGGCGATGCGCAATTACCCGGCGGCTGGTAAGACTTTCCGGGAATTTTTACAAGAGGTCAAAGAGAATGCGCTTGCGGCTTATGATCATCAGGAGTATCAATTTGAAGAATTGGTGGACAAACTGGCAATACCAAGGAATTTAAGCAGAACGCCACTGTTTGATACTATGTTTGTTTTACAGAACATGGATATGACGACGTTGGAAATTGACAATTTAAAATTTACTCCATATGAGTTTGATAATAAAACCGCAAAATTTGATCTTACTTTACGGGCTGCCGAAACTAACAATCAGTTAGAGTTTACCTTTGAGTACTATAGCAAGCTGTTTAAACGGGAAACGGTGCAAAGGCTGGCAAGGCATTTTGTTAAGATGTTGAAACATATTGTAGAGAAGCCTGACAATATGCTGACGGAAATAGAACTTTTGGCTGAAGACGAGAAAAAACAAATAGTAGTGGACTTTAACAATACGAAAGCCGATTATCCGGCGGATAAAACCCTTCATGAGCTGTTCGAGGAACGAGCTGCCAAAACTCCGGATAATGTCGCTGTCACATTTGCTGATCAGCAGCTTACTTATCAGGAATTGAATGATCGGGCCAACCAATTGGCCGGAGTGCTTAGGGATAAGGGGATAAGAGCCAATCGTATTGTAGGTATCATGGTAGAGCGTTCACTGGAAATGATCATCGGAATCTTGGGAATATTGAAAGCCGGTGGGGCGTATTTACCAATAGCGCCGGAGTATCCCGAGGAAAGAGTCAGCTATACATTAAAAGACAGCGGGACAGAAATTTTATTAACGCAACAGCGATGGATTTCTTCCATAGCTTTTGACGGAGAAATTCTTGCATTAGACGATCAGAATCTATATCAGGGAGAAACAAAAAATGTAAGGCAGGAAATTACTTCACAAGATGCGGCCTACGTGATATATACGTCGGGTTCGACCGGAAAACCGAAAGGAGTGTTGGTTGAGCATAGAGCGGCTGTAAATATGGTAAGCTGGATGCAACAACAGTACCCGTTAGGGGAAGATGACGTTATTTTGCAAAAAACCCCATTTACTTTTGATGCGTCAGGCCGGGAGTTATTATGGTGGATTGTCAGCCGAGCCAAATTGTGTTTCTTAAAACCGGGCGGAGAAAAAGACCCCGCGGAAATTTTTAAAGCCGTTGAAAAAAACAAAATAACGGTTATTAATTTTGTCCCGGCGGCGTTAAATGTATTTTTGGAATACATAACCGGCCATACAAATTCAAATAGTTTAGCAAGTTTAAGAAAAGTATTTGTTGGTGGAGAGGCATTAAAATTATCACAGGTAGAAAGATTTAACGAATTGTTAAATAAGCGTTTTAATACCAAGCTGATTAATCTTTACGGTCCGACAGAGGCAACCATTGATGTATCCTGCTATGATTGTTCGGTAAAAACCTCTCTTGAAGTAATACCCATAGGTAAGCCGATTAACAATCTTGCATTATATATTGTTGGTAGAAACAATCAACTACAACCAATCGGTGTAGCAGGGGAAGTTTGTATTGCCGGAGCGGGCTTGGCTAGAGGGTATGTTAATAGGCCGGAACTAACTGCTGAGAAGTTTGTGGAAAATCCGTTTATGCCTGACGAAAGAATGTATCGGACAGGGGATTTGGGACGGTGGCTGCCTGACGGTAATATTGAATATTTAGGAAGAATCGACCATCAGGTGAAAATTAGGGGATTCCGAATTGAATTGGGTGAGATTGAAGCGGAACTGTTAAAACATCCGGAGGTAAAAGAAGCGGTAGTTATCGCGAAGGAAGATACGTATGGTAATAATTATTTGTGCGCCTATTTTGTCGCAGAAAAGGAGCTTACTACTGCCCAGCTTAGGGAGCACCTTGCTTTGGAACTGCCTGATTATATGATTCCATCAAGCTTTGTGCAGTTGACAAAGATGCCGTTAACTTCCAGCGCGAAAATAGATCGAAAGGCGTTGCCCGAACCGGAAGGCAGGGTTAATACCGGAACTGAGTATCTAGCTCCCGCTAATGAAAGGGAAGAAACGCTGATAGCTATTTGGGGGGAAGTGCTGGGTGTAGAAAAAGTTGGAATGAACGACAACTTTTTTGATCTCGGAGGGCATTCAATAAAAGCCATAGCTCTTGTTAATAGGATACATCGGGAATTTGGCGCGGAAATAGGACTGCAGGAAGTATTTAAAGCCCAAACCCCGAAAGAATTGTTCAAAATTATCAACAGGGCGGACCAAAATAGTTATATGGCAATTCCGCTGGTAGAAGAACAGGCGTATTATCCAGTGTCATCGGCGCAAAAAAGAATGTTTATTCTTCAGCAATTTCAAAATAGCGATATTGCTTATAATATGCCGGCGGTTTTTACGGTGGAGGGTGACCTTGTTGTAGAGCGGTTGGAAGGGGCACTGCGAACCCTTGTCCAAAGGAATGAAACGTTGCGGTCTTCGTTTGAGGTGATTGCCGGAGAACCGGTGCAAAGGGTTCATAAAAAAATTGAGTTTGCCATCAATTGTATTCCAGGGGATGCCAAAAGCCTGCCGGACATAATTCAAGCTTTTGTGCGCCCTTTTGATTTAAGTAAAGCGCCGCTTTTGAGAGTCGGCCTGGTCGAATTGGCCGAAAAACAACATGTTATTTTATGTGATATGCACCATATTATCTCTGATGGTATATCGAGAGAAATTTTTGTTAGAGATTTGACTAGTTTGTATGAAGGCCGGAGTTTGCCGGAATTAAGGATTCAATACAAAGATTTTTCGGCTTGGCAAAATAAGTTTCGGGAAACGGAAGCCTTTAAAAAGCAGGAAAGCTATTGGCTGAATGTCTTTACGGGAGAACTGCCTGTGCTTAATATGCCCAGTGATTATCCCCGACCGGCTGTCAGAAGCTTGGAAGGAGAACGGCTAGGGTTTACGCTGGGAGAAGAAGTGACGGACGGGTTAAAGACACTTGCGGCACAAACCGGTACTAGCTTATATATGGTGCTGTTAGCGGCATATAATGTTTTGCTTTCCAAATATGCGGGGCAGGCAGATATTGTTGTGGGGGCTCCGATTACAGGCAGATCTCATGCGGATTTAGAAAATATTATCGGAATGTTTGTCAATACGCTGGCGATGCGTAATTATCCGGAAGGTTCCAAGAGCTTCGAGGAATTTTTACAGGAGGTTAAAATCAACGCATTAGCTGCCTACGACAATCAGGCCTATCAATTCGAAGAATTGGTGGACAAATTGGCGATTCCCAGGGAGTTAAACAGGAATCCTCTGTTTGATACCATGTTTGTTTTGCAGGATACCGGTAGCGCGGCATTGGAAATGGAAGGGCTAAAGTTTATACCCTATAAATTTGAAAACAAGATTTCTAAGTTTGATTTTACCTTGCAAGCTGCTGAAAGAGATCATGGTTTAGAATTTGTACTGGAATATTACAGCAAACTTTTTAAACAAGAAACGATTGAACGTATGAGTTGGCATTTTGTCAGTATATTGCAAAGTATTGTTAAGCAGCCCCAAATTAGGCTGGACGAAATAGAAATGTTAACTGAATCAGAGAAAAAAGTAATGCTGTCTGCTTTTAATAATACGGAAACAATTTATCCGAAGGACAAAACCATCCATGAGCTTTTTGAAGAGCAGGTTGCCAAACATCCGGATAGTACCGCTGTAACCTATGGCGAGCAGCAGCTTACCTATCAAGAATTGAACGATAGAGCCAACCAATTGGCAAGAGTGCTGAGGAAAAAAGGGGTAAAAGCCAATTGTATTGTCGGCATGCTGGTGGAACGTTCGCCGGAAATGATTATCGGGATATTAGGAATTCTGAAGGCGGGCGGGGCTTATATGCCTATTGATCCTGAGTATCCCGAGGAAAGAATCAGCTATATGCTGACAGACAGCAAGACCGGGATACTAGTGACACAGAAATCCTTGCTGGGTAAAGTTGCTTTTAATGGAGTCAATATTACTGTTGACGCGAAGAACCTATATCATGGAGATACGAGAAATGTGGTAGTGAAAAATTCCTCACGGGATTTAGCCTATGTAATTTATACTTCAGGCTCGACAGGGAAACCCAAAGGGAATTTAACTATGCATTACAATGTGGTGCGGGTGGTTAAAAACACAAATTACATTGAAATTACCGGAAATGATGTGCTATTGCAGCTGTCCAACTACGCCTTTGACGGCTCGGTATTTGATATTTACGGCGCACTCTTAAACGGTGCCAGACTTGTACTTGTTGACAAGGAAACTGTGGTAAACATGAGCCGCCTGCCAAGGCTCATTGAGCAAGAAAAGGTAACGGTTTTCTTTATTACTACCGCTTTGTTCAACACCTTGGCGGACTTAAACCTGGAATGTTTGAAGAACATAAGAAAAGTACTGTTCGGAGGAGAGCAGGTTTCGGTACGGCATGTACGTAAGGCCTTCGAATACCTGGGACCCGGAAAACTGTTGCATGTTTATGGCCCGACCGAGAGTACTGTTTATGCCACGTATTATGAGGTGAATAGGTTAGAGACGGATGAACTGAGTATACCCATAGGGGCACCTATAGCCAACACCGGTATTTATATACTGGATCAGGAAAGAAAGCTGCAGCCTATCGGCGTTCCGGGGGAATTATGCATCTTTGGCGATGGTTTAGCTCAAGGATACTTAAACAGACCGGAACTGACGGATGAGAAATTCGTGGAAGATTCCTTTAGACCAGGTACGAAAATGTACCGGACTGGAGACTTAGCCAGGTGGCTACCAGACGGAAATATTGATTTCTTAGGACGTATGGATTATCAAGTCAAGCTTAGAGGTTTCCGGATAGAGTTAGGGGAAATTGAGGCGGCGCTGATAAATCATCCTTTGATTAGAGAGTCTCTGGTTGTAGTCAAGGAAGAATTAAGCGGCTATAAATATCTATGCGCCTATATTGTCACCCAGGAAGAACTTACCCTGCCGGAACTTAGAAAACATTTATTACAAACCTTGCCAGAGTACATGATACCGGCCAGTTTCGTGCAATTAGAGAAGATGCCGTTAACGCCTAATGGAAAAATTGATAGAAAGGCCTTGCCGGAACCTGCAGAAAAATCCGGTGCCGGTAGGGAGTATGTAGCGCCAAGAAATGCCGAAGAAGAAAAAATGACACGAATTTGGCGGGACGTCTTATCACTTGAAAAAATCGGAATTGAAGATAACTTTTTTGAGTTGGGGGGGCATTCATTAAAGGTTATAACCCTTATTGCAAAAATACAGGAAGAATTCGGCGTGGAAATAATCTATGAGCAAATATTCAAGACTCCTAATATAAAAGAATTTACTACTTGTGTATTGCAAGGGGATAAGGTTGGCATCTACAACAACTATATTAAATATAACACTA
>JAGGAE010000076.1 GCA_017889725.1 Bacillota bacterium | reverse complement strand
AGGGCCGGTATAACCGGATAATTTCTTTAGAAGCCGCATAAATTGCAAAACATAACTGGTTATCTAAGAGTAAGTAATCATCTTTATTCATGCGTTTTATCTTTCAGCAGCCTTTCTATTCATGTCATTTGATAATTCTTTTTTTGTTAGCTTATATGTTGTAAAGAGTCAAAACCAATCATATACTTTCCTTGCACATTTTAATTGCTTACAATTTAATTGTACGCAATTGAAATGCGAGTGTCAATAGCTAACCTAAGAAAGTTTGCAGCCCATGGGGAATAGTCTGTGTATCTGGTATTTCCATCAAGAAGATAATTTATTAGGGGTTTTAGCGTGTACTAGGAATATATATTGTAAAAAAAGAATAATCGACAAGAAATAATTGGGAAAAATGTATTGGTTGCGGAATTTGTGCCGATGTTTGCCCGAATAGTTATATTGGAATGGCTGAGGATGGGTATCCAGTTGATGCTGGGCTTGTTTGTATCACCTGTGGTCACTGTGTAGCGATCTGTCCCCAAGCGGCACTAGATCATACCCGTGCGCCGCTTACTAGCCAAGTCTTAATAGATAAAACGCCGGTTTTGGATGCCGATACGGCGGAAGCTTTTCTTCGGTCCAGACGTTCTATACGGGTGTATAAAGAAGAGGCTGTTCCCAAAAATAAAATTCTAAAACTGCTTGATATTGCCAGATTAGCGCCTACTGGCGGCAATACCCAAGGAGTGCAGTATTTGGTTATTGATAATAAGGATGCGTTACAAGCTATTACGAAAGCCACGGTGGCCTGGATGGATGAAGCAATCGCCCAAGGTGAACCGTTGGCAGCTTATTTTGCCGGTTTAGTGGAGCACTATCATAAGACAGGGCAGGATATTATTTTGCGGAATGCTCCGTGCCTTATCCTGGCGATGGCCGAGAAAAGTTTTATGCGTGGACGTGATAACACCCATTTTTCCCTTGCGTATGCCGAATTGTTTGCACCAAGTCTTGCGTTAGGAACGTGCTGGGGAGGTTTTGTCGAGGCGTGTGCCAGATCGGGCTACCAACCGTTGGTTGAACTGTTGGCGATTCCGGAAGAATTAATTGTCACCGGTGGTATTATGGTTGGTTATCCTAAATATACCTATAAACGACTGGTAGACCGATTCCCGCTAAAAGTAACCTGGCGCTAACGGGCAAATTGAATTCTTTTGACGGCAGGAACCTGATATAGGTATCGAGAAACCTACTCCTAATAGATTAAGGAGTAGGTTTTCTTTATATGTGCTAATCACAGGAGGTTAGTGACATCGCTTCTAGCGTCAAGGTTAAATCTCCTTGAATCTACATAGATGGAGGAAAAACAGATGGAAATATCAGTTCTTATTTCGGACGATCTTGCAACGGCCATTGATATCCGGAGGAAAGTTTTTATTGAAGAACAAAAGGTTCCGGAGGAATTGGAAATAGATGAGTATGACTATGATGGCGTTACGCAGCACGTTCTTGCCTTGGATCAGGACGGAAGGGCAGTAGGAACAGCCCGGTTTCGCCCGTATGGAGAAGGTAAACTTAAGATTGAGCGTGTCGCGGTTTTGGCCCAAAGCCGCGGGTGTGATATAGGCAGCAAGATGATGTCGTTCATCGAAGCAGAAGCCTTAAAAAACGGTTATTTGGCACTTAAGCTGGAGGCACAAGTTCACGCCAGAAGCTTCTATGAACGACGGGGTTTTTTAGGACACGGCGCAATTTTTCTTGACGCTGGGATTGAACATATTACGATGGAAAAACAACTATTCGGTTGAACCGGACAAAGCTTATAATGGAAGAGAGAAACTGAGGGCTGGTTGATGGGAGTGTAAACATGGAAGAGGCTCAGGTATTATTGCAAAAGTATTACGGTTATGCGGAGTTTCGCCCCGGGCAGGCGGAAATAGTTAATGCGCTATTACAGGGCAAGGATATAGTGGCGATAATGCCGACTGGTGCCGGTAAATCGCTGTGCTTTCAATTGCCTGCTTTGATGCTGCCGGGTACAACCGTAGTTATTTCACCGCTTATATCTTTAATGAAAGACCAGGTCGATACTCTATACGGTCTGGGTATTTCCGCCACCTATATTAATAGTTCATTAACTGCTGCGCAGGTCAATGAACGTATGTATAATGCCAGGCAGGGACGCTATAAATTGTTGTACGTTGCTCCTGAACGATTAGAGTCGGAACAGTTTCAAGAGGCTGTGGAGGTTCTGGATATAGCCATGCTGGCGATTGATGAGGCACATTGCATATCCCAGTGGGGACACGATTTTCGCCCAAGCTACCGAGCTATCGGGCCGTTTATTCGCAGGTTTGCCAAGCGTCCGGTGGTCGGGGCATTTACTGCTACCGCTACGGACAATGTTAAAAAGGATATTATCAGCTTGTTGTCGCTTAAAACCCCACAAACCTATTTCACTGGCTTTGATCGTCCTAATCTTTCTTTTACGGTAGTGCGCGGGGAAAACAAACAAGATTTTGTACTAAATTATGTTACGGTCAATCACAACAATTCGGGTATCATCTATGCCGCCACGCGGAAAGAAGTAGAAAATATTTACGGCTTGCTTCGCAAACATGGTTATGCTGTGGGAAAATATCACGCGGGAATGAGCGATGACGAGCGTAAAAGAAACCAGGAAGCCTTTATTTACGATGACAGCAAGATAATGGTGGCTACTAACGCATTCGGAATGGGAATTGATAAATCCGATGTGCGTTACGTCATTCATTACAATATGCCGAAAAACATGGAAGCCTATTATCAGGAAGCCGGCAGAGGCGGTCGGGACGGTGAACCCAGCCACTGTATTTTGTTGTTTGGGCATCAAGATATTATGATGCAAAAGTATCTCATTGAACAGTCTGTGGTGGATAGTGACCGAAAAGCCGGGGAATATGCGAAATTACAATCCATGGTAGACTATTGCCATTTTACCGGTTGCCTGCGTCACTATATCCTGAACTATTTTGGTGAAAAAACAACGGAAAAAGAGTGCGGGAACTGTAGTAACTGTAATGATACGAACGAATTAACCGACATTACTATTGAAGCACAAAAGGTATTTTCCTGTGTACTACGGGTCAATCAGCGTTTTGGCGGTGCGCTGGTGGCTGAAGTGCTGAAGGGATCGAAAAGCAAAAAGGTGCTGCAATTAGGCTTTGACAGTCTTACTGTGTATGGAATAATGAAAGAAAACACGCTGCAAGAGATAAAAGACCTTATTAACCGTCTGATTGCTTCCGGGTATCTCAGTTTGACTGAGAGCGAATATCCGGTGGTTCAGCTAACCGAGCAGGGGGTAGCCGTTCTAAAAAATCAGGCCAAGGTATGGCAGAAGGTTGCGCCAAAACCGCAAAAAACGGTTAATGATAATGCCTTGTTTGGAGAGTTACGGATATTGCGCAAGCAAATAGCGGACAGAGAGAACGTGCCGCCTTACATGATTTTTGCCGATAGCACACTTAAAGAAATGAGCGAACAATTTCCGGTTACCCGTCAGGCCATGCGGTTAATCAAAGGAGTCGGCGAAACAAAGCTAGAACGCTATGGAAATGAGTTCATTGCTGCTATCGAAACTTTTATGCTGGAGCATAAAGTAGAGGCTCCGCGCGCGGTCGATCCTTCTCCCGATTCCTTTGATGCGGAGCAGGCTGTTAAAGTGCTTGCCGAGAAGAAAAAAACGGATGAAGAACCAAGTCATCTTATCACGTTACAGTTACTCAAAGATGGGCGGACATTGGAACAAATCGCTGCTGAGCGTCAGCTGAAGCTGTTGACGATTCAAGAACATTTAATGCGCTGCGGCAGAGAAGGCTTTGAATTGGATTGGTCAGTCCTTATTCCGGTCCGATATGAAGCATTGATTTTATCTAAAATCAATGAATTAGGCAGCGACAAGCTTAAGGCTCTTAAAGAAGCGTTGCCAGAGGAAGTAGATTACGTTTCTATTAAAGCGACCATAGCGAAATACGGGAAAAAAACGGAATAGAAAGCCTTCTTAACGCTGACCAAAAATGTTTTTTCTTAATACTATATAGAGAGTACCTTGAGAAGAAACAAGAGATAAGACGGCGGGAGGAAGTAAGGCATATGGCAATAAACTCATTAGATCACAGTGCGGCGCTGGTTGATTTGGTGGCCATGAATTTACCGGTGAATTCAGCGCGGCTGTTTCGTAAGGCCGAAAAATTAGCTGCAAAAAATAATATGCTGGCCGGAGTTGCCGGGAACGCGATTACCCTATTTACCATGTTTGTCCTTAAAGAAATATTAGTTCAACAAGCCCTAAATCCAGTGGCTAACATAAGCAATATTATCAGTATTGCTAATGCTATTGCCAATTTGAATTCGGAACTGAGCTTATACAGTATTAACACCTGATAATTTTATTCGAGTTATAATACTGACACTCGCTTCCAAGTGGGGCGAGTGTTTGTAAGTGCCGAATCAGTTATAGTTCTGCCAGTAGTGGTCGGGCAGCTATAACTGGTTTTGCAACAAAATGAATGCTGCCGATTTGGGCGGTGGTTGTTGCTGTTCCAGAGGTGACGACGGGAGCGACGAGAGACAGGTTGGTTACCCGAAGTGTGTAGGTGTTGGTCTGACATAAAACGGGGTTGGTATCTACATGTAGTAAAGAAGCAATTTCGTAGGTAGGTACGGCAGTTGTAAAGTCGGTGGAAGTATTTAAGGGAGTGGCCTTTTGCACGGCGGTTTGCGTTAGCCTGGTAAGGATAATTCCGTTGCGTAATAATTCAAACGTAGCATCAACATAACCGGGAATGGTCAATGTCGTAGCCGTTTCAGGAGGTGTAAATGTGGCGCTCCAATTGATGACAGAACTCAATAAAACATCCCAACCTCTTGGAACCGCCGGTACGTTTATCAGAGCCAAGTTTAGCGTTTCTCCGGTGGATAGATAAATGGGAAAAGGGGAAGTTAAGGGGGGGATAGTGGGAGTTAGGGGTAGAAGGGAATTCTGCTCATAAAAATAAACAGGGGAAAATCCCTCTGGTTTTGTCATTCCATGCGCTCCTTATTCCTGAATTAAGTCATACTATTGTTATGCCGTGTTGGTTTATTTTATGATGATAAATAATTGCTTTTGGTGTTGACATAGGGGGAATGGGGTGATATAATTCTAAATCGTTGCAGGTAATTAAAGCGGTCGTGGCGGAACGGCAGACGCGCTAGCCTCAGGAGCTAGTGGGAGCAATCTCGTGGTGGTTCAAATCCACTCGACCGCACCAAACACGCGGAAGTAGCTCAGTGGTAGAGCATCGCCTTGCCAAGGCGAGGGTCGCGAGTTCGAATCTCGTCTTCCGCTCCAAAACAATATGG
>JAGGAE010000075.1 GCA_017889725.1 Bacillota bacterium | reverse complement strand
TCATGCACATCTCTCTGCCAATTCAAAACACCGCGATGGTTAACCGCCACATCCTCTGGGCGAACGACGAAGGGTTCAAACTGCTTTTCAGCCGGAACAAAGCATACTGCAATTTCCGTTTTACCATCACAATTGGATTTCACTTCATACTGGCTATTGATGGGAACGTATACAGTAGTTGCTCTTCCAGAAAATACGTCTTTTCGACTGCCCAAATTCTCGAATACGGAACCATTCACCTTAACTTGGCATATCCCCGATAAAATTACCAGAGCAATTTCTTCACTGCCGCTGGCAGCCTGATAACGCTCGCCGCCATCTCCCTTTTGTTCTTTAAACGTTACATAGCTATTCATAAAACTTACCTCCATTTTTTAACGAACCAGAATATCCGGCCTTTTTAGAACTATGTTCTTATAACAAATTTCCACTGTTGGAAAATTAGATGAGTTTGTTAATATTTGCGGAGTATGGTCAGCAACCAAAATAGTATCTTCCGACTTAACTCCCGCTATAGTTGGGTTCCATGCGAATACTTGCCCATTTTTCACACTATCTACAGTATGCATATCTGCTTTTATTTCACGCGAACCATAACCGGCCAACCCGCCTTGATGATGATTTACCCACTCACCCTCAAAGCCGACCTCCTTATACGCAGCCATTCCGGTTGCAAAAACATCCTTTAACAAAGTTCCCGGAACCGTAGACGCAATCAAAGCGGCATCAACCGCTAAAACGGCTCTATGTTTTCTCCTCAGTTCGCTAGAAGGTGTGCCGAAATGAACCAGTCGGCTTGCAGAAGCGTATAAACCATGCTTCTGCCCGGAAATCACCAACATGGCGTACTTCTCCATTCTCTTTTCCGTGGGTACAGGATGACGGTACTGCAAAGTTCTATCATCCACCGCAACCAATGCAACATTTGCCTCAACCCGATGCCGTATAGCTTCCACTTTAATCATATTAGCCATCTCGATTTCCGAATCGCCAGGGCGAATTTGCCAAGCCACCGACTCTAGCACAGAGCCCACATCCCGGCAAGTTTCTTTAAACCTTGCCAGTTCCACCGGAGTCAAATTCCACCGCAGCTTAGCGAACTTTATTCCCAGCGCCGAATCCAGAGCTAGCGCTTTCCCTCCGGATACTTCGGTCAATTTAGTGGCAAAACCGTTACTGTCCCACCAATCGTAACGTACCGTTTCAATAGGAAGTCCTGCCAGTTCTTCGTTCATCAACCGGTCTGCTTCTATATTGTTAGCCAACAAATATATAGCGTCAGGCATAATCAGAATGTCGGCACAAGCCTTATCCCCCACCGTGTTGATATAAGGGCGTCCTCCCGTCAGCCAAAGAAAGTTAGTCTGCGAGGTAACCAGCACCCCCTCAAGACCTTCATTCGACATTAAACCCCGAACACGCGCTACTTTCTCTTGAAATTCATCGCTATGCCATGCCAAGAAACCACCCCCAATATGTAAATCCAAAACCCACCACTACATTTAATAAATCAAGTTCTAGCCTCACGTACCTTAGTGACATATTGCTTAGCCAGATCTTCTATTGCTTTATAATCGCCGGTTTTTGCCCCACCGGTGAGATTTCCTCCTACCCCTACCGCAATACAGCCAGCTTTAATCCAGTCTGCGACATTCTCCAAACTTACCCCGCCGGTTGGCATAACAGGAGCTTGCGGAAGCGGCCCTTTTATCGCTTTAATAAAGGATGGACCAAATGCATCTCCCGGGAAAATCTTAACAATATCCGCACCGGCCTCCATTGCGGCAACCACCTCGGAAATGGTCATGGCACCAGGCATAACCGGTATCTGATAACGGTTACAGGTTTTAACAGTCTCAAGGTTAAGAGCCGGACTGACGACAAACTGAGCCCCAGCCATAATAGCAATCCGGGCTGTTTCAGGGTCAAGCACCGTTCCAGCCCCAACAATAACTTCATTGTTTTTATACTTGTTTCTTATATCCTGAATCACTTGAACTGCACCGGGAATTGTAAACGTAATTTCAATAGCATGTATTCCGCCCTTTAAGCATGCCTCTGTTATTTTCAGGGCCTGCTCTGAGTCCTTTGCTCTAACAACGGCAACCACACCCGTTTCTACGACTTTTTGCAAGGTTTTCTGTCTTTCTAGCATAACAATCCCTCTTTCCTTTACTGCTTACGAGCATGCATTGTAAGATATTCGCTTAGTCGCTCCCGGCTCGGATAACCGTCATAGTCGCCTCGAACAGTCACTGCCAAAGAACCAATTGCGTTGCCGCGAGCAACGGCCTGATGAATCGGCAACTGATCAAGTATTCCGGAAAGAACACCTACCGCGAAACCATCGCCTGCCCCAACCGTATCTACGACCCGTTCCACCTTAAAGCCCTTCTCATATCCGCTAGAACCGCCTTTAACCGAATAATAAGCGCCGTCAGGCCCGTTTTTCATTACAACATACTGATTTCCTTTCTCATGAAAAGAAGAGGCAACCGTGCTCCAGTCGCTGGTACCCAATAAAAGTTCTGCTTCTGCAACTCCGGGTAGTATTACATCCGACATCTCGGAAATTTCCAATAGCGTTTTCCGGGCTTCTGCTTTCGACCACAACTGCAAACGCACATTAGGATCAAAAGAAATTAACAAGCCGCATTTTTTCGCATGACGGATTATTTGTAACAGCGTTTGGCGGGTAATTTCGCTTAACGCCGGAAAGATTCCGGTAATATGCAGTATTTTAGCCTTATCAAAATAGTTTTTTGGCACCAAATCGGCACTGTAATGGCTGGCGGCAGACCCGCGCCGGTAATAATACACCTTCGGATCACCGACATCTTTCTGTTCTTTTATAAGCAAACCCGTTGGATAAGACGGCAGTACCACGACCGCCGAATTGTCAACACCTTCGCCGCAGATTGTGTCAAGGACATATGTACCAAACGGATCTTCGCCAACAGCGCTTATCCAGCCGGATTTATGACCTAACCGAGCTAGCCCGATAGCCACATTAGATTCCGCTCCGGCTAAATGTCGGGAGAAAGTAGTAGCACACTCGAGCGGTCCGGCCTGCTCGGCAATCATCATAACCATACTTTCACCCATTGTTATTACGTCCAGCAATAAGAACACCTCACTTAACCCTAAAATTGCGTTTACATCGCAACAAAACAGATACACATCGAAGAAAATATCGACTGCAACAGCAGTTAGTTAAATCGTTTAATTAACTGCTGTTGCTCCCCTTTGCCAAAGAGAGTAGCCTCCTCAGGAGGTACCAGGCCGATATAATTAATTAACTTAATTAATTATATGCTATATTTCGCTTCTCGTTTTCCAATTCCTTCTTAGATAATTACATTTTTGAATTTTTTTTACCAGACGATGATAGTATTGAAAAAAGGGGGCAAACCTTAGAAGTTTTCTCGCAACTCCCTAGCCCCCTTTTTTTATAAGTTAACTCGATCTACTATCCTTGGTTATCCTCTAACATATCAAATTGATTTGATTTTAACAAGTGATTAAGTGTTAAAGCACAAGCACCAATTGCCCCGGAGTTTGCTCCAAGTTTTGAAATACGAATTACCGTCGAATTCGCCGCCTCCGGAAAAGCATGCGTACTCACGACCTCTTTGATATCCTCGATAAAAACTTCGGCCGCTATGGCTAACTTGCCTCCAATAAAAACTTCATCCGGATTATAGAAGTTAATAACATCAGAAACTACCATGCCTAAATATTTTCCAACCTGGTGAAATAAAGCCTGGGCATAAGGGTCTTCCTGTAAAGCAGCATAGATAATATCTTTGACTTCTATAGTTTTATTCTCATCAAAACGTTTCTTTAATATACTGCTTGGGTCAATAAACGGTAGTTCTTCCATTACCTTTTTGGCCAGTGCCGGCCCGGCGCATACCGCTTCCAGGCAACCGCGGTTGCCGCACTTGCACAAAGGCCCCTGTTCTAAAATTATAGTATGCCCAATCTGGCCGGCATTGCCATGTGTCCCTTGAATAATAGACCCGTTCATCAGAATACCTGCACTGACACCTTCACCAATATTGATATAAATTAGATTACTGCTTAGTTTACCATCACCGAACCAGTTTTCTCCCATTGCTGCAACCTTGGAGTTTGTGTCAATCAATACCGGAACATGGAGTTTCTTTTCTAAAATGCTTTTTAAAGGAAAATTACACCATTTAGGTCCCAAATTTACCGACCGTTTGACTACGCCCTCCTGCAATATTGCCGGAAACGCAATTCCAATTCCTAAGAAGTTCTTCTTTTTATGCCTGTCCATATAGTTTTTAATTGCTCGGATCAGTTCTTGTGAGGAAGTTTCACTATCCGTCATATCTAATTGGATAGTTTGGATATCGCTCGGCATATTTTTTAAATCGGCTACAGCAAAGGTAACTTCCTTACTTGTTACCTCTACCCCCAGCACATACCCAACACTACAGTTAAGCTTCAGTTTTACCGGTCTTCGGCCCCCCTGAGATTTTCCCAATCCTACCTCTTCCACAAATCCAAGCTCAATGAGTTCCCGGATAATGCCTGTAATAGCAGGTGGAGTCAGCCCCGTTGCTTCTGCAATTTCCTGACGAGAAATAGGTTCATTTTCTTTAATTAAATTAATAATGGCCATTCGGTTCAATTTCTTGACATACTTGCTGTTTCCTGTATTCATAATACACCCTTAAGTTTTTAAATTAATTAATATTTGCTTTAGTATAATCATTTCTTCCATACATTGTCAATTACTTTATTTTCTGACTCGCTTTCCCGAGTGCCCCTTACCTCAATAGCTCAAACCAATATTACCAGCATCATAGTTATCCCTAATACTACGCACTTCTTCCCCATCATTAGCACTGCCTCCGCTATCATTTCTTTCTTATTTATCTGCGTTGACAATGTAATTCTTCAAATCAATATCTAATTTCTTCATTTCTTCGATAACGAGCTTAGCGACCAGACGGGCACCGGCTTCTTTAAAATGCGTATTATCTGTATCTAAAAATATCGGAGTAGTCCCCTCAGGCCCCAGTTCCTCAAAGGCTCGTTTGCTGGCCCCTTCCAAATCAATAAGCGGAACATTTTCCTCGGCAGCCACTTCTTTCATTGCTAAGGTCCATTCAGTATGGGTAGAATTTATTTTGCCATCACTGCCAAATCTTCTTCTTTCTACCGGAGTAACCAGCACAGGAATCGCTTGATGCTCTCTCGCACCGGCAATATACTGTTTCAGGTACTGTTTATATTCCGCATGCGGTTCGGTATAGATTTTTCGCTCAGGATCATCTTTGACTGACTTCTCATCATTATGACCAAATTGTATCAAGAGATAGTCGCCTGGCTGAATTTTATCCAAAATTGCCTTCAAGCGTCCTTCATTAATAAAGCTAGTAACCGCTTGGGAAAAGTACTCGCCAATAATCTGTCCCCACCCCATTTGCGGGGCACGTTCCGGGGGATAAGACATAACAGTCGAATCACCCGCCAGGTACACCGTTACCGGCTTATTATCCGCAAGAACCACCGCGCTCGCGCTCAGCATAAGAAGAAATACGAATACAACTACTAACATCAGCCTTTTCTTAAACATCTGTCTTTCCTCCCTTATTTTGAGTACAGCCATTACTCTTGCCCTGGATTCCAGTCACCCAATACCTGCTCAATACTATACTCCCGGACAGCTTCACTAGTGAGCAAAGGCCGTTTCGGACTCGCCTTCGCCCCCGGCCCGGTGCTGCCATATTCATAGAAACGCGATACTTCGGGCGTAAATCCGGACATAGAGTCCCAACCTTTATAGGAAATATGACTATCCATATAACAATTGATATAAACCGTTTCACTATTAACCTCAGGATTTCCGCCAGGATGCCATGGGCGGCCCAGATACACCGAGTCATCCGCAACCTGCGGGCCTTTTAGTAAACGGCTGTTGATGATTAAAAGCCCGTACTTATTATC
>JAGGAE010000015.1 GCA_017889725.1 Bacillota bacterium | reverse complement strand
CTTCAAGGTTTGGGCAATTTCCGGTTGATAGCAGTTATGCAAACTGTTGAGTATAGCCAATTGCGCACCTTTTGCTATATTGGCCACATAGATGGCATTTTCTTCATCAGACAACCGGGCGGATACGGGAATGTCAACGTGATCTTCTAACGCCCGGATCGGAAATCTTGTGGATGGTAACTCTGCACCACCTGCTTTAAGCAGGTCTTCGCACTGTTTGATAGTAGTTTCGGTAAGATTGTCAATAGACTCCTTAATCAAGGTTTTGAGTTCCGGGTCTTTTGCATGGTTGTATAGCGTTGATAATACAGCCACATTATGGCGGCCTTGGAGGACAATCCCATAAAGGGCGCCAGCTTCGATATAGTTTATTTTTTCCTTGTCGAAGACGGATTGTACGGCTGTATGGGCTATGCTGCTTGTTTTTTCCAATATCGTCATGACCGATGCCTCCCTGTATTTAACTATAAGATAGTATGGCCGAAAAATGGAAGGATATGATGCATTTCGAGTGATTTTTTGCGAATTGTAAAAAATTATGTAATACAAAAAGTTAGCATATGTTATAATCAAGGAAACTGGTACTTGTTATAAGGCAAGGTTGAAATCTTTCGGCAATAATCGTATGTCCGAAAATATATTTTAAATTTTGTTGAAAAAAATGAGGCGAACTAAGTGGAAAAGTTGAATTTAACGTTACTGACAGATTTCTATGAATTGACCATGGCAAATGGGTACTTACAGAATGGACTGAAGGATAAAATTGCCTATTTTGATATGTTTTTTCGTAAAGTGCCTGATGGTGGCGGTTTTGCCATCATGGCAGGGGTAGAGCAGCTTTTAGATTATTTTAAGAATCTTCGGTTTGATGAAAAGGATATTGCTTATTTACGCAGCAAAGAGCTTTTTTGTGAAGATTTTATCCAATATCTGCAAGATTTCAAGTTCAGCTGTGATGTGTGGGCAGTACCGGAGGGAACGCCGATATTTCCTAATGAGCCAGTGGTAACGGTGAGAGGTCCGGTTATCGAGGCGCAATTTATCGAAACAATGATATTATTAACTATTAATCATCAGAGCTTGATTGCAACGAAGGCCAACCGAATCGTACGGTCGGCCCAGGGAAGAGCCGTTATGGAATTTGGCTCCAGGAGGGCGCAAGGGTATGACGGGGCGATGAACGGGGCCAGGGCTGCGTATATTGGCGGTTGTGTTGCTACGGCCTGTACGATTAGCGAACGAGATTTAACCATTCCGGTGAGCGGCACTATGGCGCATAGCTGGGTGCAGATGTTTTCTTCGGAGCTGGAGGCCTTTCGGGCCTATGCCAGGACGTATCCAGCGGATTGCACGTTGTTGGTTGATACCTATAATGTTATTAAGTCAGGGATTCCCAATGCGATAAAAGTGTTCCAGGAGGAGATTATACCTCGTGGTTTCAGACCGAAGGGAATACGCATAGACAGTGGCGATATCACTTACTTAAGTAAGAAGGCAAGAAGAATGCTTGATGTTGCAGGTCTAGAGGATTGCAAGATTATTGCCTCAAATGCGCTGGATGAATTTATCATTCGGGATATCCTTGTTCAAGGTGCGCAGGTTGATTCGTTTGGTGTAGGAGAAAGATTGATAACTTCAAAATCCGATCCGGTATTTGGCGGGGTGTACAAGCTTGCGGCCGTTGAAGAAGAGGGGAGAATTGTTCCTAAAATCAAGATTAGTGAAAATGTTGGTAAGATTACTAATCCAGGTTTTAAAGAGGTATGGAGGCTGTTTTCGAAGGAGAATGGCAAGGCTATAGCCGATGTTATTACTGCGCATGACGAGGCCATTGACGATACAAAGCCGTATGAATTATTTGACCCGGAACATACCTGGAAACGTAAAACAGTAATCAATTTTGAAGCAAAGCGCATGTTAGTTCAAATTTTTGATAAAGGAAAGTGTGTGTACATAAGTCCTGAATTAAAGAGTATCCGGCAGCACTGTGAAGAACAGATTGCAACCCTTTGGGAGGAAGTGCTTCGCTTTGAAAACCCGCATAATTATTATGTGGATTTGTCCCCGGCTTTATGGAAGATGAAGCAGGAATTGTTGCAGGAGTATTCGGTTAAGTAAGATTATATATAGTAAAAGTCGTGCTGCTTTAGTTTAAGGCAGCACGACTTTTGTATAGGTATGGTTATTCAATAATTGAGGGTTTAATTAAGGTAGGATGATGAATCGTTAGCATTATACAGGGAAAACCTAGAAACAAAAAAGACAAAGTGTCATTAGACGCTTTGTCTTTTTGATTCGCTTGCCTAAGCTCAGGCAAGGTAGCTTTACTAAGCATTGATCTGGTTAATTTTTTTAGCCAGACGGGATTTTTTACGAGCCGCGGCATTTTTATGAAGAACGCCTTTGGCGACTGCTTTGTCAATAACGCTGCTAGCGTTGGTCAGGAGGGTTTTTGATTCATCAGCGTTTCCGGCATCAACACTGGCAGTAACCTTACGAATTGCAGTTCGTACAGTCGATTTGGTAGACAAATTTTGAGAGCGCCGTAAAGCGTCGGTTTTTACGCTGCGTTCTGAAGATTTAATGTTTGGCAAATAGTTCACCTCCTTTGACCATGTTACCTAAAATATTTTAGCATGGCAGTATTAAAAAAGCAAGTAAGATTTCCATATTCCGTATAACCATGTAAGAAAAAGGATAAGATAATGCAGTAGTTTGCTGCTCGGCAGGTGTAATTGACAGGAGGGAACTAAACGTGTTTCAAAATTTGCATACTCCCCGTACGGATCTGGCCCTTGAGGCAAGGGAAGCGTTAACTAAAGAAGTCCGGGAAGACATTCCCGGTGTATTGGCGGAAACCTGGGGAGACGAGGAAACGGTCATTACCCGGGTGAGTATTACTACCCTTGAGGCCGAGAAGGTTATGGGCAAACGGCAGGGACGTTATGTAACCATAGAGGCTGGGGGGCTTAGGTATAAGAATACTCCTCTAGAGACAAAGGTTATGGAATGTCTAGCTAAAGAACTGGTGGATATGGCCCAGCTTGCGCCGAATAGCACTATTTTAGTCGTGGGGTTAGGCAATTGGAATATAACTCCGGATGCGCTGGGGCCGCGGACGGTGGATAAGGTGGTTGTCACTCGCCATTTACAGAATATGTTGTCTCCCGAACTTAAAGGCGGAGTCCGGTCAGTGTGCGCCATTGCTCCGGGAGTTTTAGGAATTACTGGGATGGAAACCGTGGAAATTATCAGCGGTCTGGTCAGCAAGATACAACCCAATCTAGTGATTGCCATTGATGCGTTGGCGGCTGCCTCCAGCCATCGGGTTATTACTACCGTACAACTGGCCAACGCGGGAATCAGTCCGGGGTCCGGAGTTGGCAATAAGCGTTTTGGACTTACAATGGAGTCGCTCGGGGTTCCGGTTATTGCAATAGGGGTACCCACTGTGGTGCATGCCTCGACGATTGCGTTAGATACGTTGAACGCTATGCAGGAATACTCGGCGTTTTCCCGATATTTTAAAAGTCTTGAAACCCTTACGGAAAATGACCGTAAAACTATTGTGGGACAGGTGTTGCCTGAGTCGTTAGGAGATCTTATGGTTACTCCTAAGGAAGTCGACCGTTTGATAGAGGATGTGGCAACGATTATCGCCGGGGGCATTAACCGGGCTCTTCATCCTAATATTGATTATGAGAATATCCATATGTATCTGCACTAAGCTGTCCTATAGAGTAATATTTCGCTTGCTGCCAAGCATATAGATTGTATGTAAACCATGTGAGTGCAGGAGGCGGCGATGGGAAGCAGAAGACAGCGGCGGCAGAGGCATACAGGCATATTGCGGATGGCCGGTATTATTGGTGTTATTGTGCTAGTGGCGGCCATGTATATGTGCTATATTGCATTTAGCAGTAAGATAGTTCCTGTCGCCGCGATACCGCGGCAAGAAAATCATAGTGATTTACCCAGCTACATATTGTCTTTGGGTATTCCAGGACTTGGTCAAGCCGCCAGAACGACGGATACAGTGAAAGTTGAACAGGAATATTCCATGCGAACCGCTATGCTGGGCGCGGTTTTACATATGACGGGGGTGGATGCCGGGGACTTGCGATCGATCTTCCGAGCGGAAATTCCGGTCTTGACTGCGTTTGTTTCCGGCCCGTCCACTGTAAATGCGGCGAGTATACCCTACTTTCCGAACTTTAAGTGGAAGGACATTGTACCGGCGGGTAAGCCGCTTGTGGGGATTTACCATACGCATACGTCGGAATCGTTTATTCCCTGGTCGGGGGCCGCGCATGCACCGGGGGGCAAGCAAGGCGATATTGTGGCGGCGGGAGAAGCGCTGGTTAATAAATTGGCTGAGCATGGAATACCGGCCTTACAGAGTAAGAAAGTGCACGATTATCCCAGTTTTATGAAGGCTTATGGGCCATCGGAAGAAACAGCGAAAAATATGTTGTCGGAAAATCCTTCGCTGCAAATGATATTTGATTTTCATCGGGATGCCGGAACGAAAGACGATTGTACTGCAGTTGTAAACGGATTACCGACGGCTCGCATTATGATTGTTGTAGCGACCGGGCAAGAAGGACTGCCGCAGCCTCACTGGCAGCAAAATCATGCGTTTGCCAAATTGATCGATGCGAAGCTCAATCAGCATTATCCGGGATTGTCGCGGGGCATACGGTTGGATGACTGGCGCTATAATCAGCATCTTTTTCCTCGGGCTCTACTGATAGAGGTAGGCTGTCAAGAAAATGAGAAGGAAGAAGTACTGCGAAGTATGTCTTTTTTGGCGGATGTGCTGGCGGAAATTCTGGCGGAGTCTTAGGCTTGGCTCGGGAGGAGTGTATTGGAACGAATGCAGGCGCGGGAAGTTGATATAATTATTCGAGCTTTAGCGGCGCTGGTTCTTTTCGTGTTCATCGGGATAGGGGTTACCGGAAGGCAGTTAACAGCTTTAACTCTGGATCAAAGCTATGGACAGGCAGTATCTATTGCGCGCAGCTGGGAGAACGGAAGTTATACCGTGGAAATCTTAGGGAACCGAGGCAGTGTGTGTGCCATTGTTCCCGTAGCTTCTATAACCAGGCTGGATAACGCACTCAGAATAGAAGCGAACGGCAGGCAATTGACAGTACCTACCTCGGCTACTGTAGAAATCAGCCCGGCCGTTTTCCTCTTCCAAATGTGGGGAAAGCAGTTTGTGGACGCTGCTATTACGACAAAAATGCAATTTACGGAGTATGGTAGGCAGTTCTGGTTATACTTGGGGAAAATAGCAGAGGGATTTAGGCGCTAGAAGGGAAATGGTTGCGGGGAACTGATCGCAAATGCTATAATAATTGAACAAGTGATTTTGCCCAAGTGAGAGGAAGTCGCCTAATGAATACCGCAAATATACGTAATTTCTCAATTATTGCCCATATTGACCATGGAAAATCGACACTAGCGGACCGGCTGCTCGAGTACACCGGTACTCTCAGTTCCAGGGAAATGGAAGATCAGGTTTTAGATCAAATGGAACTGGAACGGGAACGGGGCATTACGATTAAGGCCCAATCGGTGCGTTTGGATTATAAGGCCAAGGATGGCCAAATGTATATGCTTAATCTCATTGATACTCCCGGACATGTGGATTTCACTTATGAAGTATCCCGTAGTCTCGCAGCCTGTGAAGGCGCTTTACTGGTTGTTGACGCCGCGCAGGGGATAGAAGCGCAAACATTGGCGAATGTCTATCTGGCCTTGGAACATGATTTGGAAATTATTCCGGTAATAAACAAAATCGATCTTCCCAGTGCCGATCCTGAGCGGGTTAAGCAGGAAATTGAGGATGTTATCGGTTTGGACACTTCCGATGCCGTACTGGCAAGTGCGAAAACGGGTATTGGCGTGGAAGAGATACTAGAAGCCATTGTACGGAAAGTTCCGGCTCCAAAGGGTGATGCAAATGCTCCTTTAAGGGCGCTGATTTTTGATTCGCATTTTGACCCTTATAAAGGCGTTATTGTGTATGTCAGGGTTATGGATGGTGTCATAAAGCCAGGAATGAAAATTAAAATGATGGCTACCGATAAACGGTTTGAAGTTAATGAGGCAGGCGTTTTTCGTCCCTATCTCGCCACTGTGGATGAGCTTAGACCTGGCCAGGTTGGTTTTTTTGCAGCCAGCATTAAAAATGTCAAAGACACTCGCGTCGGTGATACGGTTACGGATGGCGAATCGTCGGTAACCGAACCTTTGCCCGGGTACCGGAAGGTTACCCCGATGGTATACTGCGGTCTGTATCCGGTTGAAAGCAGTGAATACGATACGCTGAGAGATGCTTTGGAAAAGCTCCAGCTTAATGACGCATCGCTGGTTTTCGAACCGGAAACCTCAGTGGCGTTAGGCTTTGGATTTCGATGCGGGTTCCTTGGCCTTCTGCACATGGACGTGATTCAGGAGCGCTTGGAACGGGAATATAATTTAGCGCTTATAACCACCGCACCTAACGTTATTTATATGGTGCATAAAACGGATGGGGAAGTACTTAGGATTGATAATCCTTCCCACCTGCCGACACCGCAGGAAATAGAGCACATTGAGGAACCGTACGTTAAGGCAACTATCATTGTCCCTAATGAGTTTGTAGGCAGTGTGATGGAGCTTTCTCAAGAAAAACGTGGTGAGTATCAGGATATGAAGTATCTCGATACTACAAGGGTTATGCTGACTTATCATCTGCCGCTCAGTGAAATTATATATGATTATTTTGACCGGTTGAAGTCGTCGACGCGAGGCTATGCGTCTTTGGACTATGAGTTAATTGGCTATAAAACATCTCAGCTGGTGAAGTTGGACATACTGCTTAACGGTGCGCCGGTAGATGCATTGAGTGTTATTGTCCACCAGGACAGGGCGCAATACCGTGGCCGGTTGTTAGCAGAGAAACTGCGGGGAATAATCCCACGGCAAATGTTTGAAATCCCCATTCAGGCTGCCATTGGCAACAAGGTAATTGCCAGGGAAACGGTTCGAGCTATGCGGAAGGACGTACTAGCAAAATGCTACGGCGGAGATATTACCCGAAAGCGTAAACTGCTGGAAAAGCAGAAAGAAGGCAAAAAACGCATGAAGCAAGTAGGGAATGTTGAAGTGCCGCAGGAAGCGTTCATGGCCATTTTGAAAATGGATTAATGGAGGTTAGTATGAAGCTGGGTGTGTATATCCACATCCCTTTTTGCCGCCGGAAATGTTTATACTGTGACTTTTCGTCCAGTGCCGATGAAATTGAACGTTACCAGGAAAGCTATATCACCGCCCTCAGCCGGGAAATTACCGGAAGGGGCGGTGTTTTGTCAGGGTACACGGTGGATTCGGTATACTTTGGTGGCGGGACGCCGACTGTTTTACAGGCAGAGGCTTTGGGGAAAATACTTGCAAGACTTAGCGACTATACTTCAATAGAAGCCGATGTCGAAATCACGGTGGAAGCCAACCCCGATACTGTGGATGGAGAAAAGCTTTCGGCCTTGCGGATGAGTGGCGTCAATCGAATTAGTTTTGGGGTGCAAAGTTTTACAGATGAGGTTCTGAAAGCGGCAGGGCGTATTCATTCGGCTGAGGGGGCAAAAAGTGCGGTTTGGCAGGCGAACGCAAGCGGGTTTGATAATGTTAGTCTGGATCTTATGTATGGTCTGCCTAAACAATCGGCGGCAAGTTTCAGGTCGGGTCTGAACGAGGCTCTCAAACTTCCGGTTCGTCATTTGTCCGTATATGGACTGAAGGTGGAGGATAATACCCCTTTCGGGAAAATGGCTGCAGAGGGCCGGCTGGTGTTGCCAGAGGAAGAGGAGGAGGACGCGATGTACCAGGATGCGGTGAGGATTTTGCCTCAACGCGGGTTCGAGAGGTATGAAATATCTAATTATGCTCTTCCTGGCTATGAGAGTCGCCATAATTTAAAATATTGGCGCTATCAGCCCTATCTGGGGTTGGGTGTGGCGGCGCATTCTTTTATGCACAACCGGCGGGCTGCTAACACCAGAAGTCTGGCACAGTACCTTAAACTAACGGAACAGGAAGTTTTGCCGGTTGTTGAGGAGGAGCGGGTAAGTGAGGGGCAGGCTATGGCAGAATTTGCGTTTTTGGCGCTAAGAACTAAAGCTGGTCTTAGGTATCAGGACTTTAATCATTGCTTTGGAACCGATTTTTTGTCGCACTACGGACCGGTGGTGGAAACTATGACGGCGAAAGGTGCAGTGATTGCTGATACGAAAGGGATACGGCTCACGGATAGAGGTATGAAATACGGGAATGTTGTTTTTGCTGCATTTTTACCGGAGTAAAGGCGGGTTTGGAGTCGGTTATTGGGGCTATATAAGCCCTTTTTTTATAGGTGCAAATAATGAGAAATAGCACTAAACATCTTGACATTCGCTCGTGCGGGTGGTATTTTTTTATTAGATGTTAGCACTCTATCAGATAGAGTGCTAACAACAAGGAGGAAGGCCGATGCTGGATGAACGCAAACAAAAAATTCTCCAGGCTATCGTTGATGATTATATTACTACAGCAGAACCGATAGGATCACGCTCCATATCCAGAAAATATGATATGGGACTGAGCCCGGCAACCATCCGTAATGAAATGTCAGATTTGGAGGCGCTGGGGTATTTGGAACAACCGCATACGTCGGCGGGGAGAGTGCCGTCGCCCAGAGGCTATCGTTTTTATGTTGATTGTTTGATGCAGCCGCAGAAAATTTCCGATCATGATATTGCACTTATCACCAATTGGTATGAAACCAAAGTCCGAAACATAGAGCAAGTGTTCCAGGAAACGGTGAAAGTTGTAGCCAGAATGACGCGCAATGTGTCTTTGATGGTGGCGCCGTCGCCAACAAATTCACGCTTTAAGTATGCTCAGTTTCTTCCGCTCGATGAACGGCGGGCCATTCTCGTGGTAGTCACGGATAATGGAGTTATCGATAATAAAGTCATCGATATTCCGACCGATACTTCGCTGGAAGATTTGCAGGAAATTGCAAATGGTTTGAATAACCGATTAGCCGGGTTATTGTTCGACCAAATAAAAAATTCCCTTTTAAAAGAAGCCAAAAAAGATATTATGGCTAATCCGGTTCTTTTCGAATCCGCTTTGGCGGTTTTGCGACAGGCCTTAGCGGCAGAAGGCGGGGAAAAGGTATATTTAGGCGGAACGACGCAGCTTTTAAACCAGCCGGAATTTCGAGAGGTGGAAAAGATTAAGGGACTGTTGTCTATGCTGGAAGAGGAGCAATTGTTATGCGATATTCTTCACATGCAGGATAGTGATGGTGTAGTAGTTACCATTGGTCAGGAAAACAAGTACAGCGGCATAAAAGACTGCAGTATGGTGCAGGCGACTTACCGGATTGAGGGGCAAGTAATCGGTACTATGGCGGTATTGGGACCCACGCGTATGGAATATGGCAAAATTATCACGGTAATGGAATTTATGAACCGGCATCTTGGTGAGATGCTTAAGAAATATAAGCTTTAGCAGAGGGGCTGGCAGACCTTCAAGGGGTCTGCCTTGCGCCCGCTATATTATACATAGGATATATCCGGTAATAATATTATATTGGAGGAAACCGCATGAATTTAAAACAGGCGGGAAGCGGCGCCGAAGTGGATGAGCGCCTTGCCGCGCTATTGACCAATGCCAATGCCGTTAGGGCAATTACGGCGGCGGTTGAGGGCACGATAGGACCTAAAGGCCTTGATACCATGCTGGTAGATAGATTTGGCGAAGTGATTATTACGAATGATGGAGTGACCATTTTAGACAAGATGGATGTAAATCATCCGGCCGCTAAAATGTTGATTAATATTGCAAAAGCGCAGCAGTCGGAGGTCGGTGATGGCACTACGACAGCTACCATTATGGCAGGCGGCCTGGTGGGAGAAGGTGTTACCCAGGTAACGAGGGGTGTGCCGGTAGCCAGAGTGATTGAAGGGATAAAATACGGCATTAATTGCGCGCTGGAAGAAGTCAAAAAACGTGGTCGTCAGGTTCGAGATATGGAAGACCCTGTACTTGAAAAGATAGCGACGATTGCCGGACGCGAACATAGCGATATTGCGCAGTTGGTTGTCGCTGCTGCCCGGCTGGTAGGGATGGAAAAGTTAAATGAGGCGAACTTCAAGCTTTCCGATATAATTACTGCGGAAGAAGGGGCGGAAAACGAGGTCTTTCTTGGCGTTATTGTTGACAAAGAGCGGATGACGAAAGATATGCCCCAAGAGGCGAAGGATGTTAAACTGCTGTTAGTGGATGATGCGCTTGAACCGGAAGAAGTTGAGGATGAGGCGCTCCGTACAGATGCGGGTTTTAACCGGTATATTGATTTGCAAAGTGAGTTTAAAAGCAATGTTAAGAAAATCATTGACTTGGGGATCAATGTGGTTTTGGTTGACCGCGGCGTGCATGAATCAGCAGAAGAAGCACTTACTGACGCTGGAATCATGGTCGTTCAGCGTGTTGCTATGAAGGATATGCGCCGGGCGGCAGAACATACAGGTGCCAGAGTTATTAAAAGGACCGGCCTGAAAAAAGAAATGACGGATCTGGAAAAATACCTGGGCTATGCAGAAAAGGTATACGAGGACGAGAAACTGGAGCAAGTACGCATTGTTGGCGGCAAGGGCAAACCTATGGCTACTATTTTAGTGGGTGCTGCTACTCAGGAAGTGGTAGGAGAAAGGGAGCGTATTGCCAAAGACGCGGCTTCCAGTGTTCAAGCTGCAGCAAAAGGCGGCTATGTTCCGGGAGGTGGATCTGTTGAAATCGCCGTGGCACGTGCTCTAGCTAAGGCCAGAGAACATGTTAAGGGTATGGCGGCTTACGGTGTGGACTGTGTGGCTAGTGCGCTTAAACATCCTTTGGCTCAGATTGTTGAAAATGCCGGCTTTAATCCGCTGGAAAAGGTGGAGGAAGTTATGGCCGAGCAAGGAGACAAAGACATGGATTCACTAGGGGTCGACTGTGATAACGGTGAGGTAGCCGACATGCTGGATTTGGGTGTTGTCGACCCTGTTACGGTTAAAATGCATGCGGTAAAAGCCGCCGGAGAAGTGGCGGTAGCCATACTTCGTATTGATACCATCATTAAGAAAAAAGAAGAAGGGGCGGGCGCAAATCAGCCTGCCGGAGCCGCTAATACGGCGGCAATGCCGGACTTTTAGGAGGTGAAGTATATAAATGGCTGAAAAGAATACTGAAGATATTATTGAGGAAGAAGTACAAAGCCAGGAAAACACGGCTCAGGCTGAGGCGGAAATTTGCTTCAGTCGGGACGAAATGAATGAAGTGCTTGAGAATCTGGAAGCAAAGAATCGGGAGTTAGAAGAACTGAATGTCCGTATCCTGCGGCTGCAGGCTGATTTTGATAATTTCCGCAGACGCACCCGCCAGGAGAAAGAAGAATTGTCTCAAATTGTGGCTAATGGAGTTATCAATCAGCTTCTCCCGGTTTTAGATAATTTCGAACGGGCGTTTTCCACCGGGGCAACTCAAAATGCAGGGCAGCTTTTGACTGGCGTGGATATGGTGTATCGTCAACTCGTGCAGATTTTGGAAGGCTTCGGCCTTAAACCGATTGAGGCAGTAGGCGTTATGCTGGATCCTGCGCAGCACGAAGCGGTTATGCGGGTAGAAGACCCTAGCCAGCCGGAGGGAATCATCGTGGAGGAATTGCAAAAAGGCTATATGGCTCATAACAAAGTACTTAGAGCCAGCATGGTTAAGGTTGTTTGCAACAGTTAAAAGTATTAGAAAAGATATTTTGCTTAGGAGGAAAGTAGTATGGCAAAAGTAATTGGGATAGACTTAGGTACAACTAACTCAGTTGTAGCGTTTATGGAAGGCGGCGAACCGGTGGTTATTCCGACCGCCGAAGGCAGCCGGTTAACACCTTCCGTTGTTGGATTTTCAAAGAATGGTGAACGTTTGGTAGGGCAACTTGCGAAACGTCAGGCAGTGTCCAATCCGGACGGGACTATTAGTTCTATTAAACGCCATATGGGAACCGACTATAAAGTTCGTGTTGGTGATAAAGACTATTCGCCGCAAGAAATTTCGGCTATGATTCTGCAAAAAATGAAAACTGACGCAGAAGCGTATCTTGGCGAAAAGGTAACGCAAGCTGTTATTACTGTTCCGGCTTATTTTTCAGACAGTCAGCGGCAGGCAACCAAAGACGCCGGTGCCATTGCCGGACTGGAAGTGCTCCGTATTATCAACGAACCTACGGCGGCAGCACTGGCTTATGGTATGGATAAAGGCGAGGATCATACCATTTTGGTATTTGACTTGGGTGGCGGTACTTTTGACGTATCCATCCTTGAACTGGGCGACGGTGTCTTCGAAGTAAAAGCAACCAGCGGTAATAACCGTTTGGGCGGAGACGACTTTGACGAAAAAGTTATGAAATGGCTGGTTGCCGAGTTCAAGAAAACCTCGGGTGTCGACCTTTCTTCCGATCGTATGGCTATGCAGCGTCTGATGGAAGCGGCGGAAAAAGCAAAAATCGAACTTTCAGGCGTGCTGACTACTAATATCAATTTGCCGTTTATTACGGCTGACCAAACAGGTCCTAAGCATCTGGACATCAACTTAACCAGGGCGAAATTTGAAGAGTTGACGGCTGACCTTGTGGAAGCAACCATGGGACCGACCCGTCAAGCACTGAATGATTCCGGTCTGAATGTGAAAGATATTGATAAGGTTATTCTTGTGGGCGGGTCTACCCGCATTCCGGCAGTACAGGAAGCAATTAAGAAGTTTCTTGGGAAAGATCCTCACAAAGGGGTTAATCCTGATGAATGCGTTGCTGTCGGCGCGGCTATCCAAGCCGGTGTTCTTGTCGGCGAAGTGAAGGATGTACTGCTTCTTGATGTTACGCCGTTATCTCTGGGGATTGAAACTCTTGGCGGGGTATTTACCAAGATTATTGAGCGTAATACCACGATTCCTACTTCAAAGAGCCAAGTATTTTCTACTGCAGCTGACAATCAGCCTTCGGTTGATATTCACGTGCTTCAGGGTGAACGTGAAATGGCGACATACAATAAAACTCTTGGCCGATTTGAACTTTCCGGTATTCCTCCAGCACCGCGCGGAGTACCTAGAATCGAGGTTACTTTCGATATTGACGCCAATGGTATTTTCCATGTAGGCGCGAAGGATTTGGGAACCGGTAAAGAACAGAAAATCGCCATTACTTCTTCCGGCGGTTTGCCGAAAGAAGAAGTGGAACGCATGGTGAAAGAAGCGGAGGCTCATGCCGCCGAAGATAAAAAGCGGCGGGATGAGGTCGAAATTCGTAACAATGCGGATTCTCTCATCTATCAGGCAGAAAAAACCGTTAAAGATATGGGCGACAAGGCTGACAAGGGCTTGGTGGAAAAAGTCGAGAAGGCCATCGCTGCATTAAAAGAAACTATAACCGGAACGGATTTGGAAAAGATTAAGGCCGCAACGGAAGAATTGACTAAGCCGTTATATGAATTAACTTCGGCTATGTACAACCAGGCTGGAGCGCAAGGGGAAGCAGCACCAGGTGCTGATGCAGGAGCTGCCAAGGATGATACGGTAGTAGACGCGGACTACAAAGTTGTTGACGACGAAAAGAAATAACAACATAGAATACCGGTTGGCAAAACATAAATAGTGCTGGGCGCCGATCGATATAAGGTGCCTGCCTGTTGGCAGGCACCTTATATCGATCGGCACTGGCTCTTGTTTGCCAATTGGATAGTTTGGTGGTGTAACGTGAGTAAAAAAGACTATTATGAAGTACTTGGCGTTCCGAAAACAGCATCTGAGGATGAGTTGAAAAAAGCGTTCCGTAAAATGGCGCGTAAATACCATCCGGACGTAAATCGCGACAACGCAGAAGCCGAGGAAAAATTCAAGGAAGTAAATGAGGCCTATGAGGTGCTGTCTAATCAGGAGCGCAGACAGCAATATGACCAGTTTGGTCATGCTGCGTTTGATGGCGGACAGGGCGGCGGACAGGGCGGCTTTGGTGGTTTCGGCGGCTTTGGCGGCGGCGGCGGTGGCATCCATGATATCTTCGACATGTTTTTCGGTCAATCCGGCTTTGGCGGTGGACGTCCAGCAGGCCCGGAACGCGGCGATGACCTTCGTTATGATTTGGAAATGACTTTTGATCAGGCCGCCTTTGGTCTGGAAACTGAAATCACCGTACCGCGCACGGAAGAGTGTTCTGCCTGTAATGGTTCGGGGGCCGCACCTGGTACTCAGCCTGAAGTATGCCCGCAGTGCCGTGGTACCGGACAGACACAGGTGGTTCGTAACACTCCGTTGGGGCGTATGGCTACGGTTACTACTTGTGACCGCTGCCGGGGGGAAGGAAAAATTGTTCATACCCCTTGCAAAGAGTGCCACGGAAAAGGCAAAGTGCGTAACCGCCGGAGAATCAAGGTTAAAATTCCGGCCGGGGTGGATACCGGTGCTCGTTTAAGAGTGGCCAATGAAGGGGAAGCCGGAACTCGCGGCGGAATGCCGGGGGACTTGTATGTTTATATTTTTGTAAAAGCGCATAAACTGTTTACACGTGAAGGGGACGACGTCATTTGTGAAGTTCCTATAAGTATTGTACAGGCGACCATCGGCGATGAAATTGAAGTGCCTACACTGGAGGGGAAAGTCAGCCTCCGCATTCCCGAGGGAACACAGTCGGGTACCGCCTTCAGACTAAAAGATAAAGGAATTCAGCATCTTCGAGGGCAAGGTCGGGGAGATCAGCACGTCAGGGTGAAAGTGGTAACTCCCAAAAAGCTTTCGGAACGTCAGCGAGAACTTTTGCTAGAATTCGCAAAAGCCGGCGGGGTAGATATTAATCCCGAGGAAAAGGGGTTTTTCAAAAAAATGAAAGACGCCCTGGGAATGCAATAGCATAACAGGAGGCGATTGTGGATGAAATGGGCTGAACTGAGTATTCAGACCCTGAATGAGGCCACCGAAGCGGTGGCCAATATTTTTCACGAGTTGGGAGCTTCTGGTGTAGTGATTGAGGATCCTGCCCTGATTAATACATATAGACGTTCAGGTGCTTGGGATTATTGCGATATCCCGGAGCAGATTGAAAATGATATTGTGACAATAAAAGCCTACTTGCCAGTCGACGATTGTCTTGATGATAAAATTCGGCAGCTTAGTGGAGCTCTGAAAGATCTCGAGAAAAACATAGAAAAACAGATAGGTAGGGTAGAACGGAGAGAGGTACAGGAAGAGGATTGGGCGGAAGCCTGGAAGGAATATTTTTTTCCTGTCAAAGTAGGCGAACGGGTGGTAATTAAGCCTACCTGGAAAGAATATGTTAAGCAGGACGAGGAGCTGGTCATTGAAATTGACCCTGGGATGGCTTTTGGTACAGGGAGCCATCATACTACCTCTATGTGCATTCGGATGTTGGAAGATATTGTTAAACCTGACGACCTGGTATATGATGTCGGAACCGGCTCAGGGATTTTGGCGGTTACTGCTGCTAAACTTGGAGCCCGTCAAGTAGTTGCGGTGGACAATGATTCGGTTGCGGTTCGGGTAGCTCGTGAGAATGTTGTACTTAATAAGGTCGATTCGCAGGTGATGGTCAATCAGGGAGATATCCTGACAGGCATTAGCGGAAAGGCTGATATTATTGTGGCCAATATTATAGCCGATATTATTCTTCGTATGTTGCCGGATGTGCCGGAGCGGCTGGCCGACGGCGGTTATTTTATTGCCGGTGGAATCATAGTTGAACGGGTTGGAGAAGTACTTTTGGAACTGTCGGCAAACGGCCTTGTATTGGAAAAGGCTATCGAGGAAGGCGGTTGGGGTACAATTATGGCCCGCAAGGGAGGCTAGTAAAGTGCGGCGCTTTTTCCTTGATGATGTATTGCAGCAAGATATAACCATTTCTGGACCAGACGCGAAGCATATTGGACAAGTTCTTCGTCTGGAACCGGGAGATGAAATTCTTGTGGTAGGCAAGGACGGTGAAGTGGGCCGGGCTTTATTGCGACAGGTAAAAACCACGCTGGTCGAAGCCTCATTGCTGGAGAAAATCAATGAGCGCCATGAGCCGCTTATTGAAGTCTGGCTGGCCCAGGGACTACCTAAAGCCGATAAGATGGAGTATATTGTACAGAAAGCTGTTGAGCTTGGCGCTTGCGGCATAATTCCCATGGTGGCCCGTTTTAGCACAGTTCAGTATGATGAGACGAAAAGAAGAACGCGGGTGGAACGCTGGCAAAAGATTGCCCAGGAGGCGGCCAAGCAGTGCGGCAGAGACAGGGTGTCTGTAATTGCTCCGGTTCAGACGTTAGACGAAATATTGAGTGCGGTTGATCCTGAGACTGCCGTTATTATGCTTTACGAGGGCGATGCCAGGCAGGGGCTTAAAGAAATCTTAAGTAATTTGACGGCCCGTTCTTATTTATTACTCATAGGACCAGAGGGTGGTTTCAGCCCGGCGGAAGTTGAGCTATGCCAATCTCACAGTGCGCATATCGCTACGTTAGGTCCACGGATTTTAAGAACCGAAACGGCAGCGCTGGCAGCAGTGGCGATACTCATGTATCAAAATGGAGATTTAGGTTAGGCTATGGATGTAGGGAGGGACCGGCGTGCCATGTGTGGCGCTGACAACGTTAGGGTGCAAGGTAAATCAGTTTGAGACGGATACTATTGCCGGATTATTTCGTGAGCGGGGCTATGAAATCGTTGCTTTTGATGAGATTGCCGATTTTTATGTCATTAACACTTGCTCTGTAACACATCTTGGTGAGAAGAAATCTCGCCAGCTCATCCGGAGAGCAACCAGGTTGAACCCCCAGGCCGTCATTGTGGTGACCGGCTGTTATGCCCAATTATCACCGCAGGCGATAGCCCAAATACCAGGGGTAACTGTTGTGGTTGGGACCAAAGAGCGCCACCGTATCGTGGAATTGGTGGAAAATGCTAAGATAAAACAGGAAAAAGTTACGCTGGTGGGCAACATTATGGCCACTGGTGAGTTTGAAGATATTCCCCTTTTTTCGGCCCCGGGCCGGACGAGAGCCTTTCTTAAAATTCAGGAGGGCTGTACTAATTTTTGTACGTACTGCATTATACCCTATGCCAGAGGACCGCTTCGTTCGCGTCCGCTCGACAGTATTGTGCGTGAGGTAAATAAATTAGTAAAAGCCGGGTTTGAGGAAATCGTACTTACCGGCATTCATTTGGGTGCGTATGGCCGTGATTTAGGTCCGAATTTGTCACTGACCGAAGCGGTTAAGAGAATTCTTGATGTACCTGGGCTTGTACGCTTGCGCTTGAGTTCACTTGAGTCGGTGGAAGTGGACGATGCCTTAATCGACATTATGATAGCCGATGACCGGTTGTGTCCTCATCTGCATTTGCCGTTGCAGTCAGGGGATGATACTGTACTGAAGGCCATGAATCGTCACTATACTACGACAGAGTACTGGGATTTAGTGGCTGGCATTCGGGACAAGGTGCCGGATATTGCTATATCAACGGATATAATTGTAGGATTTCCGGGCGAGACTGAGACAATGTTTGCCAATACACTGGCTTTTGTCGAAAAAATGAATTTTGCGGGAATCCACGTATTTCCCTATTCAAAGCGTAAAGGAACGTCTGCCGCCAGTTTTTCCGATCAAATACCGGAAAACGAAAAGAAAAGCCGGGCGGGCCTATTGCAGCAGCTGGCGGCGAAAAAAAGCGTTGCCTTTCGCGAGCAGTTTTTTGGGCGCAAGATGCTCATATTGCCTGAGGGACAGGAGACGAACCCGGTAGAAGGTTTAACCGGAAACTATATCCGGGTCTATACGGGTGAACAAGCACCTCACGGCCATCTTCTACCTGTTATATTGGGGGAAATATACCAGGATGGGGTATGGGGGATAATATCTTACTAAATATTCCAAAAGGGCAAACTATGGCAGGATATCCGCTAATGCAAGGCGAACTATCTATACATAGACCAGTAAGTATAAACTTTTGCAGCAAGGAATGAGAGGAGGTGAATTATGCAGCAAGATTGTATTTTTTGTAGAATTGTAAACCGGGAGATTCCGACAAAAATAATTTATGAAGATGAATATGTAATCGCTTTTCCCGACATCAATCCTGCAGCGCCTGTTCATGTCCTGGTCATTCCTAAACGTCATATTGACAATATAACGGAAGTAGACGGGAAAGATGCCCCTTTATTGGGTCATATTATGACAGTTATACCTCGAATTGCTGCGGAGGTTGGTATTGCCGATGAAGGGTTTCGCACTGTAGTCAACACCAAAGACAATGGGGGGCAAACTGTGCATCACTTGCACTTCCATTTGTTGGGCGGAAGGTTTATGGAATGGCCTCCAGGCTAATATTGACAAAGTCGGAGTATTTGTGTATAATTTTTAGGTAAACCCATAAGCCAAACAGTAGCTTCCCGAGGTCTGTGTGGAGGGAGGGAGATTAGGTGTCAGAAATCAAAGTTGGTAAAAACGAAACATTGGATAGTGCCATTCGCAGGTTTAAACGTAATTGCCAAAAGGCTGGAGTTCTTTCGGAAGTAAGAAAACGCGAGCATTATGAGAAACCAAGTGTAAAGCGCAAAAAGAAATCCGAAGCGGCGCGCAAGCGCAAGTTCAAATAGTTTCGGAGGTTTTTTAATATGTCTATTAAAGAGAGATTGACTGAAGATATGAAGCAGGCCATGAGGGATAAGGAAGCGGGGAAAATCAGGCTTTCAGTAATACGCATGGTTCGTGCTAGTATTAAAAATACTGAGATTGATCGCAAGAAGGATCTTAGTGAAGAGGAAGTTCTAGACGTCTTGGCAAAAGAAGTTAAAATGCGCCGGGACGCTATGGAAGAATTTCAAAAAGGGAATAGGCCTGATTTGGTTGAAGCCCTTGAACAGGAAATTGCCGTATTGCTCAAATACCTCCCGGAACAGTTAGATGGGGAGGCGGTAAGAGTACTGGTCGTTGAAGCGGTTCGCGAATCCGGAGCCTCTAGCCCCAAGGAAATGGGCAAGGTTATGGCCTTGCTTATGCCTAAGGTCAAAGGTCGTGCGGATGGTAAACTGGTGAATACCATTGTTAAAGAATTGCTAAATCAATAAACACAACCCGGTGTCCTTCGGATACCGGGTTTACTTTTTATACTTTTTAGATAACCAAAGCATAATAGGACAAGCCGAAGCTTGTCCTATTATGTGTGAAACAGCAGTCATTACTGGCTATAGTATTAGAATAAGAATAGAAATACTGGAAATAAGTTGCTGAAATCATATTATAATTTTTGCGGGATATATTAACTGTGTAATCTGCAATGTAGTATATTAGAAATTTAACACGAAATTTGTCGATGCCTCACTGGTATAGTAAAAAAATAGCATATAAAATAAGCTAAGTCAAGGGGAAAAAGAAAAGTTTCAATGATGAAATAATTGGAAAAATACAGATAATTTGCCATTTGATAGATATTAAAAGGATTTTTGGAAAAAATGAAGAAGTTTTCTGGTTATAAGAGGAAACAGGAGGAGAAAATGAGAGGCGCAAAGCAAAGGTGGCTAATATGCATAAGTGTTTTACTTCTCTTGAACGTTTTTTCCTTAGCGTATGCAAGCAAGGCACCGGTCGTTGTTATTGACATTAAAGGCGAAATCGATGACGGACAGGTGGCGCTTGTTCATAAGGCACTGACAGAGGCAAAAGAGAAAGAGGCACAGGCGGTGCTTATTGAATTGGATACCTTTGGTGGGTTAGTGGACGCGGGTACGAAAATCAGGGATATGATAAGCGAATCGCCGATGCTGACTATTTGTTATATAAAAAATCGTGCATGGTCGGCCGGTGCGCTCATTGCTCTCGCGCACCAAAAAATTGTAATTGCTCCCGGGGGGAGTATAGGGGCGGCGGAACCTATTCCGGCAACAGAGAAAACAATAGCGGCTCTTAAAGCCGAGTTTGCGGCGACCGCTAATAAAACCGGTCGAAACCCGGCGGTTGCTCAGGCAATGGTTGACAAAACCCAGGGGCTTCCAGGCTATGCGGATCCTGGACAGATTCTGGCGCTTACGGATTATCAGGCTTTGAAAGTGGGGTATGCCGATTTAATTGCCGCTTCCCGGTCAGAGGTGCTGACAAGTTACGATTTGGCTGATGCCGCAGTGCTCGAATACTCGTTGGGGTGGCAGGAAAAGCTGGCAGCCTGGTTATCAAGTTCTTTAGTGAAATCGGCGCTTATCACTATTATTTTTTTAGGTATTATGGCGGAAATAAAGACTGCCGGTACGGGAATTGCCGGAGGAATAGCGATTTTAGCCGCGCTGCTGTTTTTCGTCAGTCAGTGGATAACCGGGTTGGCCGGATGGATGGAGATTCTGTTATTTTCCGGTGGTGTCATAGCTCTTATCGCCGAACTGTATAGTCCGGGTGTAGGTCTGTTTGGCGCAATAGGAACGCTAATGATTTTAGGCAGCTTTTTTCTGACGCTGGGAGCTGATGCGATGGCGCTGAATCTTCTAGCCGCCAGTCTTGTAGTGGCAATACTTGTATTTTTACTGTTGCTGAAGAAATTGCCGTCAAGTCGTGTATGGTCCAAATTTGTACTGACAAACGCGGCTACGGCGGGGACGGGGTATGTTTCCAGTGAAGATTATGTTTCGTATATGGGTCGTACCGGAATGACACTGACTTTACTTCGCCCTTCAGGCGTTGCCGAGTTTGACGGAGTACATCTTAATGTTGTTTCGGAAGGGGAATATGTTGTTCCAGGGATTCCGGTGCGCGTTGTTGCTGTTAACGGGAATCGGATTGTGGTAAGAACAGTAAATAAATAGCGAGAGAAAAAAAGGAGGCTCTTATGATTGGTAGTATTTTTATAGTGGTAATTTTTATAGTGGCGGTAGTGCTGTTTTTGCATTTTGTGCCACTGGGTTTATGGATTTCGGCATTGGCCGCTGGTGTTCATGTAGGGATTTTTAATTTGATTGGTATGCGGTTAAGGCGGGTGCCTCCGGCGAAGATTGTTCTGCCGCTGATTAAGGCGAATAAAGCAGGGCTTGAAATTAGTGTAAACCAATTAGAAGCGCATTTTCTAGCAGGGGGCAATGTTGACCGGGTGATTGACTCTTTGATTGCGGCACACCGGGCACAGATTAGTCTGCCATTTGAACGGTCAGCAGCTATAGATTTGGCAGGACGCAATGTTCTCGAAGCCGTCCAAATGAGTGTTAATCCCAAAGTAATAGAAACACCATTTGTTTCTGCGGTGGCGAAAAACGGCATTGAGCTGAAGGTAAAAGCCCGGGTAACGGTGCGGGCTAATATTGACCGGCTTGTCGGCGGTGCCGGGGAGGCAACTATAATTGCTCGCGTGGGTGAAGGAATTGTTACGAATGTCGGGTCTTCAAAGGATCATAAAGATGTGCTGGAAAACCCTGATTATATCTCTCGGACGGTTCTGGCAAAGGGGCTTGATGCTGGTACTGCCTTCGAAATTTTGTCGATTGATATCGCTGATGTGGATGTGGGAAGAAATATCGGGGCGGAGCTTATGACTGACCAGGCTGAGGCGGAAAAGCGGGTAGCGCAGGCTAAAGCGGAAGAACGACGGGCAATGGCTGTGGCTAAAGAACAGGAAATGCGCGCTTATACCCAGGAGATGCAGGCTAAGGTGGTCGAAGCACAGGCCGAGGTGCCTCATGCGCTGGCGACGGCGCTAAAAGAAGGAAAAATGGGAGTCATGGATTACTATAATATGAACAATATTCTGGCGGATACCGAAATGCGAGAAACTATTGCCAAGACAGGGCCGGCGGCTCCGACGGGGAAAAATGAAACACCTGCGAAATAGGTAGGGGATGAATCATGGAGAAATCTTTTGGCCACGTAATTAGTATTATTTTCGGTATGCTGATTATTTATGGGATACCTTTGCTGTTTAAAAGCTATAAGAAAAAGGAATATGAGTATCCGGAGATTCCCCCCCGTGTTCCGGAACCTCCAAATGCCCAAATACGGTCTCCGAAAGAAGCCGTTTTGCCTATCGATCTTTCGGAACCGGACTATGCTTCTGTGGCGGATCGCGCTGCTGCTGCAGTGGGAGGGGCGGATAACAAAGTGCAGGAGGACTTTGTTATCCGCGGGTCACGACAGTTTACCCACTCGGATGTAGTCAATGGTATTATTTTCTCTGAAATTATCGGCCCGCCCAAGGCCCGACGCCCAAGGCACCGGTAGTAAGAAGTATTTGACTAAAAAAACCGTAAGCCGCTTGGCTTGCGGTTTTTTGAAAATAATAGGGATGAGAAGGCGCTAGCACCAAACTGGAAAAACTATGTAAAAGAGTTGGTTTCAGGTTGGACAGGTAGTAGCAAACGCCGAAAAATGGTATAATGATATCCGTAGTGTTGTCATGTATTGAAGGAGATTCTTAGTCTTGATGAAAAATGTGTATGAAGAAGTTGGCTATTTCTATGAAAAAGAAACAGAGGAAGACTTGCCTATAAGCCGTGAATGGGTGGAAGGGTATTTACGTCAGAATGCTTGGCAGGGAGCAACTGATGAGGAACTTCGTGAAATTTGGCATAATATTAAGATGTTCTTGAAATATTTAGAGCATACCAATGCAGATTATTTAGAAGAAATACCTTATCAGGAGTATAGCCGTGTAATCGAGTGGCTCGCTGGTCATGTAAAAGGTTTTAAAGCAACGTTAAAGCCAGTTCGTCGCTTTTTTAATGTATTATTAGATTTTTATAGGCATTTGGCGCTAAAAAAAGTGTTAGCCGATACTACGGAACTGGAACAGGCCGCTAAGGAAATCGCCGGTGGCGACAAGGTCAAACTTATCGATACTGGAAATCTGCTGTTTTCTCGAAGTTCCTCTTTGCTGGCGGAAGAGTTCGTCAACGTAGTGGGGGAAGTCGTTGAGGGGTTGATGATGAAGCTGGGAAATTTTTTCCAGCAAAAAGAATTTAACGAGGATTTTCAGCGAGCTTTGTTTTTGTTTGCTGGGCCGCTCAATCCTATTCCCGAGCCGGAACCCGGGGAATTTAACATGTTTTGGCAGGAATTTTGGGATTACTTTTTATTTGACTACCGGTTGCTTTCGAATGATGAAAAACCAATAAAGGAATTTGCTCAATCCAGTTGGAATGAGTTTTCTGTAGAAGAGCGGCAAGTTATGGAAGACTTGCTGCATACCGAATTTACGGTATTTACTGTTAATCGGGTTCTTAATCCCGAGTGGGTAGAGTGCGTGAATGTGTTTACCGATGAAGTGTTTAATCTGCCTCATCCCGATTTTGATTATAAGGGTATGAAAAAAATGCTGTTTTTTGGGCATGTGTTTTCGCGGGAGACTTTATTGGTAAATTGTATAACCAGTATTAAACTAAGTGCAAATCTTTGCCGCCGTATTAAAGAGGAGACATTACGGCAAAAAGCTATTTTTGATGTTCAGCAGCCAGGGGCGACGTGGGCGGAATTTTTTGGACGTCATGCCTTGGCCTTCCGGCATACGGTAGATGTGCTGCTGAATATGGCAAAACTGAATGTTACCCCCTTTGATCAGATGGAACGGACATTTCCTGTTATTGTACAGCAGCGTGAGGCTAATGAGGAAGTACGTAAGTTGTTCCGTGATATTATGCCGGAATACGGATTTTCGAAACACGATCAGGTTTTGGCGGACCGTCTATGGAACGATTACTGTCAGATGAGCCCGGTTATGGTAAGGAAAGCCGGTGCTTGGGCGGCTGCGGTGATTTTCAGCTATGCTCTCTTGAATTCTCCGCAAGGGATTTCCGCTGAGAAATTAGCTTCTGATCTGGGCGTTTCAACAAGTAGCGTATATACGAATCGTGATAAGTTATTTAAAGTACTGGAACTTGTTAAATATGATCCGCGTTATTTAAGTGCTGAAGGGTTAATTTATTCGCTGTTTACGCCGTGATGGGGGGAGAAAATGATGCGGTGTGTAAATTGTGGGAGAGTACTGGAACAAGAGGAAAGGTGTCAGTGCCGAGAAACGGAGGCAACCCGGTTAGCCCCGGAAGAACGGGAAAACTTTCAGGGGATCACTGTGGAGACTGAGTCGGATGCCCGCTCAAATTATCAATATCGATATCAGCAACAAGGGGCTAATCAAGGCATTCATATCAGTCATATGACCTGGGGACTGGGACGGATGAAATGGACTACAAAGCTTCTTATTGTTGCCGTTATCGTAGTGTTTGTGGTCGTTTTTTTACCGCTGGCTGTCTTTTTTATGGTAATAGCCAGTTTGCTTTGGATGCTTACTAGGTTTTTGCGACGTTAATATAAAGAAAAGAGCCGCCCTTGGGCGGCTTTTGCATTTAATATTGTTCTCTGGCGTTATAGGTAGGGCGGGTTTGATTACGGAAATGAGTGAGACATTGGTTGATGTCTGCTAAAAGGCGATCTTTATCTTTTGGGAGCGTTCCCGATAGCGGCAGGAAGTTGGAAATATGGGTGCTGCGAAAAATGCAGGGCTGCGTAACTTCGATACCTGAAACCAGCATATGAAGTTCCTGCATAATCTCGAACGGGGATAAAGGATGAAACTGGCCGTTTTCGGCGGCGGTCCGCATGGGGGAACCTTCGTGGAGCATAAGGGTTAGCGCCCCCAACATAGTGGGGTTGATTTCGTTGATGATGTTAGCAGTATGGCGTGCGTGCTCGGTGGTACAGTCTTTGCCGCCTAGACCGAGAATAATCATAGCGGATAGCTTGATGCCTGCGTTGATTACTTTTTGTCCGGCTTGGCTCATCTGAGCGGCTGTGACGCCTTTGTTCACGGCGGTGAGAACTGCATCACAGCCGCTTTCAATGCCAAGATAAATAATTTGCAAGCCGGCATCACGAAGGGCGATGAGTTCTTCAGGTGTTTTGCGCAGTATATCTAGCGGTCCACCGTAGCATGTAATGCGGGACAATTTCGGAAAGGCTTGATGCAGTTGGTGCATTATTTTTAGTAAACGCTCGGTAGGTAGTATTAGTGCGTTACCGTCAGCCAGAAAGATTCTTCGTTGGTAAGGATAGAGGTTGGCGGCGCGTTCTATCAAGGCTGTAATTTCTTCTTCCGGGCGTATCCGGAAAGCGACGTCATGATACATGCCGCAAAAGGTACAGACATTATGCGAACAGCCTATGGTTACACGCAAAATTAAACTATTAGCTTCGCTGGGCGGACGAAAAACCATGCCCTCGGCGTTATCAAAATACATAGTAGTAGCCTCCGTTATTTCAGATTTTTTCTAATAAGCGGGTTTTTAATATATTATAGGCGCGGGTGAAGTAGGGTTGGTTTTGGGCTTCCCGGTGGTCAAAACCATAGGCCCTTCGGCTGACGGCCAGGATGGGGGGGGCTTGGATGCGCTTGGCAACTCCCAGGCCGGTATAGAGTTTCCACCATTTCTCCAGGTCTGTGATAAATTCGGCAGGGGTGGCAAAAAGTTTGATGGTTAAACCTTGTTCGCACCCCAGTCGTTCTTCCAGTTCGCCAGCGGCATACCAGGTAAGAATATCCTCGGGGGTAGCCCTGTTCCACCATTCAATAAACGCTTGAAAGAGATAATCATGGTAGGGATAGTAAAGGGGATCGCCTTTACCTTCTTCCACCGCCTGGTCGAAGGACAGTTCCGCACTGGGGATGATATCGAAAATGCCTTGAGGAATAACCGGAGTACTAAATACTTTTGTGTTTAGATACTGCCCGAGCGCATACACCTGATGTTTCCAAAGGTCGCCCAAGGCCGCAATAAAACCGGCCTGATCTCCGTAGAGCGTGGAATAGCCCACGGTGAGTTCACTTTTGTTGGCGTTACAGGTAAAGGCTCCGCCGAAGGCGGCGGCCAAGCCGGCAAGGACACGGGCCGAACGGTCACGCGCCTGAATGTTTTCGGCGACAAAAGAGGACACTTTCAGTGTAGATTGGGTTCCGGTTTGCAATTGGGTAACCGGAGTCGAGGTAATCTGCTTAATAGTAAGGTCAACGGCTTCTTGAATGGGGAAGATTGTATAAGAGCAGCCCAAGTTGGCAGCCAATTGTTCGGATAGTCCTTTGGTTGTTGAAGAATTGTATATACTGGGCATGTTGACCAATAGAAGATTTTCTGAACCAATGGCATTTGCGAAAAGTGCGGTGTTAACTGCGGAATCAATACCGCCGGATACGCCGATAACTACTTTTTTAAGACCTGTTTGGACCATGAATTTCCGGATACCGTACGTTAAAGCCTGGTATACGTTTTCGATAGTATCATCTTTGTCGGATTCTGCCGAAGTGGCAAGGGGATGACTCTGAGGGGGAATTTCAACAACCTTTAGTTCTTGTTGAAAGGTGGAACATGTAGCAATAACCTGGCCCTGGCCATCATATACTGAACTGAATCCGTCAAAGGTGTAAACGGTTTTACCGTTATTCTGAAGGCCTACGGCGTTTACATAGACAAGCGGTATGCCTGCAGCAGCCGCCTGCTTGGAAAAGACGCGGTTACGTTTGTCGTTTTTACCTAAGGTAAATGGGGAACAGGAAATATTGATAATAACATCTAGTTTGTTTTTCGTGCTCAGTGTAGCTACCGGATTAACAGGGTAATATTCATTCCAGCCATCTTCACAGAGAATGCCTCCCAGTGTAAGCTTCGTATCTTTATAATCAACTTGAACTGGCTGTAGCAGATTTTCCACTGTCCGTCCGGTTTCAAGAGCCAGTTTGCGCAGACTGTAAAAATGGCGGGTATCGTCAAACTCGCGATAATTAGGGTGGAGAGTTTTAATACGGAAGGGATAGGGGAAATTGTCATTACCCCAAAGCTTACCCTGATAAGCGGTAAATAGGGCGTTGTACTTGCGAACACGTCCGTCGTCACCATGTCGTTGCCAATCTACGCCGACATTGCCGAACACTACGCAGATGTCGATGGATGCGGAAATGACCTGGCGGCCGCATTCTTCGCATTCCCGTAAGAAGCCCTGTTGTTCCCAGGTATCCCCTAACAGGTAGCCGGGAATGGCTAATTCCGGAAAAATAATAATGTCTGCCCCTTGCTGCCGGGCTTGTTCTATCATTTTCAGCATAAAAGCGGAATTTACATCAGGACGGCCGGGGACGATTTCTATTTGGCCTAACGCGATTCGAATCATAAAATGTCACCTCTTTGTTGGTACTGTTACATAAGGTTTACTAAAGGTAAGTGGTCAACTGTATGTTATATTGTTCTCTTTTTTGGGGGGTTATTCCTTTACCGGAAGGGCAAAACTGCCGAATGGCCGATTTTTTTGCAGGCGGAAAGAATTATTTCCAGGAAAAGTTTTTGTATTAACCGTTAAAAAAGATAAAAAATAAAAGGTTTTTTTCGGTGAATGGCAAAATAAATATATATACATAATGGGTGTTTGGAACTTATTTTTATAAAAATTGCAGATTCCAAGGAGTGAGTGAAACTATGCATAGAACTCTGATTGCCGCTTGCTGTTTTTTATTAACCGTAGTTTCGTTTACTCTCGTACCACATCTTGTCGAGGCACGAATGTACGGATCCAAAGCCGTAGTTGCTATCTTACCGGCGATTAATAACTCGTCGCTCAGGGGCGGTGGGTATACGGCTGAGATGGTTGATGAGTCTATGGCGGGCAAGTTTTCCGCTGACAGGTATATTGTTGTATCTGGCCAGAATTTAATGGACAGGCTGCAAATGCAAGGAATTGGTGATTATGCCAACACGGATTGGGGAACGCTTGTTTCGGCGTTGCGTAACATGCGTGTAGATTATTGTGTAAGAGCTGAGGTTCAATTTGTGACTACCGATCAGCAATTGGATTTTCCTAATGCGCTTATTTTATTGAAACGATGGACGGCTACGGTACCGTTACATGTAACGGTAATGGATATTAATAATGGCTATGCGTTGTATGATAGTGTGATTACGGAAAACGGGGAACACCAGGCACTGGTTGGCTTTGTAAAGCAGTCCTACGCCGTTAGGCGGGGACTGGAAAAGGCGCTTCAACGCTTCAATGGAGAGTTCTATCTCCCCGAATAGATAATTTGGCTAGTACTTTTTACCCCGCCTTAGTAAGGCGGGGTTTTTTGCGTGGGAGTTTGCACAACGTTCCTGCTTCGTGAATACCATAAGGTGATGAGCGGCGAAGGGAGCGGATATCGTGAAAACAGCGTTAATAACCGGAATAACCGGACAGGATGGCGCTTATCTAGCGGAATTTTTACTTGCGCAAGGGTATCAGGTGCATGGTTTGCGGCGCAAAACTTCTGTTGCTAATACAGAACGTATTGACGAGCTGTACCAGAAGGCTAACCAGTTGGAAGGCCGTTTTTTTCTTCACTATGGGGATATAACGGATGGGGCTAATGTATATCGTCTATTGCAAGCGATTCAACCCGATGAAATTTACAACTTGGCAGCACAGTCTCATGTCAAGGTTTCGTTTGAGTCGCCGGAGTATACCGCTAATACCGACGCGTTGGGTACGCTTCGTTTGCTGGAAGGGGTGAGAATCTCGGGGTTAGCCGAAAAAACGAGGTTTTACCAGGCATCAACTAGTGAACTTTTCGGGAAAGTCAGAGAGATACCCCAGAGGGAAACTACTCCGTTTTATCCACGAAGTCCGTATGGGGTCGCCAAATTATATGCTTATTGGATTACGGTTAATTATCGGGAAGCGTATGGTATGTTCGCTTGTAACGGTATATTGTTTAACCATGAATCACCACTTAGAGGAGAAGCCTTTGTTACCCGTAAGATTACGAGCGGGATAGCCAGGATTAAGTTAGGTTTTCAGGATGTGCTGTACTTAGGAAATCTGAATGCGAAACGGGACTGGGGGCATGCCTCAGATTATGTCCGGGCGATGTGGCTAATGCTGCAACAATCGGAACCGGATGATTATGTGGTGGGGACTGGTCAAACGTATTCCGTGCGTGAGTTCGTAGAACTGGCTTGCAAAAGTGCTGGAATTGATCTTGCCTGGAGGGGAGAGGGTTTGGATGAGCAAGGGATAGATATCCAAACAGGCAAGGTTATTGTGAAAATTGATCATCGCTATTTTCGCCCTACGGAGGTTGACTTGCTGGTGGCTGATTCGTCGAAGATCAGAGAAAAGCTAGGCTGGAAGCCGGAAGTATCTTTTGAGGAACTTGTCAATAAAATGGTGGAGGCGGACATAAAGCAAGTGGAGAAAGAAGCTTTTTGTTTGAGTCAAGGGTACGGTGTGCATCATGCTGTTGAATAAAAGGTGTGACGGGGTTGGTGAGGAGAATTTAGAGCACCTCAGGGTGGTAGTCACCGGCGGAGCGGGTTTTCTTGGGTCTCAGGTTGTGGAAAAACTCAAAAGTAGAGGGTGCTCGGAAATATTTGTTCCCCGTAGTGCGGAATATGACTTAACCAAGGCCGAAAATGTTATTCGGTTGTATGAGAAGCTTAAACCGGATATTGTTATTCATCTGGCGGCAGTTGTTGGCGGTATTGGGGCCAATATGCAAAATCCAGGCAAGTATTTTTATGATAACCTTATGATGGGGACGCAGCTCATCGAATATGGGCGTATATATGGGGTAAGAAAGTTTGTCGCGATTGGAACGGTCTGTTCCTACCCGAAGTATTGTGAAGTACCTTTTTCCGAGAAAAGCCTCTGGGACGGTTACCCGGAAGAAACCAATGCTCCCTATGGGTTAGCAAAAAAGATGATGCTGGTCCAAGGGCAGGCGTACAGAAAACAGTATGGGTTTAAGGTGATTTATTTAATGCCGGCCAATTTATACGGGCCGGGTGATAACTTTTCCCCGGAAACGTCACACGTCATTCCGGCGCTTATTCGCAAGTGCCTGGAGGCAAAAGAGCAGGGATTAGCTACTGTGAATGTGTGGGGGGACGGATCAGCGAGTCGTGAATTTTTGTATGTCAAAGATGCTGCAGAAGGTATTGTATCGGCCACGGAGCGTTATGAAGGGGTGCAGCCGGTAAATCTGGGGACTGGGCAGGAGGTATCCATTAAGGATTTGGTAGCGATGATAATCCGCTTGACCGGGTTTTCCGGAACGATATCTTGGGATGCCGCGAAACCTAACGGTCAGCCCAGACGGTGTCTCGATACCGGCGAAGCCCACCGGCAGTTCGGGTTTGTCGCCGCCACGCCATTAGAGGCGGGATTGGTTAAGACTATACAATGGTACCGGGAAAACAATCTAAAAGAGTAATAAACGGGTTTTATTGTTTGGCCCCTTCGGTTTAGCCTGCCGAAGGGGCTTTGTGATGCTTGGGAAAAAGCTGGTATTATTTAGTTTTTAGGGTGTGTCGTATGACGCGAGGGGTAAAAGTTTTTGTTCCGCCGCGACTGGTCGGAATGTGTTTTAAAAGCTTGTGAAAGAGCTGTCCGGCAATGTCCCGGCGGGCTTGGATATGCCGTATTAAAGCAGCGCGTTCGTCCTCTTCGGTCAGCCACTCCGCCGGAATATCTTGCACAAGTTCTGTGATGAGGGGGTCAGTCAAATTATTTGCATTATCCAAGTAAGGGAGAAAATCTTGCACGGCAAGGAAATCGTTGAGTAAAACCCTAAATAAACCCTGGGTATATATTTTTGTCTTTCTCGCTAATTTATCAAGCTTGGCGACTGTCCAGCGCCCTCCTTTGAAGAGATGCGAGTTGTCAATGGAGTATATTTTGAAGCCGGTTTCTTCACGGTGCAATAATAGATTGCGCTTGTTTGAGATATGGTCAAGGTTATGAAACATATGGTCGAAGAGAAGAACACCGGCCATTTCATTAACATTAGAGGCCAGTGAGAGGGTTTCTTTTGTGAGGTGCTGTGTTGGAGTAAGATAACGGGAGGCAAAATGCAGTCCTGGATCAACGCCGGAAGAAAAGAGTGGTGTTTGCAGGATGAATTCAGATGACAGGTGGATGAGGTCGCTGGGAGGAAAGCAAAGTCCTAGGATATGTCCGAGGCGGGCAGCGACATACTCGCTGACTAAGACGGTTGGGCCGAGACGATTGTTTTTTAATTTAACGACATAAATATGTCCGTTGTCCGCACGGAAAAAATGCGGCGCGGTTACGCCAACGCCTACTTCTCCGAGATATTCGACAGCCAAAAGCATAGCAATGTCTCCTTTCCCTGGTAATCATGAAAAAAGACCCGGCGGTTAAACCGGGTCTTTTCATGAAAAAAGCATTTAACTGGTTGAACCGGAAACGGATGTCAGGGCTTTTAAGTTCACGACTACAGAGCGTAAAGCGTCACTGGATATACTGGAACTGGTGCCGGGAAGAAATACATCTTCCACCGACAAAATAGCCAAGCAATCATCTATTTCGCTTAGGGTACCTTCAAAGAGGAAGCCTCCCAAGGTCGTTAAAGCAACGTCATCGCCAAGCTGGCGTAAGAGCCAGCGGATAAGATCGCTGCTTTCCTGACGTTCTGCGTCCTGGCCGAGTTGTTGTAAAACAACAGGACCGCTGGGGGGCGAACAATGAATGGGATCGGAAACGATGCTGGTTCCCTTGCCGACAAGCTGCCACAAATCGACCCGGGCAAATTTTACTTCAACAAGCTCGCCGCCGGGGGTTAAAATTTCTACGTTGCTGCTTTCCGCTTCTATAGCGGGGGATAAGATGGCAATTCGACAATCGTCAATGGCTTGCAGATTACCAAAGTAAGTAAAACCATCAAATCCAAAGAGCAGTACGTCAGTATTGAGTTCGCGCTCTAATTCTCGGACTAGAGCGGGATTTAATAGTTCGCGAAAAATACTCATGCAATACTTACCTCCTGTCAGATTGTTTTTAACTTACTATACAGTATGTGCATGGGGGAGATTGTGTTACCGATAAGGTGATAAGGGCAACCAGAAACGCAAAAATTAACCATAACATGTTGATGGTCTTTTGCATATTGTATAATAGAAAGGAGGAATGCTAGATAATGTACTATGATGGATGTAAAAGACCTAAATGCTGCGTTAAAAAATGCGTGGGAGAAATGAAATTCAAGGTGTATGAACAGTGTTGTTACGTGATGGTGAAGGTATGCCCGCACTGTGGGCATGAGTATGAACATCGCCGCCATACGTGCTGTCCACGTTGTGGCATGCCCCATGAACACCACATGATGCCGGAACACCACATGATGTCAGATATGTAAGATTTTGATTTTCATGAGGAATCGATACCCATACAGGGTGCCGATTCCTTTTGACTTTGTAAGGCTAAAGGCCGGGGATCGATTCTCCGGCCTTGACAACAAGGAGGTGTTGTAAGCTAAAAAGTTGATGATTATAGTGAACTGGATTCTTCTTCAGCAAAGAAGAAGAAAAGTGCAATGATGATGATGATGACAATAAAAAAACCGTTGCCGCCAAACCCGCAAGAACCGAAATTCCGGAGATTCATAGATATGCCTCCTTCGATAATCTTTAGTTGTATATAGTACGTAAAGGGGCAAGTTTTTGTTACTGAAATACGAGAAAATGGAAAAATAAAAGGAAGTTTCTTGACAATTAAGAAACGTTATTTTACAATAAAAGTAATCCGATTCCTTTGGCGGTGGTTTAAAAGTAATAACTTGCTTCATACTATAGGTAGTGGAAGAATAAAAGGAGGCGGTCTGATAATGGCGGTATATAATATCAGTAGTTCAGCTGATTTTAAAGAAAAGGTACTTGATGCAACGCAGCCGGTCTTAGTCGATTTTTGGGCATCGTGGTGCGGACCTTGCAAAATGGTTGCCCCGGAGTTAGAGGCGGTAGCCGCAGAGTATGCAGGTAAAGCCGCAGTGGTCAAGGTAAATATTGATGAACAGCAGGATCTGGCTAAAAGCTATAAAGTAATGAGCATACCAACCATTTTGGTATTCCAGGATGGAGAGGAAGTAACCCGCATTGTCGGTTTCCGGCCACGAAGCGAATTTAGTTCGGCTCTGAATAACGTATTATAAAAGGCGGGGTTACCCGCCTTTTACTTCAAATTATATAGTGAAGTTGTTAGGTATCATATATACTAAAGGTAGTAGCAAGATGGGGCAGGAGGCGTTCGTATGCCGGAACCAACCGTTCTGATAGCGGATGATGATGCGCAGATCAGGGAACTTTTGACTTTATATTTTCGGAAAGAAGGGTTTACCGTAGCGACGGCTGCGGATGGGGCTGAAACCATTATTAAAGTGCAACAGCTCAATCCCAACCTTTTAATATTGGATTTAATGATGCCGGTGCTTGACGGGTTGGAGGCTTGCCGCCAGATTCGTAAGTTCTCCGCGGTGCCGATTATTATGCTTACCGCTCTTAGTGACGATGAAGAGCGTATTACCGGATTGGATAGTGGAGCGGATGATTATGTTGGTAAACCTTTTAATCCGCGAGAAGTGGTGGCTAGAGGAAAGGCGGTGCTCAGACGGCAGACGGCGGCAAAGCAACAGCCGGAGAATCGGGAAGTTTTGAGGTTTTCGGAATTAGAAATTAACTTGGGGGAATACCGGGCCACAGTCGGGGGAAAAGAGGTTTCGCTTACGGCGAAAGAAATGGAATTATTATGGCATATGGCTTCCCACGCCGGGAGAGTGTTTTCGCGTGAACAATTGCTGGAATCGGTGTGGGGATATTCGTATTGTGGAGACACCCGCACGGTAGATACTCATATTAAAAGGATTAGACAAAAACTTTCGGCGGAAGAAAATAACCAGTGGGATATTAAAACGGTTTGGGGCGTGGGCTATAAGTTTGAGGTGAAATCGTGAAAGCCTCATTGCACCGGAGATTGCTCTATAGTTATATTTTGTTGACGGTCGTAGTTCTGGTCTCTGTGTCGTTAGCCATATCGGTTCTTTTGCGTGAATACTTTATTTCCAGTAAAAGCAAAGAACTTATTAATAAGGGATACGAAATTGGTTTTATTGTGGATAATTATCGGCATGGCCGGATTGACCAGGTGCAATTTGAAAGCTTTATTAATAGCATTGACAGTATTTTGGGGGCAAGGGTATGGGTCGTTGATGGTTCCCGAAATATAGTGGCCATTTCAACCCCGAGGGCAAATACCGAGCGGAGTGGCCGTCTAAAGAGCGGTAAAGGACAAGCCGGTCTTCGAGACCGGATTAGTAAAGAATTGGATCAGGTGTTTGCCGGCGAGGTAATAATCCGTGATTACCACCATCCTGTGTATGAAGAGGACATGCTTATTGTGGGTGTTCCGCTAGTTAATGATGAGGGCTTTGTTGAGTCGGCGGTTATTCTACATGCTCCGGTACGGGGCATTGATGAGTTTTTGAAGCAGCTGTACTATTCGATTGGCGGAATTGGTTTATTGGCGCTGGCGTTGGCGGTACTTGTTGTGCGGTGGCTTACCAGCGGGATTGTACGTCCGCTCAAGGCTATGCAAATTTCGGCGGCGGCTATGGCTCACGGAGACTATAATGCAAGGATTGCTATTACTACTGACGATGAGTTGGGAGCACTAGGAAACTCGCTTAATACATTGGCTTGCGAATTGGAGAGGTTTGTTAGTAATACGATACGGATGGAGAAGCTCAGACGGGATTTCATTGCTAACGTTTCTCATGAACTGAGAACTCCTTTAACTATAATTCGTGGGTATACGGAAGCGTTGCTGGACGGAACGCTCGAAACGCAACAAGCCGAAAAGTATTATCGTTTGATGCGCGATGAGACCGTCCGGCTAGAAAAGTTAATTCGCGAGTTGCTGGACTTAAGTAAAATACAGGCGCAAAGTCATCCGATGGATGAGGAAGCTATACCTCTGACTGAAGTAGTCGATGGCGTGGTGCAGATGATGGGCAACATGGCCAACAAGAAGGGTGTGAGTATCCGGTGGGAAGCGGCTGCGGGCGAAAACAGCATCCGTGCAAACGGCGACAGACTAACGCAGTTACTTTTAATTTTAATTGACAATGCCGTTAAGTTTACGCCGGATGGCGGCAGGGTATCTATGAGGGTTTGGCGTGAAAGGGATAAGGTAGTCTTGGAGGTAGCCGATACGGGAAAAGGAATATCCGAGGAAGATTTACCCTTTATTTGGGAACGGTTTTATAAAGCGGATAAGTCGCATAGCCGTTTGGAAGCGGGAAGCGGTCTGGGGTTAGCCATTGCCAAGGAAATTATTGATCGCCACAATGCGGTGGTTTCAGTGGAGAGTACTGTCGGTGAGGGGACGGTGTTTCGTATTGTTTTTCCAGCGGTAAAGGGAACTCCGGAGGTACTCGTTAACGTGGAATACTAGGTTGTATAAATTTACCATTTGATTAATATAAAAGTAGAGAGGAGGCTTATTATGTGGAATGTAGGCATGACTGAGTTAGTGCTTATTCTGATTATCGCGCTGGTTGTGTTTGGCCCATCGAAGCTGCCGGATATAGGTAAAGCTATCGGCAAAAGCATTCGAGAGTTTAAATCGGCTACGGAAGGTGAGAAGGAAGATAAACCCACAATGATTGAGTCTACAAAAAAATAGGCAGTAGGTGCTTGGAACCGCCGCTTCGGGTATATGGGAAATAAGGAAAGAACTGCTTTGCTAAAAAAAGTAGCCTTTCTTGCCAGTGAACGGGAGGGGAGGGCAAAACGGTGTGGGGTCGGTAGTTATCAGGCGGGAGTCTTGTTTGAACTTCCGCTTTGCAAAAATGACCTGCTTTCGCTGTGGTGAAATTTGTCGGGAAAACAGTATTAGTGAGGATTTGACGATTGATACCGGACGGTGCAATGACTGTGGTCTTTGTTTGGCGGCTTGTCCGGCGGAAGCGGTAGCTAGTGACATGGTTACGCCTGCTGGTATTGAGATGCTTTTTTCCGAAGAGCAACATGTTATTTTAGAATGTAACCGTCAGAATAAAGAAAGCCGGTGGCCTTGTCTAGGATTTCTTGATGCGCGGATACTCATGAGTTTGGTATTTTGTGCTTCCAGTTCCGACCGGCAGGTGGTAGTGAATACCGACGGCTGTGAAAGCTGCCGCTTTTTGGTGGCGAAAGAATTACTGAAGCTTACAGCAGAGGTAAATACGTGTTTAGCGTTACTTGGAAAAAGGCCGCTAATTATTGGTGAACAGGTTGCAAGCATGGAACGTCCGGTACGCGTGGTATCCCGGCGTGATTTTTTCTCCCTGCTGTTGGGGGATGCCGTTTCTACTGTAAGGGAGATAGTACGGGAACCTGCAGAGGCTGGCGAGCAACTGCCTAGGCGTCAATGGTTTTTGCGCTATAGTGAAGAATTCGACAATGGACATATTTCCGGTGCCCTTTTTTATAGTCTTACTATTTCTTCTGGTTGCCGTACTTGCGGGTTGTGCTATAAGCTATGTCCGAACAAAGCCATAACCGTCTTCGATCATGGACAGGCGATGGAATTTTTCCATAATCCGGCGCTTTGCACCGGTTGTGAAGTATGTATCCGTCATTGCCCTTCAGCCGCAAGCTAACCAGCCGGTTTGTATGGAATGTTTTCTTAAGAGTCGGTAAATGTTGCAAATATTTCAGTTTGCACATAAAGAGAATTATTTGGGGGTTATCGCGTGATAGGATGCACTAAATTACTTTGCGGAACGGCCACAGTTTCTGATCTTGTTAAGTATGGGAGGAATTCGCGGACGCTACCGCCGAATATGCTGCAGTTTTCGTCTGATGCCACGCCGATTGTTGTTTGGAATATTACCAATCGCTGCAATCTTACCTGTCAGCACTGCTATATTGAAGCGGAAGACCGCGTGTATAACGGTGAATTGACAACCCAGGAAGCAAAAGCTTTTATTGATAATCTAGCACGGATGCATGTGCCGGTACTGCTGTTTTCCGGTGGGGAGCCTTTAATGCGGCCCGATGTATTCGAACTCGGCGCTTATGCGTGTGCAAAGGGGATACGGCCGGTACTTTCCACGAATGGCACGCTCATAACACCGGGCATGGCTCAACAGATAAAAGCGACCGGGTTCCAATATGTAGGCGTGAGTTTAGATGGAACCGAAAAGGTTCATGATCGATTCCGAGGGCAAAAAGGCAGCTTTCAGGCAGCAATGGAAGGCATTCGCAATTCGATGGTGGCGGGGAATAAGACGGGAATACGGTTTACTGTCAATAAACAAAATCAGCACGACTTACCGGCCATACTAGATATTGTAGAACAGGAAAAAATACCAAGGTTTTGTATGTACCACCTGGTTTACGCCGGGCGGGGAAAGAATATGGCTGAACTGGATACCAGCCCAGAAGAGAAACGTCAAATTATTGAGTTGCTAATTGATAAAACGCTGGATTTTAACAAACGGGGTGTGGAAGTAGAAATACTAACCACGGATAATCATGCTGACGGAATATATATTTTGCAGTACTTTGAACGCAAACAGCCTGAGCGGGTACCTGAAATTGAAGCTTTGCTGACAATGCATGGCGGCTGTTCGGCCGGCGAGAAAATGGCGAATGTCGATCCATTGGGCAATGTGCATGCTTGTCAGTTTTGGGGACATAAAACACTGGGAAATGTCAGGGAACAATTATTCAGTGATATCTGGCAAAAGACGCAGGATGAATTTATTGGAAGGAGTAAATCCAATGATTATATCCTGGAATACTACGCAGGCTTGTAACATTAATTGTATTCATTGTTACCGTGACGCAGGCACAAAACGTTCGGATGAACTAACTACGGCAGAAGGCAAGACGTTGTTAAGTCAGATTGCTAAAGCCGGTTTTAAGATTATGATTTTAAGCGGCGGTGAGCCTCTTCTTCGCCCAGATATATATGAGCTTATCAGCCATGCAAAAAGTGTAGGCTTGCGTCCGGTTATCGGAACCAATGGCATGCTTATAACCCCGGAGGTGGCCCAAAAACTTAAACAAGCTGGATTGGCTTGTGCGGGTATTAGCCTTGACAGCGGCGATAAGAGCCGTCATGACTGGTTTCGGGGGCAGCAAGGCGCTTGGGAGAAGACCCTTGCAGGTATTAAAGCTTGCAGGGAGGAAGGTTTGGCCTTTCAAATTCATACCACCGTACTTACCTGGAATAGGCAGGAAGTCACCGACATTACCGATTTCGCGGTAGAGTTGGGAGCTGTTGCTCATCACATTTTCTTTTTGGTGCCTACCGGACGTGGCAAAAATATAGAAGAGACGACATTGAAAACAGCCGAGTACGAAGCGTTATTAGAGCGCATTCTGGATAAACAGAGGCAAGTGCCTATAGAACTCAAGCCGACTTGTGCACCCCAGTTTATGCGTTTGGCAAAACAACGAAATATGTCTATGCGGTTTACCAAAGGATGTTTGGCGGGAACTTCTTATTGCGTCATATTGCCTAACGGGGATGTGCAGCCCTGCCCGTATCTACCTGTTACAGCCGGAAATGTTCGGCTTACCGGGTTTGACGAGGTATGGAAGGATAGCCCCTTGTTTCACAAGCTTCGTTACCAGCCACTCAGCGGAGCCTGCGGGAGATGTGGTTATGATGACATATGTGGTGGTTGCCGGGCCAGAGCGTACTATTACGCCGATGGGGATTTCCTAGCGGAAGAACCTTGGTGTAGTTGTAAATAATTAACTATCTTTAGGATTCCAAAAAAGGTTTTTTAAAACGGAGAAGCGAAGAGAAGTGGTAATAAATGATTATATATTCTGATAATTGGATTAAGGCAGGTGAATACAGCTAGTCACTGACCGGGTAAATCAGGCGTATGTTTACTTTGAGTTGGGAGGGAGAGTTAGAAATGGATGGTAAAGACTCATTATGGGGGCTCTTTCAGCAGAGGGGCCTTAGCCGCCGGTCTTTTTTAAAAGTATGTATGACGATTACCGGTATATTAGGACTATCTCCGGCTATGCTGCCGAAGGTGGTTTCTGCTGCGGAGCAAAACCCACTGCCGGTTGTGGTTTGGCTTCATGGCCATGAGTGCACAGGTTGTGACGAATCCTTTATTCGTTCCCAGTCTCCGCTGGCTTCGGACGTACTTTTGAACATGATATCGCTGGAATACAGCGATACTTTATCCGCGGCGGCGGGAGAACCTTTTGAACACCACCTGGAAGAAGTAATGAAAAGGTATGAGGGAAAATATCTTTTGGCGGTTGAAGGCGGGGTTTCAACCGGAAATGAAGGAACCTTCTGCATGGTTGGCGGTAAGCCGTTTGTGGCCGCGTTAAAGGAAGCAGCCCGGGGTGCGGCTGCTGTTTTGGAAATCGGATCTTGTGCCGCATGGGGCGGAGTACAGGCGGCAAAACCAAACCCGACAAATACGGTAGCGGTCCATACGGTGGTTAGTGGTAAACCTATTATAAAAATTCCCGGTTGTCCTCCGATACCTGAAGTACTGACAGGGGTTGTCATGCATTACGCTATGTTTGGGCAATTGCCTCCTGTTGACAGCCAAGGCCGGCCCAAACAATTTTATGGGAATCGGATACATGATACTTGCTATCGCCGTCCGTTCTTTAACTCGGGAATGTTCGCCGAACAGTTTGATGATGCGGGTTCTAAGGCAGGCTGGTGCTTGTATAAATTAGGCTGCCGAGGCCCGGAAACTTACAATTCGTGCGGCAATCTCCGCTGGTGGAATGGTTTGTCGTATCCCATTCAATCAGGACATGGGTGTATCGGTTGCAGTAGCAATGGTTTTTGGGATAATGATCACTTTTATGACCGTATGCCTGGTATTCCTGTGGCAAAAACCATTACTAACGCGGACACAATTGGTCTGGTCGTTGGCGGTGCCGCGGTAGCGGGGGTGGCGGCTCATGGCGCATTATCGGTTCTTCAGAAATCCAAGCGCAGATCTGGGGAGCATGAAGAGGTAGGGGGGCCGAAGGCATGAAACGAGTAGTTGTTGATCCTGTCACCCGCATAGAAGGGCATTTGCGGGTAGAAATAAAACTTGATGAAGCGACCGGCAAGGTGGAAGATGCCCTATCCAGCGGTACGGCCTGGCGCGGGCTTGAAGTTGTGGTTAAAGACCGCGACCCCCGTGATATATGGGCGTTTGTCCAGCGCATTTGCGGCGTTTGCACAGGCATGCATGCCATATCCTCACTTAGGGCGGTGGAAGATGCACTGGGAATTGAAATACCTAAGAACGCCAACTCTATTCGCAATATCATGTTGTCTTGCCAAAATGTGCATGACCATCTGGTTCACTTTTATCATTTGCATGCGCTGGACTGGGTAAGTCCGGTAGCGGCACTTAAGGCTGATCCGAAAGCTACCGGTGACCTCCAAAATGCCGTTTTAGATAAATACAGTCTGCCGCTTGCCGGGCCGATGGACTTTAATTTTAACGCGTATCCCAAAGAATTCCCTAAAGCGACCACGGCGTATTATAAAACAGTGCAGGATAAAATAAAAAAAATCGTGGAAAATGGTCAACTAGGGATTTTTTCCGCCCAGTGGTGGGATCATCCCGATTACGAGGTGTTGCCGCCGGAAGTGCATCTCTTAGCGGTAGCCCACTATCTTAACATGTTGGACCGCCAGAGAGACATTGTTGTGCCGCACGTAATCTTCGGTGGCAAAAATCCGCATCCGCACTTTATAGTTGGTGGAATGCCCTGTGCCATATCTATGAATGATATGAATGCACCGATTAATACGGAACGGCTTGCTGCAGTGGATGCCTCGATCAATGCGACCATTGATATGGTGAACTCCTTTTATGTGCCTGATGTATTAGCTATAGGTGAGCTTTATGTAAAAAAAGGCTATGTCGATGGCGGCGGTTTGGCTAAGGAACGGGTGCTGGGCTTTGGGGATTTTCCGGATGAACCATACTCGGGAATCGCTAACGGAGAGTATCATAAAAAACTGTTGCTCCGCTGTGATGGAGTAGTGGAAAACTTCGGCCAAGGTCTGGACAAAGCTGTGTATCATGAGCTTTCTGCCCAGGATATAACTGATCCGGCAGTTTTGGCTGAAGGGGTGGATCACTCCTGGTATAGTTATCCTGAGAAAGGCAAGGACCTTCATCCTTGGGAAGGGGATACAGAGCCGCAGTTTACCGGACCAAAAGAAGGAACTAAAACGCAGTGGAAATATCTTGACGAAAACGCTAAGTATTCCTGGCTTAAAACTCCGAAATGGAAAGGTAAAACAGCCGAGGTCGGCCCTTTAGCCAGATATATTATTGTATATACCAAGGTGAAAAAAGGAGTTATTCAACCTACATGGGTGGAAAAAATGGTGGTTGACCAGATTGAGGCCGTATCCAAAGTGCTAAGTGTACCGCCGGAGGTATGGTTGCCTACTACCGTAGGGCGCACGGCGGCCCGGGCACTGGAAACGCAGCTTAATGCTTACATAAGTAAATATTTCTTTGACAAACTTATTAAAAATATTCGTTCCGGTGATACTTCGACAGCCAACACGGAAAAATGGGACCCGAAAACCTGGCCGGAGCAAGCGCGCGGAGTGGGTTTGACGGAAGCACCACGCGGTGCGCTCAGTCACTGGATTGTTATCAAGGACGGAAAGGCTGCTAACTATCAGGCTGTAGTACCGACGACGTGGAACGCTTGTCCAAGGGATAGTCAAGGGGTGCATGGCGCGTATGAAGCTTGTATGATCGATACCAAAGTAAAAGTAGCCGATAAACCGCTGGAAATCTTGAAAGCCGTGCGCTCGTTCGATCCTTGTCTAGCTTGCTCGACCCACCTGTATGATACTGCGGGTAAGCCGATTGGGGTAGTACATTCCGATCCTTACGGGAAGAAATAGGAGGGATGGCAATGGAACGCGGCCATTCAAAACAGTATTACGTATTCAGTCCGTTTCTGCGGATATTCCATTGGCTGATGGTACTGAGCATTGTCACATTGTTTACTACCGGATTGTATATTGGAGACCCGTTTTTTATCGGTTCGCAGGGCTTGGAACCCACCTATGCGGTTACTGGCAGGCTGTCTATGGAAATCATGCGCTTCATCCATTTTGCTGCCGCTTATATTTTTACCGTTTCCTTTATTTTACGTGCGTATGGATTTTGGCGTAATAAAGGAGACCGTCTGTTTCCACATTTCTGGAAAAAACAGTATTATGAAGATTTGCTTGATGTTTTTTTGCACTATACCTTTATCAAATCGTCTCATAAACCTTGTCTGCGCAATCCCTTAGCACGCGCCTCGTACGTCGCCTTGTATTTCATGGTATTCATTGAAATCATTACTGGTTTTGCTATGTATACCATGATTAAGCCCAATAGTTGGGGGGCAAAAATATACGGGCCTGTCAATCAACTGCTGGGGGATGAATATACCGTGCACATCATCCACCATTATGTGGCTTGGCTGATTATACTGTTCGCCATTGTCCATGTATATATGGCGGCAAGGGCTGATTTTATGGACAGGGAAGGCGAAATTTCCAGCATGTTTTCCGGGGTGAAATTTTTGCCTCATGAACCTGTGGATATAGGAGATATAACGGATGGCAAAGACAGTAGTGTTAGGGATCGGAAACATTCTATTACAGGATGAAGGCTTTGGCGTAAGGGTTATTGAAGAACTGCTTAGCCGCTATTCTTTTCCGGATGACGTAGATGTACTGGACGGGGGGACGCTGGGGTTTGAGCTTCTCGGGTTTATCACCGGAGTGCGGCGGCTTCTTATTGTTGACGCCATTAGCGGCGGTGGGCAGCCGGGAACCTTTTACCGTTTTAGAGGGAAAGAAGTTCAGGTGTATTTCAAGGAGAAAGTCTCATTGCATGAGCTGGGTATAAAAGATGTACTGGCGGTGCTGGAGATGCAGGGCGAGGTCCCGGACAAAGTAGTGGTAATGGGTATTGAACCGGAGTCGCTGGAACTAGGTCTTACCATGACACCGGTGGCGGCGGATATGATAGAGTTCGTTGTTCAGGCTGTGCTAAAAGAACTTAATGAGTGGCAGGTGGAGGTAGCGGAATATGCCTGAACAAGAAGAAGCTATACCTCAAAAAGCCAAAGCTGTGCTGGAAGAAATTCGTACGGCATTGGATAACCTTATAGCAACGGGGGATACCTGGACTATTTTCATTGATAAAATGGCTCTGACGGAATATGAGCGACAAACCATACGTGATCTTTTGGGGCAAGGCGGTGTACGTATCAAAATTGAGAACAGCGAGGAGCCGGTCGAATGGCTCGAAAGTGAAATCAGCGGTGTATGGTACGGTGTCTTTTACGACCAGACCTTGACCAAACCGCTCCTAGAGACCATTGAAATTGCTTATTATCCTATGTTGGCGGCCGCTCAGCCGGAAGATATGGAAGCCGGTCAAGAAAAACTGAAAAATTTACTTGTACAACTATAAGGACAGGAACCCAGAGCTCCGGGTTCCTGTTTTGAGTGTTGCTATAATGGTATATTTACACACTATGTGCAAAAGAAAGAGGAAATACTATAGTTCAAAATGAAATATATTCCTATTAAGATGTTTATGGGTGGACATATAAAGAATGCCGAATCGGACGACACTGAGTAGTTTCTCATATTGGGCATTTACATGAAAGGCAATTTTTAGTTTGGAGGGGATTTACATGCAATGCGCAGGCTGTCAGGAAAAGAACTGCCGTACAGGTCAGAATTGCGGCAAACATACTTTTGAACAAGTGCAAGCTTCCTATACGGAGCAAGACAAAAAAATTATCCTTGCTGCCGCCCAAGCGGACGGGGAACCACTGACGCGGTTAGAAGAAAGTGCCAGGTTTGTTCAGGCTATGGGGTGTACAAACATAGGTATTGCCTTCTGTATGGGGTTGGGCGACGAAGCCCAAGATATTACTGCATACTTTCAAAAGTATTTCACCGTACATTCGGTATGCTGTAAAATATGCGGTGTTGGCAAACAGCAGTTTAATCCGGAACATTATAAAAATAGAAAGGCTGAGATTATGTGCAACCCCGCCATTCAGGCAAAAATGCTTAATGAGGTGGCTACCGAAATAAACTTTACCGTTGGCCTCTGTGTAGGACATGATATGATATTTGGACTACATTCCGAGGCGCCCGTTTCCGCGTTGGCGGTAAAAGACCGTGTGTTGGCTCATAATCCCCTGGGGGCTGTCTACAGCGGATTTTCGCGTAAGCGCCTGGGTTTGCCTGATTGAAAAAAGAGTACTGTCTTGTATAAAAGTGCGCCGGAGTCGGTATACTAGAACCGCGAATGAGGAGGTGATAGTATGTCTTTATCCGGTGTAAAATGCACAGTAGCTAACTGTAAGTATAATAACGAAAAACGCTTATGTTCGGCTTCCGCTATTGAAGTCAATGTCGACGGCGGCGGTGAGAGTGCACGGGCCAGCCAGCAGACCAATTGCCATACCTTTGAAGCAAAATAGTTAGATAGCAAAAAGCTCGGATTATTCCGGGTTTTTTGCTTTTAAAGAGGAAAATACGATTGGTTAGCGAATTATATTATATTATGGCAAAAAGAGGTGGTAGATGTTGGTGCGCGGTGTCCGGGGGGCAATAACAGTTGATGATAATGAACCGAAAGAAATTACAGAAAGAGTCATTGAACTTTTAACCGCATTGCAAGAAGCAAATCAGTTTGATTTAGAAGATATTGCGGCCGTTATATTTAGCTCAACTCCGGATTTGAATGCGGGTTTCCCGGCTGCGGCGGCGAGAGCCATCGGGTGGGCGGAAGTGCCGTTATTTGGGACGCAGGAAATCGATCATCAGCAGGGGCTGCCGTTATGCGTCAGGGTTCTTTTGTTGTGGAATACGGAGCGGATGGCAAAAGAAATACGTCATATATATTTACGCGGCGCACGTACCTTGCGGACAGATATTCCTTCTATTACCGAGTAAAACCGGCATTTTGGAGTACATGAGTAGATTTTTTAGACCATATTAATAATGTGGGTTGTAGAGGGATAGTATTTCGGGAAAGCTAGGTTCATCCCTTACTTTTTTATGCCCAGAGATTGGTGCAAAACAGCCCAATTACCGGGAATGGGGAAAAAGGAGGATTTTACTTGAAATTGGTTTCCATAGTGGTTCCTGTGTATAATGAACAAGAAAATATGGAAGTGTTTTATCAAGAAGTGCTGAAATATATGGAGCCGCTGACGTATCACTTCGAACTAGTTTTTGTGGATGACGGATCTAAAGACGCGACGCCTTTGATTATCGAACGGCTGGCGGCCAAGGATTCCAGGGTGCGAGGGCTGATCTTGGCCAGAAATTTTGGACATCAGACTGCTTTGAGTTGCGGAATGGATCATGCAGAAGGCGATTGTGTCGTTACTATGGATGGCGATATGCAGCACCCGCCGGAAATGTTGCCACAACTGATTGCCAAATGGGAGGAAGGCATTGAAGTAGTACAAACCATACGGAAAACCACCGAAGGAGTTTCCTGGTTGAAAAATTTTACTTCCAGCCTGTTTTATCGGATCATGAATGCCATGTCCAATGTGCAGGTGCAAGAGGGCGGTTCGGATTTTCGACTGTTGGATAGGAAAGTCGTCCTTAGTTTCCGGCGCTTTCGGGAACGGGCTAGGTTTATTCGCGGCATGATTGGCGCCATTGGCTACCGGCAGGTAAAAATGGAATTTGTAGCCCCCAAGCGTTTTGCGGGAAGCTCCAAATTCTCGGTGAAAAAAATGCTGCATTTTGCGCTTGATGGCATTACCGCTTACTCAAAAATGCCGCTTCGCATATCGTTTTATGTTGGCTTGCTTTTCGCCGCGGCTAGCTTTGCCTTAACCATGCATGTTATGTATATAAAGATTTTTACCGACGAAGCCGTGCCCGGCTGGGCGACAATTACCGCCAGTATATTATTTTTAGGCGGACTGCAGCTACTCTTTATCGGGATCATCGGGGAATATGTGGGACGAATTTTTGAAGAGGTTAAACAGCGGCCGTTATATCTTGTACGAGAAGAGTTTAATCGACCCAAAGAATAAATTAAGAATAAAAATGGAAATTAAGGAAGGAAATTTCCAAAATACCGAGAATAGAATATAATGAGCGTAAAAAGCCGAATCCCGCTCAGGTACGGGGGAACCACTTTTTGGGGCGAAACTTTAGCAAGTGGGGCAACTCTTCTGTCCCAGCCCGTCAGCTAACTCCGGAGGCTAATGAAGGGAGATTCATATTGAGTCGGATACTGAGAACTTTGGTGTTTACTGTTGTTTTTTGCTTGGTAGGTACTTTTGCCTATGCTGCTGCTCTGGAAAAAGGGGACAGCGGATCGGATGTAGCTGAAATTCAGGCGCAGTTAAACGCATGTGGATATAATGCAGGAAATGCTGATGGAGATTTTGGGTCTTTGACCGTCGCCGCTGTAAAAGCGTTTCAGCGCGACCGGGGCTTAGAAGATGACGGAATTGTAGGGGAAGCTACTTATCGCGCATTAATGGGGCGTGAAATTCCGGCGAGTCGTGCCGGGTCAACAGCGAGTGTCAGACGTATCGTTCAAACCGCACTTCGCTATCAAGGTGTACCTTATGTTTTTGGCGGCGTTAGTCCTTCCGGTTTTGATTGTTCCGGTTTTGTCCGGTTTGTCTTTGCGAATAATGGTATTTATTTGCCGAGAGCGGCAGATGAGCAGTATGATTATGGACGTCCGGTAAGCCGGAGCCGGTTGCAGCCTGGCGACACCGTATACTTTAGTACGTATGCTTCTGGCGTATCCCATGTAGGTATATATATAGGGGACGGTTATTTTGTCAGTGCTACTTCCAGTCAGGGGGTAGCGATCGCCAGTTTAGACAGCGGTTATTGGGGAGCACGTTATATTGGAGCACGCCGAATGATGTAAAAGTACGGGAGGCTTTGCCTCCCGCTTTTTACCTTCCTTGGTATAAGGTTAGACGGTTGGCGAACATGATATAAAAGGTAGCGCGATATTGTGAAAGATAGTAGAGTTTTTTGTAGTAGAAATTACTTATAGGCCAACTCCTGGTCAGCTTTGGAGGCTTAATTGCATGTTCAAACTTTATTGGACGAAGTTTGCTGTACCTTACTGGGCACTGACACTAACGGCGGTGGCCAGCTTTGCTGTTGCATCGGCAGCTGGATTGTCGGTGCCTTTGATACTAAAGTCGTTAATTGATGATGCTCTCGATGGTGGAGACTTAGCGAAGCTAAACATGATCGTTTTAAGTGTAGCCGGGTTGTATGGCATCCGGGTGTTGTTTTCTTATTATTATGGATATAATATGGCAAAAGCCGGAAACTTGATGGTAAGCAAACTTAGGCAGGACATGTTTAAACGGTTGCATGCTATGGATTATGGGTACTTTATTAACGCGCCCACAGGTAACATAATCGGCTATTTTACCAATGATTTGTGGCTCATTCAGCAGGCAGTGTCCATAGGGATACCGGATTTGCTGGTAGAATCGCTGAATGTGGCGGCGATTATGATGGTTATGTTTTATTTTGACTGGCAACTGGCATTAGTCACTTTTGCCACCCTGCCGTTTACCATTAGTGTGGTGGGGTATTTTAATAAACGGATTGCCGCTTTTGGTTCGATATATCAAGAGGCGTTAAGCAAAGTCACCGGTCTTTTGCACCAGTCGCTTATGAGTGTATCACTCGTTCAGGGGTATGTACGGGAAGACTATGAATACGGCAAGTTTCGCCAAAAGCTGTACGAAGCGGCCGGGGATTTGTTTAAAGTGCAGCGATGGAATGCTTTACTTATTCCTCTGGTGGAATTTCTTACGGCCATTGCCGTCACCCTGATTATTTGGTACGGCAGCCGGGAAGTGGTGAACGGAAATCTGACGATTGGAGGTATGTTTGCGTTCCTTGTGTACATTATTAATGTACCAGCGCCAGTGGGGAAAATTACCCAGGCTATTTCGCGTTTGAAGCTTGGCATGATTGCCTGGGGACGAATAAGAGAGTTAGAGTTTGAGCCGACCACGGTGGTGGATGGCGATCGGCCGCTTCCTTCCTGTAATGGTCGGGTGGAGTTTAAAAATGTGGCATTTTCCTATCGGCTTGGTACCGAAGTTTTAAAAAATATTAATGTTTCCGCCAGCCCAGGGGAAGTTGTTGCTATCGTTGGGCCAAGCGGTGCGGGCAAATCGTCGTTTGCCAACTTGCTGCTTAGATTTTATGACCCGGATGAGGGGACAATCTGTATTGACGGAATTGACATCAAAACTTTAAAAATCAGCGACATGAGGGGACACATTGGTTTTATTCAGCAGGAACCTGTGTTGTTTAACGCGAGCATACTGGAAAACATCCGGTATGGCCGTCCCGCCGCTACCTATAGTGAAATTGAGCGGGCTGCCAAACTGGCTAACATTCATGATTTTATTATGGAATTGCCGCAAGGCTACCATTCGCCGGTGGGTGAACTGGGTGGAAGACTTTCCGGCGGCCAGCGCCAGCGTATTGCTATTGCCAGGGCCATTGTTATTGAACCAGCCATTCTACTGCTGGATGAACCTACGGCGGCTCTAGATGCTTATGCCGAAACACAAGTCATGCAAGCTATTCGCAATGCCAGCGTTGGCCGTACCACCTTTATCATTACTCATCGTCTTTCTACGCTTCGTGATTCTGATAAGGTGTTTTATCTGACTGGTGGAAAAATTGCCGAAGTAGGCAACCACGCCGAGCTAGTAGCGTTTGGCGGACAGTATGCTCAGGCGGTAGAGCAGGGTGAAATAAAAGCCTGATGCGTCTGGGAAATAACAATAAAGGGTTAGAGGATAACATATGTATGATATTTCAATAAAAGAGGTTAACTTTTCTTACGGCGACAATGCTGTGTTGAAAAATCTCTCACTTTCCATTGCTGCCGGTGACTTTGTGGCTATGGTCGGGCCGAACGGTGCGGGCAAGAGTACGCTGCTTAAAATGGTCGCCGGTTTGATTAAGCCGGACAGCGGTTTGGTGCAAATCGCTGGCAAAGATGTCCCCACAGCCTGCGCGGCGGGAAACATGGGGTATGTGCCACAGCATTATGCGCAGAATACCGTAGGCTTTCCGGCGACGGTGGAAGAGATCGTCGCCCTTGGTCTTTACTCCCGGCACGGCAGGAAAATGAAACGGGAAGGCGAGCGTCATGTGGTAAGCCACATGCTTGAACTGGTTGGTATGCAAGATCTGCGAACTCGTCTGGTGGGAGAACTCAGCGGCGGGCAGCAGCAGAGAGTCATGGTGGCTAGGGCGCTGGCAATCAATCCGGGTATTCTTCTCTTAGACGAACCAACGAGTGGCGTAGATTATGATACTGGTACGAAATTATATGGTCTGCTGGGTGAACTCAATCGCAATCTGGGAATTACTATAATCGCTGTATCGCACGATATTGATAAAGTTATCCGTGTAGCCAATAAAGTGGCCTGTATCAATAATGGGGTATGCTTTTACGGAGAAAGTACGGAGTTTCGTCATAACCATATTGGTGCGCCGCATTTATTCCCCTACCAGCCGCAGTAATGTCTGGTCAGGGGTTTTTGCTATAATCCAAAGATATAAGAAGCAGGTGATAGGTAAATGGAATTACTGCAATTTGATTTTATGCAAAGGGCGCTCGTGGCGGGGCTGATTACCGCGCTAGTTTGCCCTCTTATCGGAATATTCGTGGTAGTACGCCGTCAGGCTATGATTGGTGACGGCCTGGGGCATATTGCGTTTGCCGGAATCATGGGCGGCTATGTACTCAATATTTATCCAACTTTTGTTGCCGCGCTGGTTACCATGTTGGGGGCGGGCGGCATTGAATTTGTTCGCCGCAAACATATCCGGTATGCCGATACCTCGTTGGCCATTTTTTTCTACAGTGGGATCGCACTGGCCGTGATTTTCAGCAGTATGGCCAAAGTGCCCGGTAACGGAATTATCGGCGTACTCTTTGGCAGCATACTCACCGTTACCGCAACGGATCTATGGCTAATTGGAGCCTGTGCATTGCTGGTTCTCGCAGTAATGGCACGCTGTTTTTATAAACTAATGCTAATGTCTTTTGATGAAGAAGTAGCCAAAGTGGCTGGCATTAATACCGCCGTCGTAGGGGTGGTTTTCAGCATGATGACTGCTCTTGTCGTTGTGGTTGGTATGCGTATCGTAGGTATATTGCTGGTCAGTTCGTTGATGATTATTCCAGTGGCGGCGTCCCAGCTACTACGGGTTGGTTTTAAGGCCACCTTGGGTTGGGCGGTAGTATTCTCAGTGATTTCGGTATGGGGGGGATTGGTACTGTCTTTTTATTTAGACATTGCACCGGGCGGAACCATCGTAATGATGGCCGTTGCTATCTATTTGCTTTTGCTTGTCGGTGCGGACGGTCTACTATTTAAATGGCTGAAGCCAAGAAGAGTTAACCCTGTCAGCGGACAAGAAAGATAATGAGACGACTGAAGGATTTGATAAACACCAGCACAACCACGGACGATATTATATTGAACAACGTGTGAATCATGGCTACCTGCTCCGGCAAATTTACGGAAAGCAGGGTAGCCATTTTTATTATATGTTGGGTAAAGGGGAAAAAACACACAACGCCCAGCACGTTTAGAATGAGGTGGGATACAGCCACGCGCTTCGCGGTCAGGGGGGCTGTAAGTCCGACCAATAAAGACGGTATGCAAGAGCCGATATTATTACCGTATACGCTATAGGCAGCGGCGGTCAGATCTATCAGTCCCTGCCCGGTCAGTGACATCAACAGGGCAGTGGATGCGCTGCTTGACTGAAACAGCAAAGTCAGGAGCACACCACCGCTAATACCTAACAGCGGCTGGTGGGAGGCGTTTTCTAGATAGGTTAATACAGTAGAAAGCTCGACGGCGTTTGCCAGCGAAGCGTTTAAGAAAGAAAGGCCAGTCAGCATGCCGCATAATCCGGTAAGGGATAACGTTATTGACCTGTATTTAGGTAACACTAAGGCAAAAAAACAGCAGAAAATAAGAAGTGTCGCAAGATAACGTAAGGGAATCGACACCGTCATAAGCTGTACTGTTGAGCAGGTGCCGATATTAGCTCCCAGGATAATGCCTAAGCCGGACTCAAAAGGTAACAAATCCGCACTGATGAGTCCGATAGTAACCAGTGTAAGAGCAGAACTGCTTTGCATAAAGGCCGCTGCTATCATCCCAACCAGCAAGCTGCGCAGCGGAGTCAGCGTTAATTGGCTGAGGTATTGATGAAACGAATGGATAAATACCTTGGTTAATGTCCAACGCATAGTAAATAAGCCGCCTGCCAGAAGCCCCATACCTGCCATAAAAATCGCTATAACCTTCATATTGCCTCCATCGTATTCCGCTAGAAAGTCATTCGACACATTTTATGCGCAAGGTTATAAATATAGGTGAATAGTTTAAGAAATTGACTGATTTTGGTATAATGATAATATAGCTGAAAAAGGAGGACTTGTTATGCAAACATCTAAAGCAGAGACTCGGCAAATATTAACGCAATATGTGTCCTGTGACGTATTGTTAAAACATTGTATGGCGGTTGAAGCGGCCATGGAGGCCTATGCGAAAAAGTTTGGTGAAGATGAAGCATATTGGGGAGCCGTGGGCTTATTGCATGACGTAGATTTTGATCTGTACCCTAATGACCATCCCAACCATGCCCGAGAAATTCTCACGAAATACAATTATAGCGATGATTTTATTACCGACGTTGAGTCACATGCTCGCGACTGGTCACAAGAGAGGACACTGTTGCAAAAAACACTGCTCGCGTTGGACGAGCTAACTGGTTTTATTATTGCATGCGCGCTGGTGCGCCCGGATAAGAGTTTGGACACGCTCGAAGCCAAATCGGTGGTCAAAAAGATGAAAGACAAAGCGTTTGCCCGTGCGGTTAACCGTGCTACTATAATCGAAGGAGCCATGTCTCTTGGGGTAGATTTAAAAGAACACATTAGCTTTGTCATCGAGGCATTGGCGACAGCTGCAAAACGGCCAGAGTATCAGAATCCGCCTCTTTTATAGAAAATATAAACGCCAGTCAGACCGGTCAGGAATGATTGGCGTTTTTATATATTAAACCTCTTACATTTTATGAAACATTCGGCAGATGGCCGCATAGTTTTTATGGAGACTGGCCGAAGGAGCGATAGAATGGGGAAAAAATTTATTAATAAAGGTATTGTAAAAGTAACGGATGCCAATGTTTGTGAAAAATTAACCGAACATCTTTTAGGTCTGCTGGCCCGCGAAAAGGAAGTTACCTCTCGGCCCTTGGTATTTCTGTGTATTGGTTCCGACAGGTACACAGGAGATGCGCTTGGGCCGCTTATTGGGACTTACTTAGCGGAAAACGGGGTGCAGAATATTTATGGCAACTTAGACCATCCCGTGCATGCCGGAAACCTGGTGGAAGTCACCCAAACGATTTTTGCGAGGTATAGCAACCCGTTGATTGTTGCTGTAGATGCCTGCCTAGGGAAAACCGGCGAAATAGGTAATATCGAAGCTTGGGCAGGCGGTATTGAAGCAGGTATCGCGGTGGGAAATCGGCTACCGTCTGTGGGAAACATAGCCGTAATCGGCGTAGTAAACGCCGGAGGGCAGTTGGGGTATCTCGATTTACACAGTACACCCCTTGCTATTGTTGTCAAACTTAGCAAAGTCATCGGCGCAGCCTTTTTAGCCGTTTATGATCTATTTTGCCTAGGCGAGGCAGCAGCCTGCCGCGGTACCGCTAATTGGGGAAAAGTTCGTCCCACATAACATAGACAACCACAAGCACTATGGTGAAAAAAATACCAAAATCGCCAACATATGACGCCATTTTATCACTCTCCTGGTGCGATTATACAATATTTTTGCGTGTTTGCCCATAGCAGATGCCCGCTTTGGGGCAAAGAAAATTTAGAATATATTTACAGGCACGTTACTTGTGTCACCCCCATACAATAAAGCACAGTTTGAACGGGGGGTGAAAGGTTTGGTGTCCGCTTTATTGGCCCTGGCTACTTCGGTTGTCACGGGACTTTCTTTATTTGTGGCATATTTGACGAATAACACATTTCCTTTGCCACTGTCGGAAAAAGAGGAGCAGCTTTATCTGGCACGCCTGAAAGAGGGCGACGAAACGGCTAAAAACGTGCTGATTGAACGCAATCTCCGCTTGGTTGCCCACATTGTCAAAAAGTTTGATAATAGCGGTGAAGAAGTGGATGACCTTATTTCGATTGGAACCATTGGCCTGATCAAAGCTATCAACACATTTGATTCCGGCAAAAAAACCAGACTGGCGACCTATGCAGCCCGCTGCATCGAAAATGAAATCCTCATGCACTTTCGCAGTACGCATAGGTGCAAATAGAAAAGGGGGGAAAGAAATGCGGGCGTTTTCTTCCCTCCCTTTTTTACTATTTCTTAGTGCGGCAACTTTGGGAATAGCTTTAGAGAAAACTCCGGTCCGTGCTGGGTGGGGTCTTTACGGTACAGGGCGCACCGGAGCACGGTCTTTAGCATTTGGTTTTTCAAAGAGGCATCGGTGGTTTTTGGGTAGATGCCAAGCAGTTTTGTCAACTTAGGGAGGAGGTTTAGTGTGTTTGCATGGGCTTTTTCGTATTGGAGCCGGTTTTCGGCGGCGAGAATTTCTTTTTCGGCTACGGCGATACGCTGGGTAAGCTTCGCTGTGCGGTCGAGATAGGTGGCCGTGTCGTAAATGCCTTTTTCGAGGAAATCGTGCAGGCAATTTTTTTGTAAGGCCGCCTCTTTTATGGTTTTGTTCAGGCTGCGGAGGATATGTTCGTCAAGGGTTACGCTGCTAAAGTTGCTGTTTGGCGCGGGGTAATTGGAAAATTGGGCATGGTATTGACTCAGCCAGGCGTCGAGGCCGCTAAGAAGGGCAGATTCAATGTAGGCAAAGCGGCTGCTTTTAGTAGGACAGTGGGGAGTACAGCAGATGAGGTGGGGGTATTTTTGGTGACGGTAGGGGCGGAAAATCATGGCGGAACCGCAATTTTCGCAGCGAATTAGGCCTGACAGGGGATTGGTGAGGCGACCGTCCGCCCGGCAGGGGTTATGGTACCTGGTTTGAAGTATTTCTTGGGCTTGGGTGAATTGGGCGGGGGTAACTAAAGGCGGGTGTTTACCCGGGACATCGATCCACTCGGTGCGGGGACGGGTGCGGACGATTTTTTTATGGCCGGAGAGGCGGCTTTTCTTTTCTTCTTTCTTTCGCCATTGCACCCGGCCAAGGTATATTTCGTTTTTTAGTATAAATAGTACGGTAGAGGCGTCCCATGGCTTACCGGTATAGGTGGTGCAGCCCAGCCGGTTGAGTTCAGCCGCTATTTTTCCACTGCCCATGCGCAGCTTGGGGTCGCTATGGGTATAGAGGGAAAAGATAAGTTTGACGGTGTCCGCCTGCTCGGGGTGGAGAATGAGTGTCCGTTCGCCTGCGTCTTTATGTATGAGGTAGCCGTAGGGGGGGCGGGTGCCAAGATAATTGCCTTCTTCCACCGAGCGTCTTCTGCCGCTCTGGAGTCTACGGGTAATGAGTTTTAATTCTTTACGGGCCATGAAGGCTTCAAATTCGGTATATTCTTCGTCAAATTCGTCGCTTAAGTCATAAATTTTGCGGGGTGTGACAATCTTGGTCCTGGCGCTTTTTAAGGTCTCAAGCAGCAGTCCCTGGTCTTGCATTCCGCCGCGACCCAACCGGTCGACGTCCATACACCATACCGAACGCCATTTACCGTTTTCGATTTCCTTTAGGAGGGACAGCATAGCCGGACGGTTGAGGATGCTTTCACCGGAGACAATTTCTTCAAAAACAGTAGTAATGGCGATGCCGTATTCGTTTGCCAGTTTATAAAGGGCTTTGCGATGTTTGGCAAGGGTTTCCCCTTCGCCGCGGGCTTCCGCTTCCTGGTCTTCTCTGGATTTGCGAAGGTAAAAACAGGCCGGTTCCAGTTCCGGCGGCAGAGGTTTTGCCATGGTATCACCTTACTTTTAAGCCCCGGGGGCATTTTGGGGCAGATGATTTTTCCCCTTCTTTAGCACACTTTGTAGTATTCATTTTATAAGTTTGCAGGAAGATTAGTATAGAAATTTTACGACGGCTAATAGGTTCGGAAAAATGTTGATGGGTTAGGGCTGGATAGGACGGAGTTCGGCATAGAAATAGTTTTAGGGGTGGGTATATGGAACAAGAGCCTGCGGCGACCTATTACTGTAATGACGGCAAGAGTCTTGTACAGGTGGTAGCGCCGCCGCCTATGACCAGAGAAGAGAAACAAAAGGTGATTGACGAGTGGCACCAGGCATTTTGGGCAATTTGGAATTCTTTCACACCGGACGAGCAGCGGCAGCTCAATGCGTTAATAGGTTGCCAGACAGAGGCGCCGGAGAAATAGACTGTTGTCACTCAATGTGCCGGCGTTTTTCCATTTGAGGAGGTGCTGTAATTAACTATCAAAGCCGTCCATTCGTTATGGACGGCTTTTAGTTAATTCATTAATGAGGAACTTTTAATCGCTATATACTAACTATTTAATAAGTTTGCTATTTTATTAGCGGTATTTTCATCCATCGGTATATGGACTGTAGCTATTAAATTGGGCGCGTCACATAAACGAAAAGAAAGATGTCTTAATCGCAGCTCCCCGGCCGTTGGATGATGAAGTAATTTTGTTCCCTCAGGTGAGTCCAGGATATCATAACGTGGCCACCAATTTTTGAAATCATCACTTATTTGTGTAAGATCCTCTACCATGGCATTCCACCATGGATCATTGTACAAGTGACTGTAACTAGCGCGAAATTGAGCTAATCGTTTTTGCGCATGACCTACCCAATCATCCAGTAATTGTTTCATATAAGGAGAAGTAAAAGCTCTCCATACTGTATTTCTATCCCGCATCGACATAGTTCCATAATTGCCAAAAACTTCACAGGCAGCTTGATTCCAAGCGATAATATCCCACTTTAAATTAGTTACATAGGCTGGACTACTTCCTTGAAGATCAAGGAAGTGCTGCAGTGTGCGGTTTATAAATTTTTGGTTTTCCGGAATATCTAAAGGAAATTGTTGATGTGCTAATAAGAATAAATGCTTACGTTCACTTGCGTTTAATTGAAAGAGTGCTGCCAAGTTTTCTAAAACATTGGATGATACATGAATGTTGCGGCCTTGTTCCAGCCATGTATACCAGTCTACGCTAACACCGATTAATTGGGAAACTTCATCTCGTCTCAAACCAGGGGTCCGTCGACGGTTTCCTTGGCAAAAACCTGCCTGTTCCGGGGAAAGTTTGGCTCGTCTTATTTTAAGAAAATTACCCAGCTGTTTTCTTCGCATATCGTCATAATTTATCATTATACGCTCCTCATTACCAAACTAGGAGTAAAATTCCTAGGATATATGCTTATCTTGTTACACCTGTAGTACTATTATACACTATCACTACCACAGTTGTTTTTAGGCGGTAAGTAGCGTTGGTATATTATTACTAAAGAATATTTGCAGTTGCTCAAATAGTTGTGAGAGGAAAAAATCCGCAATTTTTGAATCGTACTCGAAAGGTAGTGTTAGGAATATGAGTCTTGTGTATTTAATGTCTGTTATATGTGCATTTTGTGTTGCCAATATCTATTACAGCCAGCCAATATTAATGCTTTTGGCTGATTCTATTGGTGTTACGCATAATGAGATAGGAAATATACCTACAATAGTTCAACTATCGTATGCCACCGGATTATTATTTTTAGTTCCTCTAGGAGATAAACTCAATAGGAAAAAATTATTGCAGAGTTTACTTTTCGTCAATCTTTTATCATCGCTAGTGGCTTCCCTATGTAATTCTTTTATTTTTTTAGAAATATCAAGTTTCGTTATTGGTCTAACATCCATTGGGGCCCAAATAATAGTTCCCGCTGCTTCCTCTTATGTTAGTAAAGAAAAAAGAGGGAACGCAGTTGGTATATTACTTTCAGGTTTAGTAACGGGAATTTTATTTGCCCGTCTATTTTCAGGTTATATTGGTGGAATATTTGGCTGGAGATTTGTTTTTGTTTTAGCCGCGTTCATAGATTTATTTATTATTTCGGTTGTTTATTTTAAGTTTCCATCCAATAAGGGTAATAATCAGCTAAGTTATAAGACTTTAATCAAATCTACGTTTGAATTATTTTTTGTCGAAAAAGAATTGAGGCGTTCTTGCTTAAGCGGTTTTGTTATTTTTGGAGCATATAGCGCTTTATGGGGAATAGTAGCCTATTTGACCAGTCTTCCTCCATTTTATCTTACTAGTCATGAGGTTGGCTTATTAGGGTTAAGCGGTATAGCCGGAATTATTGTCTCTCCGTATGTTGGGCGTTTTGCCGATACGTATACTCCGGGATTTGTTGTTGCGGTAGGCGGTATAATCTCACTTGTAGGTTTCATCATCATGTATTATTCAGTAAATAGCTTACTTATTTTGCCGATATCAATGGTGTTACTTGATATCTCTGCTCGACATAGCATTATCGGAAATCAACTTAGAGTATTTTCCTTAAATGAAAATGCCAGGAGCAGGTTAAATACAGCTTTCATGACTAGCTATTTTCTTGGCGGCTCAGTCGGTACAAAACTGGGAAGTCTACTAGGTGGGCTATATGGCTGGACTGGATTGGTTTTACTTGGAGGTGTAGCATCACTTATAGCAATTATAGTAAATCGCAAAAATTTTTTTGATAGGAAACTGAGTGTATAAGGTCGAAAGCTTCATTAGATATAACTCCCGAAAAAGTATGCTGCAGAGAAAAAGGATGATTTATAATGGAATATGTAAAATCAATTTTGGATAAAAGCAAATATCCCCATAAATTAATTCATCATAAAAACCTTCTCCGCTCAGCTCAAGAAGGAGCTGAGTACTTTAATATAGACATTGGGCAAACTGCACCTACATTGATTGTCAAAACGGATATTGGTTTTTTTGTAATCATTGTTTCCGGAAGTCGTGGCAGGGTTGATTTTAAACAAGTAGCTGAAATACTAAACTGCCAAGAAGCTAAACTGGCAAATCCAAAAGAGGTTGAGAATATGGGCTATACCATAGGCAATGTTCCTTTAGTTGGAATTCCACTTCCCCATATTTTAGATAAAAACCTTTTTGAGCACTCATTTGTTTATGGCGGTACTGGTATTAAAGATTACACCTTAAAAATCAGTCCTTATGCATTAGAAGAATTGAATCAAGTTATTGCCAAGTTTTAATTTCGTCTGGTTTTTAGTTGAACTTGATTTTCGAGAGAAGGGGCATATAAAAGCTAAAACAAGGGAATAGGTTCAAGGGTTAATGACAAAGGGGTGTTGGCTTTATTTTTTGTGCTGAGTAGATTGTAATTTACAATGTTTTCCATAAAGACATACGTGTTGTTTTTGCTTGAATTTCATCTGGATCTGCCGTATAATCATGACATCGAACAAATGTTCTAATTATACGGCAGGGGAAATGATGCGAACAATTCTGCATGTGGATTTAAATAACTGTGCGAAACGTTCCTAGCTGAAAAGGCCTAGGCTCAAGGTAAAAACCTTGAAGAATTGATATGGTGAAGAGTGGAATGATAGGGTAACGTCTTGAAACGCTCTCCTTAAACTGCAACAGGTGAGAACTGATGTAATACAGTAATTGTCTGAAGCTCGCTGAAGGTGGCAGAGAGTTGCCTAAACAGACGAAAGATTGCTGTGGAAAGCTGTGGATGATGCTACGGTTGAATTATATACAAACCGGTTGGTACACCGGAACTTTTCAAACGCTGTTCCTGGCAAGAAATACGTAACTTGACAAAAGGGGCATGACTATAAGATAATAATTATATACTTATATATGAGAGGTATATTAATGAAAGATCATCTCAAAAACATGGCTGTCATCCTTAAATCTCTCGGTGATGAGAAACGACTAAAAATAATAAAGATGCTTGCATCAAATATTAATGAAACTTTTTGCGTTTCTGATGTAGCCCTACAACTGGGTATCTCTCAACCTGCCGCATCTCAACACATAAAGGTTTTAAAGAACATTGGTATTCTTGAAGAGAACCGAAGAGGCTTTAGAGTCTTCTATACAATTAATTCTGAAGTTTTGACAGAATACAGAAAAGACATAAACGAATTGTTTAGGAAAGCTTTTGAGAAATGCCAGCATAATTTCTCTTGTGACCAATGTTCTTATAATAACAAGTGTCAATAGTAAAAGCGCGGCAAGACTATAAGTATTTACTTATAGTCTTATAATCTTATAATGGAGGAGGTACGAGCTAATGCATAATTACTGCACTTAAAATTCGTAACAATAGGTATGTGTTTGTAAGGATTTTTTGCAGGGTTCTTTATTCTTAAATCATTTACCAAACTCAAGGAGAGGTGGAAAATTTATATGATAAAAAATATTCCATTATTAGAAGTTGATGAAGTAAAAGTAACAATAATCATGGACAATACAATAGACGCATTTATGACTGGGAATAAAATAGTACATCGCTTTAATAGTTCACGTTGTCCGCTTATTGCCAAAGATGGATTTTCTCCCCTTGTAGCAGAACACGGTTTTTCAGCCCTAATTCAGGTAAAATACGAAAATAGACTTGAAACAGTATTACTAGACACAGGCATTAGCCCTAGTGGAATATTACATAATATGCATACAATGGAAATTGATATTAATGACTTGCAAGCCATTATACTTAGTCATGGTCATGTGGATCATACCATGGGACTACCTACTCTTCTTGAAGAAATAAAGCACCCGCCGATACAGCTGATAGCCCACCCAGATACTTTTTTAGAAAGAAAGGTAATGATGCCCGGTGGATACGAAGTAAGTGTTTCAGCGCCAAAATTATCTGCTTCCCAACAAAAAAATATTACACCTATTATAAAAACGGATGCAACTCTCTTAGCAGATAATATGATCTTAGTTTCTGGGGAGATTGCAAGAACTACTAACTTTGAAACAGGTTTTCCTGTCCATTATACGAAACGCAATGGCAAGTGGGAAAATGACCCAGTAATATTAGATGATCAATGTATTATTATAAATCTTCGAGGACAGGGTTTAGTTATAATTACGGGATGCTGCCATTCTGGAATTATCAATACCATTCGTCATGCCCAAACACTAACTGATTGCGAACAAGTTTATGCGGTCTTAGGTGGTTTTCATTTGACAGGTGGAGATGCCTGGTCACTGCACTGGTTGGTCTGCTATCCACCAAATTGCTCAAGCAATGCCTAAAGCATTTATACCAAACAATGTTGGTACTACATTAGTATTCCAAGCTGACCGCTGACTCAAAATATGCTGTCTGGTCTGGAATCCAGGCTATAACCTTCCGTCAAAAATCCTCCTAATATGAGACAGATCTATATCTCGTAGAGGAGTTTTCTTTTGCGGTTGAAGATTTTATAATTAGTACTCACCATCGTTAGCTTTATAGTATCCCTCACCGAAATACTATAGCGAATATAAAACACTGATATGATATTGTTTAATAAATTTTGGGCAAATATGCTATTAATGTGGAGGCAGAAAAATTATTTATGATAAATGTTAATAATATTGAAGAATTAATTAAAAAGAAAGCTTTGGAATTAGGTTATGAAGCCTGTGGCATAATAAAAGTAGAGGAAATGAAAAGTTATGCTGAAAGGCTTAATGAAAATGTCGAACCTTTTCCGGAATTGAAATCTATCTATAAAAAACTGCTCTACCCATATGCCGTACCTCAGGAATCCCATGAATGGGCCAAATCAATCATTATTTGCGTTAGTCGGTATGGCCAATACAAACTTCCTGATAATATTAGCAGCCAGATTGGCAAGCATTATTGGTTTGATGTCAGGAAGGCAAAGAATACTGAAGAGTATAATAATAGGATTTTGTTTGATAATTATTTAAATACCTTAGGGCTAAAGGCTTTTAGAGATGATTTAGGTTTTGGAACAACTGCCTACAAGTGGGCGGCGCAGAAAGCGGGACTTGGGGTCATTAGGAAAAATAGCTTGTTCTATACAAACAGTGGTTCTTGGGTAGTTATGGATAGCTGGCTGGTGGATAAAGAGATGGAATTAATAGATACTCCTTCTCTAAAGCCCTGCCCTAACGCTTGCACTAAATGCCAAGATGCCTGTAGAACCAAAGCTTTAGTCAAGCCTTATACTGTGAATGCACTAAAGTGTATAACTTACTTAACCTCTATTGCCGATGATTTGCCGCCGGAGGAGTTAAGAGAAAAAATAGGCGGCTGTATTTATGGTTGCGACGCCTGCCAAGATGCTTGCCCCATGAATAAAAATTGTTTAAGTGAGGAAGAAGATTTTCCGGATGTAAACAAAATAGCTGAGTATATGTCTTTAGAAAATGTATTTAATATGGACGATAAAATTTTTAGAGAAATCATCCAGCCAAAATTTTGGTATATCAGGGAAAGAAATCTTTGGAAATGGAAAGCTAATTCTATTATTGCCATGGCGAATAATTTCGAATCTAAATACGAAAAATATCTGAAAATCGCTTGTGATGATGAACACGAAAAAGTAAGAGAGATCGCTAAGTGGGCTTGCGCGAAGTTGAGCATTTAATTAGCGCCCCCTTACTTTTAGGGGGCGAACTTTTACGTAAAACGACTAATTCTGCATATCGGTATCGTCTGCCTATGATATGGCATGTTGAGTCAGTGACGTTGATAGCCTGATTTCAAAGGGCTCGCTGGTTTCTAGTAAGTTTTATATGTGTGTTTTATGTTCGCCTAGACGTGGTTTAGCCGAAATTTTCTTGTCAGGGGTGTCGGTACGGGTACACTGGAAATATACTCTTACACGAATTAAAAAAATGCAATAAACTTCCGAATCATTTTATTCCCCTGATGAATGAGGTAATTCAGTCTTATTCTTTCGAAAAAATGGTTGAGTTTTATAATTGCGTAGATACTTGTTTTAAAGACTATCATTTTGATAATAGATTGAGAAAGGATATGTATTAGAGAAGACTTGTTTTGGTATTTAGATACATTTCCATATTCAGAAATATAACAATTAGACGCATATAGATTTAATACATTGTGTATCTATACCCGAAAGTAAAAGAAGCTAGAAAAATCTAGCTTCTTTTACTTTCGGGTATAGATAAATTTCATCCAGTTTCTTTTTGTAGGTGAAAGATTTGGAAAAGTATTTGTAGAAGTTACACGCAAAATATGGAACAGATGGCGCTGTACGGCCCTTTTAAGTTTCTCGAGAATACATTGCCCGTATCTCGTGTGCTTGAGCGAACGTTACTTTATTGACGAAGGAAGGATAGTATACTCTTTTGTGGAATTATTTTCGAATAGAAATGGGTTAAGGGAGTGGAAGTAGATGTGCAAACATCTCAATTTGGTTTTTCCCCAGTGGCAAGGCGGGCCTAAGCGTCAGGTTTATGATGGGGCAATGCAACTAGCTGAAGCACTGGAAAACAAGCTCTTGATGCAGAGGGTGCCAGTAGATTTGAATGAAGAACTAGAATTAGAGAAAAATATTATAGGCTACAAATCGATAGTAAATCAGTTGAGGGCAGCTGTCGAAACGCTTACCGATTATAATCCCGAAACGATTTTCACCATAGGTGGAAATTGCAGTGTGAGTATAGCACCCATAGGTTATCTTAATCAGCGTTTCAATGGCGATTTGGTGGTGGTGTGGCTCGATGCGCATGGAGATATAAATTCTCCGGAAAGTTCACCAAGCAAATTATTCACAGGTATGCCAATCCGGCAGTTATTAGGAGAAGGTGATTCTGAAATCGACCATATGCTGCCATCTAAATTAAAGCCTGACCAGATTATTTTGGCGGGAACCAGGGATTTGGATCTTCCGGAAGCCGAATATATCAAAATGGCCGGAATAAAAATCATAACGCCGGAAGTATTGGAATTATCACCGGAGACAGTGTTTCATAGTATTTCATCTAAGGGCTATACACATGTCTATGTTCATATTGATACGGATGTATTAACGGAGACTGCTTTTAAATTCAGTGCTTGGCCCAGTAAAGAAGGAATTACTATGAAAACATTAACTGAAGTTCTGGACAATATGAACGATAAATTTCGTTTTGTAGGTGCAAGTTTGGTAGAATTTTTGCCATGCGACGCATTGGGAATGACGCAGCTGCAGTTGATATGTAAGAAGATATTGACAGGACTTACACCAAACGCAATTTCTTAACGGATTAAAATAAAACCCAGGAAGCGGGAAAGGCCCGTTATTCCTGGGTTTGTAATTTTGCAGGGAAAAGAAAATCATTAGTATTTATTTTTGGATTTTGGATTAGAGAAGTTATCAGAAATGTATCTATCAGAGCGTTTAAGATCGTATTAAAGAGAAAAATTATGAGGTGTGCTTATGAATTGGGTTTATCTTGGATTGGCAATTATTTTTGAAGTTTGTGGTACTATTTCGATGAAATTGTCTGAGGGAATGACGAGCATTAAGTATTCAATAGTAATGTTGCTTTTTTATATTTTAAGTTTATCGGTACTGTCACTAGCTTTAAAAAAGATTGAAATAGGAATAGCTTATGCTATTTGGTCGGGAATAGGAATTGTGCTAATTACAACTATTGGAGTATTCTTTTTTAAAGAAACCTTATCCATTTCAAAGGTAGTTTGTATTCTACTTATTATAATCGGAACCGTGGGATTGAATTTGTTCGGTACGTCACATTAAGGGGTAGCACAAACAGGGGGGGGGTTATGGGTTGCAGTTTGCCTAAGTTTTTTTTACATGGATTTGTGCAATAGAAAAAGAGCTAATAAAATGTTAGGCTTTAAACCGAAACTAGACTAAATATACCAAAGCAAGCAATTATAAGCCCTGAGAGCCTGTTAACCCATTTTAACTGTTTTTGTTCCAACGTATTACGCAGTACATTAACCGTTCCACTTAAGATTAACCACCAAAGCATGGAACCAATAAAAACACCGAAAACTAAAAAGAATGACGATATATCTTTCTCACTTATAGGGCCCATTCCTAATCCTGCAAATACAGCGGCAAACGACATTATGGTCATCGGATTAGTAATAGTCAGAAATAAGGTAGATGTATAAGCCCCGAGAAGTCCTTTCCCATTTACACTTGCAGCTTCTTCGGCCGGCATAGATTTACATGTCGTATAACCTAAATAGAGTAGAAAACCTCCTCCAATAAGGCGTAGGTAGAATTGATAATCTAATAAAAAAGTAGATATAACCGAAAGACCAAGTGCGGCGATAAAACCATATATTGCGTCAGCCGTTGCTGCACCTAAGCCTGAAATAAAGCCAGTTTTCATCCCGTTGGCTAACGTACGCCGGATGCAAAGTACGCCTATAGGCCCTACCGGCGCGGCAATAGAAAAGCCTAAAACTATCCCTTTAATCCACAACAACATTTTTTCATTCCTTTTCTAAGTTTAATGGGAGTATGGGAGTTTCTTTTAGTGTTGAAAGAATCACCATGGTCTTTGTTTGTATACCTGGAAAAGATTTAATCTCTTTACTGATCAGTCTTTCTAAGTCTTTTGTACTAGCGCAACGGACTTTAAGAATGTAATCAACATCTCCTGCTACATGGTGACACTCTAGAACTTCAGGTAATTCATTGATTTGCTTTAGCAGATGTATTTGTTGTTCAGGGTTCTCAATTATTATGGATATTAATGCGGCTAGTCCGCATCCAATTGCATCTGGATCAATTAATGCTGAGTAGCCTTTTATTACTCCTGCTTCCTCTAATTTATGAACTCTATCTGCTGCGGCAGGTGCAGATAAACCTAATAATGTGCCTAATTCCGCCCAGGTTGAACGAGCTTGCACCATAAGCTGCTTGATTAGTTTCAAATCATTGATATTCATAAACAACCACCTATTATTCGTAATTTTTATATATACTATATTTTGTATTCGTAAAAATGTAAAGGCGATTTGCTAAAGATCTTTATACTAAAAGACACTCTATTTAAAAGAGTGTCTTTTAGTATAAAGATCTTTTCTGTTACACATAACTGCGATTTACGGGTCACAAATATGTCACTTTTAATGGAATCTTACATGGTAAATTGGGTATAGTAAAAATCAGTTTTACTTGCTGGGATGCTATTGCATGACACTCTATGGCTTGGCTATATATTGCCAGGCCTTTTTATATGGAGTGAATAATACATGCGAAGGCTGTCCGATGATGGAAGGCTTCGCGGGGGGAGGCGGTTTATGAAGTGTGTATTTAACTTTGGTGAAGAACCATTTAAAGTACTGTATTAAAAAAAGAAAAAAGGGGAGAAATGAAAATGAGTAAGGCAAAAACAACGGTGAGAGAATTGACTCTAGAGGAAAAAATTCAGAGAGCGTTAGATATCCAAGAAGTTCAGAATGTAATGAGTAAACATGCGTATTACCATGGACTTGGACTAAATTTTGAGGAACTAGAAAACATATGGACAAAAAAAGCGCCTAATGCCAGTTTCGCAATGAACGTAGGTTATTGGGTAGGTTATGATTCCATTTATAATGCGTATGGTACAATCCATCTAGCCAACCAAAAAGCCGATCTTGCTCGGTTGCTTGTAAATTATCCTTCCGTTGCCGAAGATGCTTTGGGAGCAGGTACATTAATTATGCATTGCCTTACAACACCGATTATCGAAATCGCTGGTGATGGTCAGACTGCAAAAGCAATGTGGTATACGCCCGGACAAGTTACCGGAATTGGTAGCGATGGTTATCCGAGCGCCCAGTGGATGTGGGAAAAATACGGCGTAGATTTTATTAATGAAGAGGGAGAATGGAAGATTTGGCACATGCAAATATGCACCGACTGCTCTTGTGATGTTGCCGGAAATACTTCTTGGGTAACTTCCGCAACCACTTCTGCAGCAGCTCCAGCACTCGTGCTAAAAGATGCGGAGACGGCAACGATAAATCTTCCCCAAAATGCCGGAACCCTATTGGACCTTTAGTGAAACTTTTAGCTATGGCGCTGAATGGCTATTAGAAAAAGAAGCTCTCGACTAGTTTCGCAGTGAACGAAAAGTATAGTATTGAACTCTTTACTTTTGTCTAGTGTAAGTAAGGAACTAAGGATAGTCTGAACTAATTTTACGGCAATTAAAAAATATATAGGGAGTGTAGAATTAAAGTGTGTAAGTTTCGAAAGAAAATTATTCACTAATTTTACACTCCCTTTTTGCATTTCGCTTTTTTTAGAAAAATAGTAAAAGGAGAGAATCCTACTGTTTTAGTAAGATTGAAAAGTGGATTTGCTGTTATAGGAGATAACAGCAAATCTGTTTCTTATTAAATGCAGCTAGCTTTGTCCTGCTGGACATATGGCTCGACATTGCCAGCAGCGGTAAAGCGAGTGACCTCTGTCGGATTTAGTAAACATATGAGAACGGCAAGGTTTCTGCTCAATAAAGTAACTTCCGGTCTGTGCTTTGGATGGGCAAACATCAACACAACGGTGGCAAGCAGTTGGGCAAAGGCCCACGATTTCTTGTGGCGAATCAAACGGAATGTCAGTGAGGACGGTTACTAATTGAACCCTATTGCCATATTGAGGAGTAATTAGCAGCGCATTTTTTCCCAGTGAGCCAAGGCCCGCTTTTACCGCGGCGTGGCGGTGGGATAATAACCCCATTCCGTGTTGACGGTCAATTTCCCAGTGAAAGTAAGGATCATCCGCTGGAATGGGCATAGCCAGACTTCCGTTCTGTTCGATGAATAAAGCGATGTTATAGGCTAGTGTATCAAGTTGGGTCATTAGGTGTTCAACGTGAAGAGTATATATTACGGCGTTACCCGAGGTCATGATTCCCTTAGGTATTATTTTAGCCAATACAATAATTCCTTTGGCGGCTGGCATTATGTCAAGGGGACGAAAGCCATCAGGCGCATCATCCATAGCTTCTACTCCAGCAAATCCAACTAGACTAGCACCTTTGGACAGAGCGTAATCATAAATTTTCTTTTTCATTATTTATTCCCTCCAATAATCCTTAAATCAAATACAATACTGGTTAATATTTTTTATTAAAGAGATCATTCCTGCAAAAGTTTCCAAAATTTTCTTTCAGACCTAATAAAATCCAGAAAGTGGCTAATGCGGTTATTTCAGGTTTTATTGCCTGTAAGTACTCAAACCACCCCTTTTGGACGAACGCTATTGCAGTTTCTCAGTTGCCCAGAGCTAACTGGCCAGAGTCAATACAGATAACTAGTAAGTGTAAATGAGATTACACTGATTGATGTGCTGGGTACGGCACCGGATGTTGTGGCGGAAGCGGTGGAGATACAATGTGAACAGGAGCGGCTTAACCGGCAAATA
>JAGGAE010000014.1 GCA_017889725.1 Bacillota bacterium | reverse complement strand
CAACCGCTTGTCCGTTCACCGGTGCACTTGGGGCCGCCCCCTGGAATATTGCTCTATCCCCTTTACGCAGCACAACCCCAGGAGCAGGAGTCACGGTTACCGTTGAGGCGTACGCCCCGAGAAACCGCCGAAGCTCCATCATTGTGCTTACGGCATAAGTCATATCATCATTTTTGCCGTCAATCGAAACATTTTGAGCAAAATTAAGTTTGAGCTGCTGACGCATATCATCAGCAATCGCTTCACCAAGTCGAATCGGATTGGACGGCTCACTCCCCACAGGGAAACTAATCTCAACAACTTGATATTGCTTCAATAAACTCTGAATCGCGTTATTTACAGCTGTCGATCTATCAATTGCCGTTAACAGAACGCCAATCGAACCGCCATCCCGAAACGCAAAACGTACTCCGTCCATCTGAGATATTTTTTCCATCACCATATTTTTTGCCCCTTCAGGCACTCCTCTGACGGTAATGCGCGGTTCTGTCATAAAACCAATTCCCGCTCCGCCAGGAATACTACCGAAGGTTTTTCCCAACTCCTCGTACGTCTTTTTCGTTTTAAACGAGTCGGGCAGGGCAACAAAAAAGCTTGTCTTTCCGGCTAACGTAGGGCCTTCTTTTAACTTTCCTCCCGGAAAAGCATCATCAATTATTTTTTGAATTTGTTGTGCGGCATCCTCTTTCAATTCTTCCCGCACACTAATTATCAAATCAAATTCACCGTAATCCCCAACCAAACTAGCCAACGTTTTTGAAAAATAGGCATTGGCCGCCAGAGACACGGACGATGCCCACGACCAACTCACCTCTTTTCCGTTGCTCATTATAACACGTATATCATTTTTACGTCCATACGTATATACTATTTATTATAAATGTATATATTGGAATTCGTTTACTATATATAACAATACAGAGCTTTCCCCCCAGTTCTTGGAGGAGAAGCTCTGTATTACACTGCATTTATAAGTGGATACCGTATAAAACCAAACCCGCTCATATTGCCGAGAATTACTGCTAATTTGTATAACTAACACCTACATACCATTTAGCGTCCCGCCAACCGCCATCCACCTTCAACCCAGGGACAACAGACATCCTGGCCCCAAAGTTCATATGCTTGCCGTCGTATTCCGCTATAAGAGTGGTAGCTGGAAACATCCCATTTCCACTAAAAACAAGAGGATTAACAGTCTTTTCTACAGCGGCAAAGAGTCCGTTATAACGTCCATTCCCAACTCCTGCATGAACTCTAAGGCCAAAAGGCAATGCTTTGCTGGCGGCCGCATATATAGAACGTTCTCTCTCATTCGCCACATCTTCTACTCCAAGAGCTATTCCAGGTGTTAACACAGTTTCGGAGACAAGCCCGAACTTAACGTTTAGAGTGGTTGTACTATCGGCATGATGATCCGCTCGAAACCCTGCCACCCCCAATTCCAGCTTCGGTGCAACATTCATGCTAAAAACACCAGTGCCGCCTTCCGTAAGGTTATAATAGCCGACCGAAAATTGTCCCGGTCTGAGTACATCCGCCGATGGATTATTTATCAGTCCTGTCGTTCCGTTTATCGAAGGAGCGGCTACCGCCGGGACACAAGAACTTAAAAGAAGGAGGGCTGCAAATAGTACTTTTTTCATCAGATACCCCTTTCGTATACATTTTATAATAGTCATAGGCCATATTATTTCCACGTCTAACGCAACATTCCTGCCCGCTGATATAGGTAAATATGAGCAAAATAGGTATTCATATATTCTCCGAAAAAAGTCAAGCCCCAGCCATACTTCAGCATTATACAATGATTGCAAAGAAGAAAGGAAAAAGCAGGACATTACTTGTCCTGCTTTTCCATTTCCGCTATTCTCTTTTCTAATTGCTGCACTGTTTTGATCAAATCAGGAACTTTGCGCATAGCGGCTTCGTTTCTCAGCCAATCCCGATGGGGTCTTGCCGGAAATCCGGAATAAAACGACTTCGGAGGAATATCCCCGATAATTCCCGTTCTACCACCGAACGTGCAATAATCACCGATGGAAAGGTGCCCGGCAGTACCACCTTGCCCGCCAAAAGTAACGTTCTTACCAATTTTAACACTGCCGGAAACACCGTTAAAAGCGGCAAAAAGACAGTTTTCACCTACAACTACATTATGAGCGAAGTGAACGAAATTATCGGTTTTTGTTCCCTTGCAGATAACGGTAGATCCAGTAGTCGCGGAATCAACAGCCGCATTAGCCCCAATTTCAACATCATCTTCGATAATTACATTTCCTATTTGCGGAACCTTCTGATGCCTTCCGTCCACAGTAACAAACCCAAAACCATCCGCACCAATAACCGTTCCGCTATGGAGGATTACCCGTGCTCCTACTACGCACCCCGGATATATGGTGACATTCGGATACAGAATGGTGTCACAGCCTATGCTGACATTTTCGCCAATGTATACATGAGGATAAATGATTGTATTATCACCGATAATCACATTATCAGCCACTACAGCATGAGCCATTACGGCTACATTATTCCCCACCCGTACATTTTCGCCAATAACCGCCGTAGCGTGAATTTCTCTTTTGACAGTTAGCGGCGGCGTAAACACTGCCAGTAGTTTAGTAAAGGCCAATCTTGGATTAGCCACTCGAATGGCCGGCTTTGCAAACTCAGTAACTGTATCAGGTATGATTACAGCTCCGGCTGCACATTCGGCAGCCTTTTCCAAATGCGGCGGCACAGCAAAAGTAATATGCTCAGCACTTGCATCATCAATATTCGTTATGCCCGAAATGGTAGGATTCACATCGCCTAGCAACGTGCCATCCACTAACTGGGCAATTTCTTTTAATGTTTTTTTCATGGAAACCCACTCCAACCCTAAGATAGTAAGATTTTATTGCATCTTACCTATAACAGCATCTGTTACATCATTGCCACCTTGCGCCACGCCGTTTTTATATAAAATTACGCTAAACTTCTTTTCTTGGGCTACTTGATCCAGGGCTTGCTTCATGCTTGTGTCAATCTGACCTTCCAAATCCGTACGCAATTTTACTAGGTCAGAATACGCCGCTTCCTGACGTTTTTGGAATTCATCCTGGCTTAAACTCGCTTTGTCCTTTTCCAGTTGGGTATTAAGTTCATTAAATTTAGCACTTAACTGATCCCGAAACCCTTTTGCCTTCGGGCTTTCGTTCATTACTTTTTCTACGTCTACTACCCCGACATTGCTACCGGTTCCACAGCCACCCAACACTAATCCTATGGCCATAATGACCACGACAAACAAAGATACAACTATCTTTTTTCTCATCTGGAAACCTCCCATCATCCTGACTTATGAAACTATTATGCTCGCCAAGACTATTTATTAATCTCCGTAATCGCCTGGCTGGTTATATCTATCGCACTGACATTTACCTTAGCCTCTGTCAACACCAGTTCTAACCCCATCTTAGCAGCCAGTATTGCTACCTTATCTTTAATGTCGGTTACAATACGCTCCTGCAAAGCTTTTATTTCCTGTTGCTTGAAAACCAAACTCCGCTCCGCATCACTTTGCGCCCCGGTTTCGGACATACTCAGCTTTTGATTGGCTCCATCATTTCCGTTCTGAAGTTTATCGGCAATTTCAGAATGAAGTGTTTGAGCATAGGCATCCATTTCGGTTTTAGCGTTTGCCTGTTTTTCCGACATAATGGCATTCATTTTCTGCGCTAATTCCTGACGTTTAGCATCTGTCTTTTCCGAGAGTTCTTTCTGTAATTTATCCTCTTCCGCTTGAAGTGCCTCCGCCTGTTCTTTTGTTAACTCTAACGTCTTCTTTTTCAGCTGCAGACTGATAATTCTTGATTGATATTCTTTCTGCAATTCTTGCGCGTAGGCATTTAGTTCCGTACTTAGCTGCGATTCCACGTCTTTCGCCGTACTTTGCAGCTGACTACTGATTTGGTTTTGCTTCACCTGCATCCGGGTGCTATATTCCTCATTGGCGGCATTCATGCGTTCCAAATTTCCATTCGAACCATTCGGCCGCTGCTCAGAAGCCCCCAGTTGTTGCCCCATTTGATTATATTCATTTTGTAACTTTTCCAATTCCGCATACTTGGGATGACTTTTTATCAATTGCCCCATATCAACCAACCCTATTGTTGATTGCTGAGAAGGTTTGGCAGTTCGAAAAGGATTGAAATCGCAACCTGCTGTAAAAGCCAAAAGAAAAACCGTTACAGCAACCACCCCGGTCTTAATCCGACTCCGCAATACCAACACCCCTCTTTCTAGAATTTAGGTCATTCTCGTAGGTCGCATAAAATAGATAAAAGGCCGAGCACGGTTTAACCGGCTCGGCAAACCAACTAGCTATTTACCGGTGATTTTTTTTGCTACATCATCGGTAATATCCTGTCCACCGTACACAACATAGTTTTTATCAATGACCACAGTCAGGCCCTTGGCTTCCGCTACACTTTTAACCGTTGCATCCACCTTATCTGTAATTTCTTTTAAAAGATCCTGCTTTTTCTGATTCAAACGCTGCTGCAATTGAGCCTCATAACTCTGTTTTTCTTGGTCACTCATGGACGCTGCCCTGGAATCATATTCTTTTTTGAGATTTTCGTATTCCGCTTTAAGCGTCTCTTCTGCTTTAGCTGTATCCGGATGCTGTTGAATCAGCATGCTATAGTTAACAACACCTATATTTGAAGAAGACGCCGCATAGGTTTTGCTACCCTGGGAAACGGCGATCCCAACTACCCCCAGTAGAAAAAATGCTGCCACAACTAATGATATAATTTTTACTTGCTTCTTTTCAATTTTAAGCACGTATATACCCCTCTTTCCCTCTTGACAAATTTTTCACTTCTTCATTATAGCAGGGCCGTTTTCCTTCTTCAAGGATTAATATCAGAGGTTCCCTACTAATCTTAACCACTTTGCATCATTAGTAATAACATATTCAGCACTTAAAAACTCATGAAGCTTATACCGCAAACCTAATTCGTTATTATGGGAAACCGTAGTGCGTTCCAGCCGCAATAAAATGTTTTTACTCAAATCTTGCTTTAGCCAAAGCACGCTGGATTGGTTACTAAAATCATATTTAATCCCGCCTTCACAATACGGGCTGGTATGATAGCTCCATCCAGGAGCAATTTTCCAGGATACGGTCGAGGGCACAAAGGTCGTTTCAACAAAAAATTCATGCTGCTTAGCTACATACTTGCCGATATGGAGTATAGCCGCCGTATTGTCTTCTTTCCGACCAATGTCTAACAATCCTTCTAACGTTACCTTATACAGCTTAGTTCCCGCTGAAATATCAATCTCGGTATCAGGCCCAGGCATCATCGCTAACGAGAGATTTAACCCGTACCGGTTCACCACCGGACTCCCGATTAAAGACGCTAACAGCTTTTGCTTAAAATAATCCCCATGCCGTTCCACAAAGGCTACCGGTACTCCTCTAAGCATTTGGGCCGCTTTTTCTACCGGCGGCCTGGCTTCCATAAGAAGAATGTTCGGAATACTTTGGGAGCGAATGCTCACCCTAACGTTTTGCACCTTAGGTCCTGCCGGCAATAATACAAGTTTAACCGTAGTAACCTGCCCGGATAGGATTTCAATATTAGCCCGAAACTCCGGCAGTTGAGCGGACAATGTTTCCCGAATAACCGACTTTGTTACTCCGCTGCTCCAGTCTACTGAATCAACCGGCATTCCTACCAAAATACTTCTTATATTTTCCGCCAGGTTGCCTAAGTCCTGCTGAATTAAACTAACTGCCGCCAGAGACATATCACTGTAATCGATATCCAGTTTTACATCCCGCACCACGTCTCCCCAAGGAGCAAGAGTTACCTCAAGCTGCGTGCGGCTATCCGGCGTAATCCGGACGGATGCTACAGAATAACCTACCAGCACCCTGTCAAAAATATCTTTTATAGTATGCTCAAAAACTTCGCGTTTAGTGCCAAGTTCAGTAAGGCTGCGGCCAATAAGCACTTGCTGACCAACAGTTTCCACACTCAGCTCCATTCGCTTCTGCACTCTGGCGGGAAGTACCGAGTCATTGGTCTTAACACTGACCACCACTTGCCGGACGACATTATCTTCGGCCCTGGCAATACCCGAAGAGACTAGCAGCATACTAACCAATACACATACAACCAACCGGCGAAATGTCAGTTCGAAGATAAAGCGTCCCCCCTAGCAGAACAAGATCTTGAATAAGGTGAGAGCCAGGCATTACACCTGACTCTTTTAACGCTATTAGAATTGTCCCCCAAAGCTGAATGAGGTTTTACCGCCCTGATCCCCTCGGGCATAGTCAAGACGGATGGGTCCCAGCGGCGTATTGAGCCTGATTCCAAAGCCCACATCACCTTTTAACGTATTCAATTTGTATCCTTCGCCGTCCCAAGCATTACCGAGATCGCCAAAGAATACACCTTCCACTTTTTTAACTACCGGGAAGCGGTATTCGGCTGTCGCCGTCAACATTTTGTTGCCGGTAAACTGGTCATCGTTATAACCGCGTAAGCTATCCGATCCGCCTGCCGAGAATTTCTGCGAAAGAGGCATATTGCCGTCTGCATAACCAGCCGTTACACGAGTTGCAATAACCTGACTGTGACCGACTTTGAAGTAGTTGCGGTCTTCGACCGTATACTTATTAAAGTTGAAATCACCGCCCAAAGCTCGTCCGGCAAACTCAGCCGTTACCGCAAAACGGGTTCCCTCCGTCGGACTAAAGACGTTATCCCTGGAATCGAAAACTCTCGAGAAGGACGCACTACGAGTCAAACCAAAGTTTTGCGCCCGATAGTCATCATACGCACTATCGCTATAGTCATCCCCTGAGTAGGCTTTGATCCAAGTATCCCTACGGTTCTTTATGGTAAAATAATTGTGCAAGTATTCACCCTGGGCCCGTCCCAAAGTAATATCAAAGCCTCTCACATTTTTGTAATACGTAGAACGACACGACGACGAAGTACCATCTTCTACGTATGTTTTATCACTTGATAGTGTTCCATAGTCGCTGTATTTATTCGTCAAGTCATACCAGTTAACACTTAGCGAAGTCTGTTTGCTATCTAACCACGGCTTAGTATAGGAGAACCGATATCCGTTTGATATTGAATCGCCACCGAATTCCCAGTAGACTTTAGCGGCGTCGCCTGTCCCCCGGAAATTGTTGTCCCCTACTTCTAATGTCCCGGTTTTTTGCTCCGTTACATCGGTTTCCAATACCACCGAATTCGGCGCAACCCCGGCATTCAATTTCATATTAACATCTTCAAAGAATCCTAAGTTGTACAGTCTTTGCATACTGCGGCGAGCATCGGTAGCGTTGAACGGCTCACCTTGCTTGACTTTCATTTCACGGGTAATAACATAGGTTTTTGTTTTTTCATTGCCTTTAATAACAATGTCCTCAAGCGTGCCTTCGTTGATGGTCAGATTTACCGTTCCACCCTCACCAAGGGATACATCGCTTACCCGGGCTAAAATATAACCCTGGTCGTGATAATAGTTCTCTATGGCGCGCGCACTGTCCTTTAACGCCTTGGTGTTAAGCACTTTCCCCTTTTCTACGGTAACTAAGCTTTTTAATTTCTCCGTAGAAACTTTTGTATTGCCTTTTATAGCAACATCATTAAAAATCGGATTTTCCATTACGGAGAATGTTACCTTTACGCCCTCAGGCACTTCAGTAAAGTTAACTGTGACATCAAAAAACTTGCCCAGATCAAAAACCGACTTCATATCCTGCTTAATTTTTTCTGCTTCAAACTTGTCCCCTGGTTTTTCCTGCACCACCGCTAAAATCGACTCTGCCGGTACAGTAATATTTCCAGAAACTTCAACGGCTGTAATAACTTTACCGGTTAGGTCAGCCGCATGAATAGGCAAAGCAGCGCCAAATACCAGGCTTAACGTTAAAGCCGTTACTTTTAATAACTTTCCCAAACGCCTTGTCTCTTTCATGCATTACCTCCTTTATTAAATTTATTGGCCTCGCAACGACTTTTCAGCCGCACGGATAACCTTCTCCATTTCCGCTTGCGACAATAGCTTTTCCTGTTGGACAGGAACAACGACCGGCTGTGGTTTTACTTCAACCATAGGTTGAGCCGGCACGGCTATAGGCACGCTTGTAGTTATCTCAGTCCCAACCGGCGGTTCTGGCACCTTTGGCGGCGATGGATTAGCCACAAGAACCTCAGCCTGAGCAACCTTACTGACTTGAACCGGCTGCGGCTCGAGAGCAGCAAGCGGCGGCGAAGCGGGTGTTTCCGGTTGACGTATTGACAACCAGTATGCCCCATAACCACCGAACACAAGTGTCATTGCCAAGGCCAGGGATATAACATGCCTAAGCACAGGATACTTGTACTTCCCATGCTTGGACAAGTTCCTTTCTCTGGCATGCTGTAATTCAGCCTGTGCCAAAAACAAATTCAGTTCGCCACGGATATCGCTATCCTTGTCAAAAGATTCTTCAGCTTGCGCCAGCCAAACTTTGGCTGAGCGCAAATGCTTACACATTTGACGTTTAAAATCAGCCATTTTACCACCCCTGTTATAACCACACAATATATAGTCATGCCTAGAGGTCACATTTTGATGTTTGATCTTAAGCCGAAATCCGGCATTATAGACGTTTATCTAGGATTTTCATTCATGTTCGTCCATGTTCAGCCGAATTTCACCCTATAATGATTTTTTTACATCTTGCATCAATCTGGATAACATTCCCCGCAGCCTCCGGGTGCCTTGCTTCTGAAGACGGTAAATATGCGAAAGACTGATGTCTAAGGATTCAGCTAATTGCTTTGGTTCCTGATCTTCCAGATACATACCCGCCATTACTACTTGTTCTCTAGCTGGCAAGCGTCCCATAGCGGTTTTTATTTGTTCTACCAAATAATTGCATTCCACCTGGTAGGCTATATCAGGGGTATCATCAACTAAGCACTCTCCTAATGTCATATCCTCCATGCCATCCGGCATCGGAGAGTCCATATACACCCAATTAAGTTTACCTTCTTTTGTTAGATAATTCAAGATACGTCCTCGAATGCGATGGAAAGCATAAATACTAAAAGCAACGCCGCGCTTATGGTCATAGCTTTCCGCGGCTTCAATCAGCCCGACCGTCCCTTCCTGAATAGCATCAAAGACAACAGTCTCTTGAGTCCGCCACTGGAGCACAACTTTAAATACTAGCGGCTGATAATGCTCAATGAGAAGGCGCCGGCTTTCCATATCGCCCGCTTCTTTATACGACCTCCATAACCCCTTTTCTTCTTCCACGTCCAGCAGTCGTATTTTATTTAACTCGGCTATATACTCTCGCAACATACCGCATCACCTTTGCTAGAATTTAAATCTTGTTTCCACCCCGAACTGGTGATTTCCCAATTCATCTTGCTCCCCGGTAAGACTAATCCATTTGGTTAAATCATAACGAAGTAAATAGCCATTTCTATTTTTATCTACGCCCATCCAGTATTGTAAAAACAACCGGTTGGTTACATATTTCCCAATTGCTATATTGTACTGCTGATCTTCCCCAACTGCCGCTTCCCGGCTTGCCGTGCTGGTCTCTGAGGCAAGCGTTCCACGCACCAGCCTAAAGTCGTCTAAGCCGAAATAGTCTCGGAATGAACTTTCCGCCTCACCTAAAAAGCGCATCTGCAAGCCGGCATCCAATATACCAAGAAGCTCCTCCCGGCCTAAACCGGCATCCCGGCTTTCCGTCTGGCTCTTGGAATTCTCAAAATATCGGCTGCGCAGAGTGAGAAGCGATAATATTTCCTGCTGACTTAGTTCAGGCTCGGATGAAAGCTTAATTTCCATAGCCGTTAGCGGTCCGGTTACTGTCAAATACAGAATCGTACGATCAAGCGAAGCTTCCGCGCTTAGATTTACGAACGGGAAAAAGGAGCCTACTTGCGTAAATTCCGCATTACCGCTGCGCACTTTAAACTGATTTCTTAAATAGCTTACCGTCCCGCGAACCACGGTAACCTCTCCGGTTGTAACCGGTTCCTTGAAAGTGCCGCCAAATTTTACTTTACCATCTACCCACAGATCGTACAAGTAGGAGTTGCGTAACCTCACTTTGTTTTGCGCAACCACTTCAATATCCAGTCCTATATTAAAATCAGATTCAGGAAATTCAGGAATAAAAGGTACATTAGCCACTGTATTATTCAAAATGATTTGTCCGCTTAACTTCGGTATCCCCTCGCTGCCAACAAGGCTAAGCGCGCCGCTGACGGGACCCTTAAAATATTTGTGGTTGACTGTTAATTTATCCAGCATCAGTGCCAGATTATACTTGTCAAGTTGAAGCCCGTTAAGGGCGGCTGTGCCAGTTAAACGGAAATTGCCCTCTCCCATTTGCCCTGAAAAGGACTTAATACTAATTGTATCACCTTCAAACCGAATATCAACCCCCACATTCTGGATTATATCCGCTAATGATGAAAGTTTTACACTTCCCTTTTCGATAACGATACTACCATAAAGCAAGGGTTTGGTCAAATTTCCGCCGACACGAATCTCCCCGGCGGTTTTTCCGGCCGCCCAATCTACATCTTTTGTTAGGAGCGGCAAAATACTAAGATCGGCCTGATCCAAGTGCACAACAAGATCCATTTGATCCGCGCTCGTCGCCTGCGACCACCCTGTTTTATTTAACGCCGCCAAAGGTATAGTCCCATATACACTGGCTTTATTTGGCCCCTTGGTAAACATAAGCTGATCTACATGAATACATCCATCCTCCAAAATAAACATACCATATAAGGAGTCAAATGTAGCATTTTCCAAGCCCCCCTGGGAAATAGCAAGCGAAGCACCGACGGTAGGTTTCGACCATGTCCCGGATACCTGCGCCGTAAGGCCCATTTTCCCGGTTACTATCATATTGGTATCAAACCAAGCTGACAATACTCCAGCATCCATATCATTTGCGCTGGCTTCTAAGTTAAGTGGACCGTCTATTTCCGCCGTACCCTTAATTACAAGTTTCCCTTTACCCGATGCGGCTTCGAACTTTTCGACAGTTATTACGTTGTTTTCCATGGCAACATCCACATCCACGTTTTCCAGCGGATAATTTTTAATTTTGCCTTGGACCATGCTTCCTGTCAACCAAAAATTAGGTTTCGCCATGGTACCCCAAACCACTACTTTCCCATTCATGCAGCCATCTACATTTTTCGCTTTTTCCGAAAGATTCAGCATACTCAGCAGTCCAGCGACACTAGCATTTTCTGTGTTTAAATTCCCGTAAAGACTACCCGTCTTCATATTCGTGCTGCCCGTGAAGCTAAACTTTCCATCCTTTTGACTAAAGCTAAACGCAGGAATATTAATTTCATCCCCAGCTACATCGATTTGGCCATTGACCTCTTCTAGTTTCTGACCATTAAGCACAAGGTTATCGGCAGCCATATTACCATGAAAGAGAATACCATCATACGTACCCGTCAACTTGCCGGTGAACTTTAACTTGCCGCTTACAGGATAAGGATAATTAACATGGAGAGCGCTAAGTTCCACCTCTTTTGCTTCCACATCAATATCGAACTGGTTCTCCGCAGAAATCGTACCGCTAAAAGCCGCTTTGGCATTAAGGGCTTCTACTTCAAAGTTATTTAATACAATAGTATTATTTTGACGACGGAACGTCCCCTGCACACGATTGACCAATTGCCCGCGGAAACTTCCCTCATATAACGTAATCTGTCCGTCAATGCAAGGATCGGCAGCCGTTCCGGTAATCCTCATTTGGCTGTCGATATTGCCCGTAATCCGTTCCCCCGGCGCAAGCAGTTTTATTACATTTTCCGCCCTTAGTTTTTTCGTGGTCACAGTAAGATTGAGCTCATGTTCCCCGGCGAGTCCAATAGAACCGTCCAATTGCTGCCTGGCGTCATCTTGCACCGCTATCAGCTTTATTACTGTAATTTTTTCCTTATCTACGGTAAGATCACCGTTTAAAACAGAGAATGGCTGAGAAAAGATTTGGCCGTTATAGGCAGAAATATGCCCCGCTAGCTTTAAATCTGATAAAGAACCGCTTACTCTTCCCTCACAATCGGCTGCGCCCTCCACAGCAAGGCCTTTTGCCGGCGCTAAAACTTTCGCTAAAGGAATGCCTTGCCCAACAAAATCTACAGCTACTTTCCCATTTTCCACTACACCCTTAGCAAAGAAAATCCCCGGGTCAAAATCCAATTGTATGCATTCTAAAGCAATCGTACCGCTTGTTTTCGAAATACTACCGGTCATCTGCTTAAACGCTGTACCATAAACGGAGCCGTTATCGACAGAGACCTTACCTGTAAGATTCGCATCAGCCAAGTTACCAGTCCCCTCCACAGAAACGGTAAAAGCGCCGGTACCTGTTAGTCCTTGCATATCTATGGGCAGCGCGGCTACATCCAATCCTTGTCCGTTAATAGTAAATGAAAACGTATTCCCTATAATTCCAACCTGCCCAGTCGCGCTTACCAGGCCGCCGAACATCGTTGCCTGCGCCTGGTTAATGGTAATCGTATTATCCTGATATACAAATTGGACTTGTCCTTGACGTACCGGGTATTCTCCCAGCATGCCCTCGGGAACGGTTATTTGCCCCCCCGCAACGAGATGCTCAACACTGCCGTTCACCACCGCAGAAAAGCTTACCACTCCGGAAAAATCGCTTTCCCCCAGCACCCGGGAATCAAAAGAGTCGGAGGTAACGTTCAAACTGACCTCAGGAACTATATTGGAAAAATTAATCTCACCCGAAACCGCAAGCGGCTGCTCTTTAACCTTCGCCGACACTGCCGCCAAGGTTAGGCTCTTATCTGTAAAAGCAATATTTCCTTGCATTTCACGAACCGGTGTTCCTTCTAAATCAAAAGCACCTTGACTCAAAACTGCTTCACCGGAATAAGTAATCTTGCCTTGTTCGCAACGTACAGTAGTCTTTATATCCGCCAGTTGACCACCAAAATTGTCGCTTTTTATCTTTTCCGGCATAAACGGCTTTAGCACAGCAAGGTCCAATTGGTTCATCCGTATCTCTACAGTACTACGTCCGTTTCGACTTATCGCCCCGGCAACTTTCACAGGCGCTCCGGAATAGATAGCTTGCGCGTCAAGAACAACCGCCGCAGATCGCCCGAAATCGGCTTCTCCTGTTACCTGCTCCAGCCCCCAGCTTCCCTGCGGTGTCGTTACAGTAATCATTGCCTTGTCCAGGGAGATTTTTCCCGCAAATTCGGCTTTACGCGATGTAATGGTCACCACAATATCATCAAAGTTCCATGCTCCGTCGGCTTGCTGAACAAGGTGTATGGTAGCTCCCTCCATATTAACCTGCCCAATTGCCGCCGCCGACACTTCTCCCGTTACTATTGCAAGTGGTTTAATCGTTACAGTAATAGACTTACTTTCTCCAATTAACCCGCTGTCATCACTGAGCTTAACCTCTTCTAGTACTAGCGTATTATAACTTACAATCCGAATATCGCCAATAGAAACATGACTGCCCAAGTCTTTGGCAAGCTCCTCCGATAAAGCCCCTTTCACCTGGGCCATTACGGTTTGGCTCTGCCCATACCAATAGCAGCTCGCGATACCGCCAAATATGAATATGACTAATATAATTGCGATAAGCTTAGGGCGCATATCGAGCCTCCCGCACTAAAAATACTTGTTTATATTCGGCGGGTAAGCCATAGCTTCCTCCCCACCCGCACTGCTATTATTCTCCCCCGGGAGTCATCTTCTCATCACGAAAGGCTTGCCTCCAAGAATGCCACCCAAATTGGGCGGCATATAACCGTCTCTACCTTGCTAAAAATCGCGACGAAGCCCAATATACGTGTTATCTTCCGGTTCTTTCGTAAGATTATCCGTCAAACCAATAAGATATAAATCCGACCCAATTTTATACTGGCTTCTGAGTTTTACCCGTACCTCGTTGGGATCATATACATCAAGGGAAATGCGCCATTGACTGTTTACCGAAGTATCCGCCCCTATACCGGCCTTACCGTCTATTATTCCTACTCTGGCGGCAAACCGGTCATCTCCGTGACCATACTGGAAATTTCCTCTGCTGCTTTCCCCAATATCATGTACGCCAATAACGGCAAAATCTTTATTAGCCGTACTGACTTTAACATCTGCATTGCTTTGGTATTGAGACAAGTGGCTATTATATAACATCTCCACTCCCGACTCAACTTTAATAGTATCTAGCTGCGCAAGTGTTTTATTGGCTTTGGCACTAACTTCCCGCGCATTCTTCAATGTTTCTTTTATGTCTTTGGCTGTGGACGGATCTGTTACAACATTTTCTAAAGACGCTGCCATACGTTCTACCCTGACACTGGTATTTTTAAGATTACCAACCGCTTCCCGAACATCTTTCGCGGTTTGCCCGTTATTGTCCACGCTCTCCATCATCGTATCGATACGCCCCGCAACATCACGTAAACTGCCGGACATAATTCTAAGATTCGCAGCCATAGTATTTACGTCCTGTTCATTGTTTCGTGCCATTCGGGCCAGCGTAGCGCTTAATTCGCTTAAACGTTCCGTAATTTCTCTGGCATTCAGAGCCGTTGCTTTCATTGAGGCTTTTACTTGCTCATCACCGACTATCTCATTCAGTGACCGCACTAATTTTTCCACTTCACCCAGCACTCTATCGGCGCTGCTAACTAATTTGTCCATACCATTGGGGGCCTGCCCGCGAACAACCGCGTCAGGCTCTAAATACCCTGCTTCACCGACCGTTGTTGATATAATATTAATGTATTTTTCTCCCATAAGGCCGTCTGTACTAATGGTAAACTGGGCACCCACCGGAATTTTCACACCGGAGTTTATACGCATACGAACAGTAACACCCTCAACACCCGCTTGAACCAAATCGACACGCCCGACATCCACACCGGCATATCGTACCCCGCTGCCCGCCACTAATCCATTAACATCACTAAATACGGCTTTTATCGGATACCCCTTTTCCGCAAAGGAGAAATTCCCCAAATTCACCACCATTATCATTAAAAGCAAAAAACCAATGACTGAAACTGCCCCCACTTTTGCTTCTGTACTTAACGTCATATCTTAGGCCTCCTTTTTGCCGCGGCTCCGGAATGCGCCATTCCATTAATAAATCGCTGGACCAAGGGATTGGACGATGCCTTAATTTCATCTACTTTCCCACATTCTACTATCTCACCTTCGTAGATCATCGCAATACGGTCGGCCACCCAAAAGGCGCTTTCCATGTCGTGGGTTACCACCACGGAGGTAACCCCAAGTACCCTCTGCGTACTGCAAATCAGCCGAGAAATAGTAGCTGACATCATCGGATCCAGTCCGGCCGTCGGTTCGTCATAAAGGACGATTCCGGGATTTAAAGCAATCGCTCTGGCCAAACTCACCCGTTTTTTCATTCCGCCGGATAACTCATTCGGCATTTTATTTTCTTGTCCTGATAATCCGACCGATCGGAGCTTTCGTCTCACTACCCGTGCGATGTCTTCCTCCTTCATCCGCGTATGCTGCCTTAAGCCAAAGGCCACATTCTCTCCTACCGACATAGAGTCAAACAAGGCCGAATATTGAAAAACCATCCCCATATTGCGTCTTACTACATTTAATCTGTCTTCCTCAGCACCAGAAATCTCCTGATCGCCTACCCACACTTCCCCGCTATCCGGTTTTGTCAGCCCGACGATCAGTCGAAGCAGTGTACTTTTGCCTGAGCCGCTGGGACCTATAACGACCAAGGTTTCTCCTTTTTCTACAGACAAACTGATATTGTTAAGCACCGGCTTATTACCGAATGCAACTGATAAGTTTTTTAGACTAATCATACTTCACCTCTAGCGGTATAGCAGTACTGATAAAAAATAATTGCTAATAAAGATTAAAATCATCGACGCTACCACAGATCCGGTAGTGGCCCGACCTACCCCTTCGGCGCCCTGTGCCGTGGTCAGCCCTTTGTGACACCCTATAATAGCTACAATGGCCCCGAAGAAAATGGTTTTAATAAGTCCCCCAAGAACATCCATAACAACTGCATATGTTTTTATCGAATGAAAATAGGAGAATGAGCTTATTCCGGAATAGGTAGATGCCACCAAATAGCCACCCACAGTACCGATAACAATCGCGAAAATTCCCAGCACAGGCAGCATAAACATGCAACTAAGAAGACGGGGAACAACCAAATACGCGACCGGATCCGTTGCCATCACTTTAAGCGCATCAATCTGTTCCGTAACTTTCATGGAGCCAATTTCCGCAGTAATAGCGGCCCCCACTCTCCCGGCAACAACGACTCCCGTAAGAACCGGAGCCAATTCCCGCCCCATAGCAATAAAAACGATGCCTCCCACTGACGATTGAGCACCGTAGCGAATAAACTCATGCGCGGTTTGTATCGTCAGCACCATACCGGTAAATAACATGGTCAGCATTACAATAGGCAGTGAGTTGACTCCCAGATGCACCATTTGCTGGAGTACATGGTGGCCATTTGGTTTGCGCCGAAGATGCCCCACCGTATCCAAAAACAGTTTAATAACTCTTCCCCCGTTTTCCAGCATTACAATTACACTACGTCCGATTCTCTCCAGCATGTGTATTACCATACGCTATTCCTCTCTAATTACACTCTATGTCAGCGTGTCACTTATTCTACGCCTATGCCAAAAGCGGAGTAATTATTCTTTTCCAAGTAACCATATCTCAATGTACTTTTTACTATTCCATACAACAACCGTATTTCCTGCTATCCGTATTCTCCCATAACTCCCCAACTAAAGAGAAAAGGTGGCGGCTACTCTGCCGTCACCTTTTCTCTTTTAATGCCAAACCGACCGGTCCAAGCTTCCTTTTACCGGAGCTACAGCCTTTTTTCTTTTTGCAGTAGTATCCCCTTTTACATTAACTACCACCTGAGCGTCATTGTCAACGATATATTCGGTACTCGCTATACTTTTGGGAATTTCCAGTCTGGATGGACTGCTTAATTCCGTCTGACCCTTTTTGGAAACCTTAGCCTCGGGATTAGGCTTGCCTACCTCAAGTTTTGCAGGTACTGCCGTCTGAGGCGTCTCCTCTTTTATTAAACCGTTCATAGAAACATCTAGTATTTCTACCACAATATCGTTGTTATGTTCCCGGCTAGTAAGTTGTGCAATCGTTTCAGCAAACGATTGCGTCTTCAATTTTTCCGCCAGCTGCAGCAGTTCATTCCCCACATTTTGCTGTTTCGCGAGCAATTGAATCAGCGGTATTGTCCCACCGCCCCGCACTTCAAGGGTTAAAGGTCCTGCCGGTTGATCCTTGGGTATAGTAAAATACAGCTTCCGTTCAAATGCCTGTCCGCGATACGGCAACAAATTAACGGTGATTTCTACTTGATCCCCAGGCTTAACCTCTGTGACATTCGCCTTGGCACTCATAACAGAAGCCGTACGCTGCTGTGCTTCCACACTGACATTCATCGTAATACCGGTAATATCTACCTGTTGAAACTTATTTGAAGACAATATCGACAACGCTTCATTAAGCTCAGTGACCGCTAATACTCCAATATTCTCCGGGCTATAAAACATGTTTTCCCTTTTTAATACTTGACCAGGAATATTTTTAGCCGTAATCTCAAAGGAAACAGTCGCCGTACCGGCGCCGGTACGATCAAGCACTTTTTCTATCGAGTTGAAAGCAGTTACCGTTCCCAGTGCCGGTGCTAACTCTTCATCCGGAACCAATTCAGCATGAAACAAGCGAGATTGGCCCAAGTCCCGGTCAGTTACAGTAACATACATAGGAACTGAATTCGGTTGACTGTTCATGACACCGGCTATTCCGGCCCCCCGGTCTTGATTGACAACACCAACCACCGAGCCGGTTGTCCCTACTTTAAAAGAGCTTTGCAGGCTTTTAACAGTGGTAAAAATATACGCATTGGTTAGAAAATACTTACTCAACCCTTTCTTCAAAAACGGATGTCCAAACGCCAATATTTTATTATCCTCGGCATAGGTTACCGTCCCAATAGCCGCCAAGCTCACGTCACCGTGAACAAGTTCAACACCAAGGGCACTGCCTGGTTCCAAATTTCCGAAATCCGTTCCGTCCGGAGCACTTCCCACATCAACAGGTACTAAATTAAACGCCTGCAATTTATTCTTCAACATATCCAGCGCCTGCGGGCTAAAACCGGAAGCCATAATCGGAGTCGCCAGGCTTTGTACTCCAGCCGGCTGGCCGACGGACTCGGAAGTATCCCAGCTTTGCACGGTTCCATCCGGCAACGCCCAAAGTTTTAACATATCTTCAATAGGAGTTACCATACCTACTTTAGAATCGGCAAAAGCCCATCCGTAGGCAATCGCTCCAACCAGCTTGCCATCAATATACACCGGGCTGCCACTCATGCCTTCGGCAATGCCGCCCGTCCGGTTAATAACATCCCCGGAGGTTCTCACCAATATCAGGTCACCCGATGGCCCCTGCTTCTTCATTACTCCTAAAATTTCAACATCAAATTCTTCAATAGATGATCCAGCTACTACCGTTTTAGCAATACCGTGCATGCCCGCTTTAATTTGATCAAGCGGCATTATATCCGGTGCAGCTTGTGTTACCGCTGCCGGTAAGAAAAACAACATTGCCAAAAGCACCATCCGGCATGCCCTGAACACAAATGCCATTTTATCAATCCTTTCTATTTGCCTGCTAATTCAATTTTTACTGCTGTATCGCCTCGTTTTAGAGAATCCCCCGGCTTAACCAGCACTTCTCGTACTCTGCCATCGGCATTTGCTCGAACGGCAGGCGCAGGACCCGTTAACGTCTCAACATACACCAATATATCGCCTTCTCGCACTTGGCTGCCTACGGTTACCAATCCATTAGCTAAAACGGTTCCGGCTAATACTCCTTTTTGATCACTGATCGAAGCAGGTGCAGCGATTGCCCCTGCTGTCATCATAAGTACTACGGCAATTACCAGCAAGGATATTAATGTTGATCGGTTCATACTACCACCTCCGTCTTAACTCCATTATACAGCATTGCCGTCAATTAACAAGACTTGTTCTTACAACGGCAATGGCATCTCCCACTCTACGTTCTCTGCCATCCGAAGGGGTATTGACAATAACTCCGTTAACAATCATCTCGCTTGATCCGCCACCGTCCAAATTGAGCGCATTAACCGCACCCAAATCCCGCATAAAAGCGGCCAATTCCCCAAGCGTAAATCCAGCACTACCTGCGCGGCGGCCATCCACCACCGCCAGCAAAATCTTGCCATCTTGCATCACACCCAGCGCAGTTCGCGGCGCCCTCCCAATGGCTATATCCGAAGCAACCTGTTCCTCTTCTGCCGTTACATTGACACTTCCATCCTTAACTAGCATGGGACCCGCTCCAAGCGCGTATATTGTTTTATCCCACGGGGCTCCCAACGTTTCGTGGATTAGCACCCGATCGCCCACATGCAAATTCTTTAATAAATTCTTTCCCTGCCCGTGTCCGGACAGCACTCTGCTCCCCGGAGTAATCGGCGTATTCGCGCCGTTAACTGCCGTAACCCGGTCGTTCTCATCTACTACCACATCAATTCCATAACTATTGGTACCTGTGGTTGGACCATAATACTTGTTATATAAAATAATCTCATCCGCACCCCGTTCCCGGTTTACCCCGCTAATCGTTGCGAAGGTTCCGTCAGGCAGTACACATTCCCCGTTATATTCGGCCTGATCAATTAATAACGTGCCATCCGGCATTATTCCAACCGCAGTTCGGGGTAAAGTCGGTGTACTAACAATCTCGCCGTTTAGCTTAAGTAAACCGATAATTTCACCGGATAACGAGAAATACGATCCATTGATCGCCGCCAGCGCCTTGACGCGAGAACTCATATTTGATAATGTTTCGAGCCCGGAAATTGCATTATTTGACAGTACCGGCACCAGCGTAACCCCGCTAGTTACAGGATCAATCGTAACTACATCCGCCTCAACAGGCCCAAACGGATAACTTTTCTTCCAAGAAAGATGCCTAACGCCGGGAATTAACTCTTCTTCCGCTTTTTGCTCAAAAACCTTGTTTAAGTCAATAACAATACGATTCGGTGATTTGAGGACAAACACATGATAATCTAAGTTCTGTTTTAAATCAACGACTGCCCGAATATGTCCCGGCTCAGTTTCTTCCAGCGTCACCCCTTTTACAAACGGATCATTAAATAGCGCCTTTACACCAATGTCCTGTTTGAGTGAACCGGTCATTTCAATAATTAAACGCAGTGGCTGGGCTTCCAGCACTACGTTATACTCCGGTAGTTTATCAAAGTCCAAAACAACTCTAACCTTATCGTCTTTTTGCCTATATCGCATATTTTGCAAAGTGCTCCCGTCAGGCGCAGCAAATGCTGCCACTCCAACCAGTAGGAGCCATACAAAAATCATAACACAGCTTATACTTCGAAAATATCTTGCCATTATTACCCTCCTCCCCTCTTACAAGGCAAAAAGCCAAGCACTATTTCGGTGCCTGGCTCTTATGAATATTTCCTTGTTCCGACAACTGACGGTACAGCAGATCTGCTAACCCCATGCCTCCGGCCTTGGACATATTCTGAGTAACTTCTCCATCCAACATGGACTGCATTGTTTCTTCCGCATTGGACTTATCCATAATCCCGCTTTTCGGTACGGTGCGACGCATTTGCTGCAACAGCATATTAAGAAAGACGGCCTCCATCTCACGGCAGCTTTCCTTTAGTTTTTCGTCCTTCGCGTTTTTGTTCGGCTTTAAAGCTGTTTTTTCTTGTCCCAATGTTTGTATTCGATTCGTAAGCTCCAATTTGTTTCACCGCCTAAATAAGTTGAAGTTCAGCATGTAAGGCGCCTGACGCCTTGATTGCCTGCAAAATCGCAATGATGTCTTGCGGTGAAGCTCCGACCGCATTAAGAGCAGTAACAATATCTCCCACACTGGAAGCCGTCGGCAGCGCAATCACACTTTGATCCTTCCCAGTAGTCCCTGTTTGGCCTCCTACTTTTACAGATAAACCGCCCTGAGCTACGGCGACGGAATCGATAGTTACATCTCCACCCATCACAACAGTTCCCGTCCGTTCATTAATTACAATCTTAGCCGCTGTATCCGGACGAACCAGGATATCTTCCACAGCAGCGATAAAGCCTACCAGATTGTCGTTATACTCAGTCGGAATCTTCACGCTCACCGTTCCGGCATCAACAGCCTGAGCAATAGGACCGAAATCCTTAGCAATCGCTTCCGCAATCCGGCTGGCTGTCGTAAAGTCAGGATTGTTAATAGCCAAAACTACATTACCATTGTTTTCTACCTTAGTAGGTACATCCCGTTCTACGATAGCACCATTAGTAATTCTGGCAACAGTGGAAACAGGTTTTGGCCCGCCACCAAGGGAAAGAGCTCCCTGCCCGACTGCATAAACAAGACCGTTCGCTGCTTTTAACGGGGTTTGTAATAGTATGCCTCCCTGCAGGCTTTTTGCATCCCCTAAAGACGAAATCGTAACATCAATAGTATCACCAGCTTTTACAAAAGGTCCTAAATTGGCGGTAACCATAACTGCCGCCACATTTTTACCCTGCAACTCGCTGGAAGACACAGTTACTCCGAAGTTCTTCAACATACTGGCTATCGATTGAAGGGTAAAAACACTCTTGTCGCCTGTTCCGGATAGCCCGACCACTAAACCGTATCCTACCAACTGGTTGCTGCGTACCCCTTGTACTTTAGCAATATCTTTTATTCTGGTAATTGCTTGTCCTGCCGCCATAACTTCGCCTATACCAGATAGAAGCAGGAGCAGGAGCAAACTAATCGCAATTTTTTTTGGCATAATTGTCCTTCCTCCCTTAGAACAGGAAGTTGAGAATTTGGCTCAAGAGACCTTGCTTTTGTTTATCCGCAATAGGACCCTTGCCCTCAATCTTAATTTGGGCATTCGCCACATGACTTGAGTAAATCGTATTAGCGGCGGTTATATCCTCAGGGCGTATTACACCGGTTATGGTAATTCGCTGCTCTTCGCCCGCTTGCCGCGTCATCTGGCTGCCGGAAATCACTAAATTACCATTCGGTTTGACGGCAATCACTTGCACGGATAACCTGCCTGACATCTGGTTTGCGTTTGTAATTACTCCTTTGGCTTGAAAGGTATCGGTACCACCATAACTTGAATCATTTACAAATTTAAACAATCCCTTGCCGTGCTCGGTAGACCCGGTAGCCGCTTTCGTATTATTGGTAGAACCGTTTCGGGTAGCGCTTGAACTTTCACTGATAATAACTGTAAGAATATCCCCAATCTGACAAGCCTTGCGGTCGGCAAACAGACTCGAACTATCCGTCCATAATGAAATTGCAGAAGCCCCTCCGGAAAGCGGGCCAGACAGCATAAACACTATCACAGCCAGTGCCATGAGCAGTTTTGAATTTTTCAACATAGTAAACATAACCGTCACCTTCCGCTGTACATCAGTATCTCAACTGTATTTTCATCTACTACCCGCGCATTCAAGACCTTTTTGGAATTCAAATTCTGTACCCGGATTATTTCGCCTTCCGCCCCTTGCTGCAAGGCCATGCCACAGGCAGTGATTACACTGTCACCGCTTTTGACTATAATAGTGACACTGCTGCCCCTTTGTACCACCGGCGGTTTGGACAGCATGCTTTCATTTAACGGCATTCCGGCGGTGATGGCGCGATGTGTCATGAGGCCAACCACTTTTGATATATCCGTAATATAACCGGTCATCCGCCCGATATCCCGTCGTTCAAATCGTACATTCTCTGTCGTTAACACTTGGAATGCTTCCAGATTTGAATTAGCTACAAGTACGTTTTTGTAAGCCTTAATATCGAACTTGAGCATGGCGTTTGTAAAATAAACGCCCCCGGTATACACTCTGACAACCACCTGCGTAGGCACATTGTACCGAATACCGTAAGGAATCTCTCCCTTGCATTCAATCTGTCCAAGCGGCACAATAAGTGCCTGTGACTCCGAAAGCGGCATCAGGCTAATTTCCCCACTATTATCTTTCGTTTCAGATATTTTTAGTTCTTTTTTTAAAGTTGAAAGCGCGGCTTGCAATAGCATATCCCCGCTTACCGTTTGACCGGCGGAAAAAATGGTAACCGTCGCCGGTATATGCCACTCAACATCAGACAAATCCAACCCGGCTGCGGCCAGGCGTGCGCTCACGGTTTGCGTCGCAAGAACCAGCTTATTGCCCGGTAATGGAGCACTGCCCAGCTTAATCTCGCTAAGCTGCTTAACACGCTCGGTCTCCGTGCCGGTAATATTCGCCACATCCCCAAGCGTAATCATAGCACTGTTTATAGTAGCTTCGCTATTAAGGGTAACTACTATTCCTTCGGCAAAGGCTTGACCAGTCAGCTGCCCGAGTAGAAACACCAGCAAAACCAACTTTTTAACCATGATGTTTATCCTAACGGCGGAGGTTTGCCGCCTGTCCCAGCATCTCATCCGCAGTAGTAATAGCTTTAGAGTTAATTTCATAGGCGCGTTGAGCTACGATCATATTAACCATTTCTTCAACCACCTGAACATTAGACATTTCCAAGTACTGCTGTACTAAGGTCCCTGCCCCTTCGGTGCCTGGATTAATTATCGTAGGCGCACCCGATGCGCTGGTCTCTGTTAAAAGGTTACGTCCCATACTGTCCAGCCCTGCCGGATTGATAAATCTGGCAATTTGTATTTGCCCCAGCTCCTGCGTCCCGGTTTGCCCGGGAATGGCGGCCGACACAATACCCTCGCTAGATATGTTTACATTGGTAGCATTCTGCGGAATCGTGATTTGCGGTTCGAGTGGATATCCTTCGGAAGTTACAATTCTTCCCTGACTGTCTCTCTTAAACGCTCCGTCACGAGTATAGGCAATAGTACCATCAGGAGCGGTAACTTGAAAGAATCCATCCCCTTCAATGGCCATATCTAATGGATTGCCGGTTTGCTGAAAATTGCCTTGCGTCAATATCTTCTGTGTTGCCACTTCCCGCACCCCATGCCCCATCTGGATACCTGTAGGAAGCTGAGTTCCGGCTCCAGTAGGAGCTCCCGCCTGGCGGATAGTTTGATACATCAAATCAGCAAAGTCAATGCGGTTTTTCTTAAAACCACTGGTATTAACGTTCGCCAGGTTATTGGAGACAACATCAATATTGGCTTGTTGGGCAATCATCCCCGAACCTGCCGTCCATAATGCACGCATCATAAGTATTAGTACCTCCCATATTTTAGTGCCAGCCACTTCAGTCAGTCTGCAGCTGCGAGGCCTCTTGTCAAGTCCAGCCCCATTTATATTCTGTTCGTCCGGCAACACCGGAAAACATTATATTCTTCCCACTTCATTAACGGCTTTGTCCAAAATCTGATCCTCAGCCTGTACCATTTTAGAATTAATTTCATACGATCTATAGCCGGAAATCAGATTTACCATTTCCGATACAACATTAACGTTGGATAACTCCAGCATACCCTGATGAACCAGTACATTTCCCGCTGCATTCCCACCTGCTTGGGAAGCGGCAAACAAACTGGAACCTTCTTGGGTAAGCTGCTTTTCATCGGCAAAACTTACTATTCGAAGTTTTCCTGCCTCGGATTCGGCCCGTCCACTCACCTGGACAAGAACCCTTCCATCTTCACCAATCGTAACGGTAGCAGCTTTTCCTAAACGAATAGGTCCATTCTCTCCTAAGACCCGGTATCCATCGAAGGTAACCAATTCTCCCTGAGCATTTCGGCTAAATGAACCGTTCCGGGTATATCGTATACCATTAGGCGTTTCCACCGCAAAAAAACCTTTTCCTTCAATGGCTACATCCAGCGGATTGCCGGTTTGCCTCATAATGCCAGCGCTTTGAATCGTAACAATTTCATCGACAACCGTCCCTGCCCCTGTACTGCCAATCGACGGATCGCTTGGTTTATCATGAATTCGGCTAATCAACATACTCCGAAAATCTTTATTTACGGCAATATTTTTTTTATATCCGGCCGTGTTTGCATTCGCTAAATTATTGCTGATGGCATCATTACGAATGTCCTCGGCCACCATTCCGGAAGCAGCAGCATAGATTCCCCGTATCATCGATTCACCTCCCTATTTATATCAATCGGATAATGTGCCGATTTACTTAAGTAAAACTGCAAAAAAAACACCCTATTACCGTAAGGAAAATAACGCCAAGCATATTTACACTGCCTGGCGTTATACATGTGTTAACCTACACTAACTTTTTTAGCAGTGGTCAGTGAATCTTGCAGATCCGACAAAGCTTCGAGTGCTTTCCCGGTTCCCAGTGCTACGCAGGATAGCGGATCATCCGCCAAATAGGCCGGAATTCCCGTTTCCTGACTAATTAATTTATCCAATCCATGAATCAAGGCTCCGCCGCCGGTCATAACAATTCCGCGATCAACAATATCAGCAGCCAGCTCAGGCGGTGTTCGCTCCAACACGGATTTAACACAATCTACAATCATAGATACCGGTTCGGCAAGAGCTTCCCGTGTTTCCGCCGATCCAATCCGCATAGTTTTCGGTAAACCGGATACCAAATCCCGCCCCCGGATTTCCATGGATTCGTTTCGTCCGGAAGGGAACGCCGTCCCTACGCTAACTTTTAATTCCTCTGCCGTTCTTTCCCCAATCATAATGTTATATTCCCGTTTGATATAACGTACTAGAGCCTCATCAAACTTATCTCCGCCCACTCTCAGAGACTCGCTTACAACAATACCGCCAAGACTTAGCACGGCAACGTCCGTTGTGCCGCCACCAATATCTACAACCATGGAACCGCACGGTTCTGAAATAACCAAACCGGCCCCTAGAGCAGCGGCCAGCGGCTCTTCAATAAGGTAGGTATTGCGGGCCCCTGCCTGTCTTGCGGCCTCAAGGACGGCACGCTTCTCGACGGTAGTAACACCGGATGGAATACAAACCATAATTCTTGGTTTAAAGAAGAGACTTCGCCCAACCACCTTTTGAATGAAGTGCCTCAACATATTTTCTGTTGTATCGTAGTCGGCAATAACCCCTTCTCGCAACGGTCGAATAGCTACAATATTGCCTGGTGTACGCCCTAACATGCGGCGAGCTTCCTCACCAATTGCCAAAATTCGATTAGAATCCCGGTCTATAGCTACAACCGATGGTTCGCGAAGTACAATGCCCTTCCCCTTTATGTACACTAAAACATTCGCGGTTCCTAAATCCACCCCGATATCCATCGACATTCCAAACATGTACCGTCCTGCCCCCTTAACATCCTTACGCTTGTCTACCTAAAACGGAAAAAAATTTAATTTTTGTCATATAAGACTTATGTATGCACATTTATGGTATAATTCTACTTTTTTACAAAAAATCGAATATGCCTTTCCGCTTTATTTACCTCCAAAATATGACGAACCCGGCTGGCAAGCCGTTTGTTAATGCTGGGTAACCGTTCAATCATATCTTTATGCAATGATATACCAAAAAGGAACGGCAAAATATAGGAGTCAACCGCCTTACATGCATTAGACGGTTAACCCCTATATCTATTCGTACCTGTTAACAGCAAGTTTGAAGAAACTTATTCGGCCTTACGACCTTTCGTCCGTGCCGCATGAATTCTTTCCGTTACCCTTTCTACTACTACAAATAGGACCGGAATTAAAAAGATACCTATCGAAGTAGCAGTAAACATGCCGCCTACTACCGCCGTACCCATAGATGTTCTCGCCCCGGCACCCGCACCGGTGGCGATAGCCAGAGGCATACAGCCAATAATGAAGGCTAAGGATGTCATAAGTATCGGACGCAGCCGTATTTTCGCCGCTTCAATGGCGGCTTGAACCGGATTCATACCCTTATCCACTCTCACTTTAGCAAATTCAACAATTAATATGGCGTTTTTAGCCGCCAAGCCAATCAGCATAACTAAGCCAATCTGCATATAGATACTGTTTTCCAGATTTCGCAAGTATTGAAAGAGAAATGCCCCCAAAAGCCCTGACGGAACAGCCAATAAAACTGCAAAAGGAACATTCCAACTTTCATATAGCGCAGCCAGACACAAGAATACAAATACAAGCGCCATACCAAATACGATGGGAGCTCTATTTCCAGAAGTCTTTTCTTCCCGACTTTGTCCCGACCATTCATACGTATAGCCGCTGGGCAAGATTTCTTTAGCCACTTCTTCCAGTGCCGTCATAGCTTGGCCGGAACTATAGCCCGACGCCTGGCTGCCGCTAATTTTTACGGCATTAACGCCATTATAGCGAGTAATCAGCGCCGGGGCAGTTACCTTTTTCGTCTTAATCAGTGTGTTTAGCGGTACCATAGTACCATTAGAACTTTTTACATTAATGGAACGCAGTTCATTAACATCCCCCCTGAACTGGGATTCCGCCTGAACAACCACTTTGTAAGTGCGGCCGAACTTATTAAAATCATTAACTTGGCTTCCGCCGATAGCTACCTGCAAAGTCGTAAATACATCATCCACATCAACGCCCAGCTCTTGGGCTTTATCCCGGTCAACTTCTAATTCATACCCAGGAGTATCATTTTTAAAATTAGAAGAAATCGAACCAATCTCAGGCCGCTGCCCAGCTGCCTCTACAAATTTTTGCGCAATGCCGTCCAGTTCTTCCAGCGTTCCGCCGCTCTGTGCCTCCAGCATAAAAGTAAAGCCACCCATCATGCCCAAGCCGGGCAATGACGCCGGAGCAAAAGATATTACTGTACCTTCCGGTATTTGCGCCCCCTTCAGCATCGTTTGGCTGATTTCAGCTTTTAACTGCGTTTCGGCATCTTTCCTTTTTTCCCATGGATCCAGGGAAACAAAGAGCGCGCCCGCATTTGGTTTTGAACCGTTGCTTAGCATATCCATCCCGGATAGTCCCATAATATTCGCTACGCCAGGCTGCGCTTTTACTTGTTCCGACAACTCTTTTACCACATCAATGGTACGGTTTAAACTCGACGCTTCCGGCAAGGTTACCGAAGTCATATAAAATCCCTGATCCTCGTCCGGTACAAAGGAAGACGGAACCAATTTGTATAACACCCCAACGAAAATCAATAATACCGCCAGTAGCGCGATACATAGGCGAGCTTTAGAAATTACTTTGGCTAATGCGCCACCATATTTTTCTACGTTTACCTCAAACCAATTGTTAAAGGCCTCGAAAAAACGGCCTATAATCCCTTTATGAGCATCAGGATTATAGGGTTTTAACAAAAGCGTACAAAGTGCCGGAGTCAAGGTCAGAGCAACTAGCGCCGACAGTGCCATCGATACCGCAATAGTTAGAGCAAACTGTTTGTACAGAATCCCCATCATTCCCCCGAAAAATGCTACCGGAATAAATACGGAGGCCAATACAAAGGCAATTGCTACGACCGGCCCGGACACTTCACTCATCGCCTTCTTAGTTGCTTCTAAAGGCGTAAGTCCGGAATACCGCATATGATGCTCAACAGCTTCAATAACCACGATGGCATCATCCACAACCAGCCCGATCGCCAACACCATGGCAAACAACGTCAAGGTATTGATGGTAAATCCCAGTACGACAAACGCACCAAAAGTTCCAATCAAAGATACTGGAATAGCTAGCATCGGAATGAGCGTAGCCCGCCAGCTCTGCAAAAAGATAAACACGACCAAGAGTACCAGCAGCAAGGCTTCCACAAAGGTTTTTACAACCTCCATCATGGACTCTCGGACAAAATTACTGTTATCAATAATAATTTTATACGATAAATCATCAGGGAAACTTTGTGAAGCGGTTTCTAACACCTTTTTCACTTTGCTGACAGTTTCCAAGATATTCGCGGTGCTCGTCAGCTTAACCGCCAGACCGGTCGAAGGTTGACCATTCATCAGGTTGTTATATGTGTACTCTTTGCTGCCCATTTCCACTCGGGCGATATCTTTTAGGCGAATAAACGAGCCGTCAGATTTGGCGCGAATAATAATATTCTCAAATTCTTTAGTATCGGTTAACCGTCCTTTAACTCGGGTTGTATATTGAAATTCTTGGCCGGAATCATTAGGCATTTTCCCCACCGCACCAGAAGCGGCCTGCTTATTTTGACTTTCAATAGCCGAAGTCACTTCCGTGGCGGAAACATTTAACTGCTCCATTTTCTGCGGATTAAGCCAAATGCGCATACTATAATCCGACCCGAACTCCGATACATCACCTACCCCGTCGACCCGTTTAATAGCATCCACAAGGTAAACACTGCCGTAATTCTTCAAGAATTTGCTATCATAGGTGCCATTGGGTGAATACAAATTGAAGATCAACGCCATTTCTTGCGAGTTTTGTCTGGTAGTAACACCCACAGACTGAACCGCACTTGGCAAAGAGGACGTTACTTCCGCCACCCGGTTTTGCGTTTGCACGGCAGCCGTATCTGCATTTTTATCGGAGTCGAACTGAATGCTTAAATTATACGAACCGGAATCCGAGCTGGTAGAAGACATCGAAACCATACCTTCAACACCATTGATTTCCTGTTCCAAGGTTTGCGCTATTGTCTGATCGACAACGTCGGCATTAGCCCCTTGATAGGAAGTACTAACCGATACCGTTGGCGGGGAAATCTGCGGATACTGGGCTATTGGCAGGGTAGTCGCGGCAACCACTCCCACAATAGTAATGATAATTGATAAAACAATCGCAAATATGGGGCGTTCAATAAAAAATTTTGCCATAGGAACAGCCCCTATTGCTGAGCCGGATTGGCTGACGCATCCGGCTCCATCATAGTTACATTTAACAAAGTTCCCGTTTTTATCTTATCAATTCCATCGACGACAATGGAATCACCGGCAGTAAGCCCGTCTTCCACTATTACCATATTGCCGACTTTATCGCCGAGTTTTACCGCGCGCTGTTCCGCTTTGTTATCCGCGCCTATTACAAAAACGAAGGTATTATCCAACAATTCTTTTACCGCCCGCTCAGGGATTAATATGGCGTTAGGCCGTATCTCGCCTGCGGCAACAATCCGGGCAAACATGCCGGGAACAAGAAATTTCTGCGGATTACTAAACAGAGCTTTCAAAGTAATGGTACCGGTTGTCGTGCTGATTCCCTTATCAATTTGGTCGATATGACCGGAAAGAGGATAGGTAGAACCATCACTCAACGTAAGCTTAAGATTATCTTTCAGGCTGGCAGGTAAAGAGCCACTTCCCAGTTGGATAAATTTTATGTATTCATTTTCACTCATACTGAATTGCACCACAACCGGATCGGTTGTTGACACATTGGCCAGCGTCGTTGATCCCGCCGCTACATAATCGCCTACATTTAAATCATTCACATCAATTCGTCCGTCAACCGGCGAAACAATCAAAGTATCCTGCTCATCTTCTTCCGCTTGCCGAAGATTTGCCAGGTTAGCTTCCACAGTTGCGGTGTCTTCTTCCGCCTGAGCCACCTGTGCATCCAATTTTTGCTGAGCAATAGCGTCTTTTGCCGCTAAATCCTGGTATCGGGCCACATCTTTTTGACTGTTGTTCAATGTGGCTTTCGACTTATTGAGCGCCGCCTGCGACGAACGGATGGCCGAACGATATTGCTTATTATCTATACGAAACAACGGCTGTCCCTTGTATACGGTATCGCCGCCTTTCACCATCTTTTCCACAATATTTCCCGAAACCTTGGCCATTATTTTTACTTCATTTTTCGCTTGTACCTTTCCTACAAATTCGTAATTTACCGGCGTGTCACGATTGACCACCTGCATGGCTTTTACGGTTACAGGTTGTGTTTTAGCAGCCTGGTTCTTTGCCAATGCCCCACTACGGGCAACAGCAAATGAACCCAAAAGAGCCACGGCAATAAGCCCCACATACAATACTTTACGATGCTTAATCTCCACTTTCACTTTTTCTTCCTCCTACTGCAAACTGCGCTGCTATGCACCAATAGATTTCTAAGTATTAAGATTCGCTTTATAGAAATCCGGCCTTTATGTATATAAATTATATCAACAAAAACCGACAATCCCGCTTCAGTTTTGTTACAGTTCTATCACGGTATTAAATAGAACTGGTTACATTAATGATGTAAATTAACAAGAGTGTTTCCAGGATTATTTTTGTTATATCTTGCCACAAGTTACCCTCCCTTTAAAATCAGCTGTTTTCTACACAGCATAAAAAAAAATGAATCGTGCAAGCTTTTGCTGCTTACATGATTCATTTTGCATTCTCACCACTTGCCAATTCTTTAACGGCAATAGGTTCTTTCCCTATCATATTGCCACCGCATGGATCATCTCCAAATCCGAAAACAACTTTAAATATACTTGTACCTCACCTTCTACTGTTACAACAATCTTTTCAATCACTTTCCTTAGCATAGCATTGTCAATAATATTAGCAGCCAGCACCGCCTGAATACTGCCGCAGTACTTCCGAACTAATTCGTCAATCTGGCTCAAAACAGAAGTGCTCCCCCGGATGGTACTCAACTCATTCTCATATTTGGCAATGGAAGCATTTAGCTCGGCTGTCCGCTCTTTCAACTCTTCAATCGTAATCGCGTCGACCTCAAACATTTCTGTTTGCTTAGACTTCGCTTTCTTCAACCTTGCCAGTTCCACGAGTATAAATGTCTCTGATATCTCATGTTCCTCCGGTTTATATTGTTTTCGAAATTCGGCAATCGTTTGTTTTAACAGTTTATCCTGCGAGGATACCAAACTGCCCAGATAGCTTTTAATCGCCTCTAACAATTCCTGCTCATCAATAATAGTATGGTTGCTGCAAAAATCCACCCCATTCGCGTTACGCCCTGAACAGCACCACCGAATATACTCTTTTATATATTTGCGGTAGGTTCTTCGGAAACTATAACCGCAATCGCCACACTGTATTAACGTGCTAAAACAGTACTTATTCGACTGACGCTTTTTTGTCAGACGAAAGTTTTCTGTTCGTTCTGCCAGTAAAGCTTGCGCTTTAGAAAAAACCTCATCGTCAACGATAGTAAGCTCTGGCTTGTCCACTATAAAGTGTTCGCTCGGATGGTTTTTAACCCGTTCCCCCGTTAGAAAATCCTTAACCGATTCCTTACCATTAATAACCTTTCCTATATATAGAGGATTGGTAAGTATTGTAGAAATAGCCTGCTGAGACCACCTGCACCTACGTTTTGTTAATAAACCTTCCTTATTTAACAATTGCGCAATCTTATTAGCCCCATGCCCCTGATAAACGTAGTAATTAAATATCCGCTTGACCACTTTGGCCTCTACTTCATTTATTGTCAGGTTAAAATACTCGCCTATTGCCTTATTATAACCGTAAACAAGGTTAGGCACCCGCCCCTTCTGGGCATTGCGTTTTTTACCAAACTTCACCCGTTTAGAAAGGTTAGCCGATTCCTCCTGGGCAACAGCCGCTAAAATCGTCAAGGTCAATTCACCATCGTTACTAGACATATTAGCCGTTACAAAACGGCAATCGATGTTCAGCGACTTCAACATTCGGATACTTTGAAGAAAGTCAACAACGTTACGAGCAAGCCTGGAAACATCCTTTACATAGACACATTCAAAGTAACCGCGCTGCGCATCGCCCATCATTCGGTTAAATTCTCTTCTATTTTTTAGCTTCGTCCCACTGATCCCTTCATCCGCATAAAGCGCAACAAGCTCAAAACTATTTTTAGCAGCATATTCTTCAAAGAATTCTTTTTGCGCCTGCAAACTCATCAACTGATCTTCTTTTTCAGTTGATACCCGACAGTAAGCAGCCACCCTTTTCTTTCCAGTATTACTACTAGTCACTTTGACTTTCTCCCTTCCCACAAAATACTGCTCCGGCAGAGGTTTCCTTTAACTCCAGTAAGATAAGTTTGAATATCACCCACCGGAGTTACAACATAACTTTACCATCAAGCTGAGTGTTTTACATCATACCCGTTGCCTTTACCAACGTCAGCCCTGTCGATCTCCTTTTTAGCCTAATCTTCATATCATAACCTCCCCCATAAATCTCTATAATTAAAACCCCTAAAGCATCGTCAATGCCTACAACATTTTATGAAGGTCAGCGCCAAATATGACTCCTCTTTTCGTTTTAGTTTTGAAACAATCAAAGCCAACCGGTAGCAAACCGATTGGCTTTGATTAGAAAACCCGGCTTACGCCGAAGCCTTAGCGACGGCGAAAACCGCTGGTTTTTACGATCCTTTATAAGGGCTTTGTAGTATATCTACAAGGCCTATAGGTTATCAGAAATATAATTAAATCTGGCCCAGAACAATTTCATCGGCAAGTCCGGGCTCATGCCGCAAAAAACCTTGGCCGAGATCCAGATCGCCTTGTATATCCGGCAAAACACCAGCATCATAGCTCCCGGCGTTTTGCGGAAATGTAGTACCAAACGACATTGCCCACCATGCGGCTACCAAGGGATGTCTAACGTGCATCTGCATAGTATCGAATCTTGAGAGGTCTAATCTCTTTCGGCGTGGGGTATAGCTATCTCTCAAAGGTGATTGCCCCTTGCAACAAGCTTTTCCTAGAGAATAGAGCAATACATATGTACAGCGGCAATGAACACCAGTGGCTCCAAGTCCTTGGCTGGTAAATACCAAGACTAACCAACATAGGCTCTGCACCAAAGGAGTAAACCAAAGCCACAGCTACACTGGCCATACTATACGGTCGCCAGCCTCCAAAATATTGATACAGGAGCATATAGGATACTGGCAAGACCGAAAAGTCTACAGCTATCAGCCTGGACCAGTAGGGAATTAACATCTTGTTATATTGCCATAAGGCAAGTTCACTCCCTATTGTATCTAAATACGACGAAGCAATCAGAACCAGCGTCCCCAAAAGAGTTGCAGGATGCGGGTTTTATCCACGTATCTCCACCAGAGGATCCAAGGGATCAGAAGGAAAACGAGCATAAGCCACCACTGAGGAGTAAAAAGGTCTTCTTTTAGCCAATGCTCAATCTTTAGTTGTACTAATTGCTTCTCAAGTTCCGCTATTTGGTCGGCTGTCACTTTAAATTATCCCCCAGGTATATCCAATACAGCTTAATTTGTCCACTTAGTAGATAAAATAACCTTATGTGTGCTTCCAATTCGTTTGACTTGAACCCAAGTATACCCGATCTTCATCTGTCCTTCCCCCCCGCCCAAATAAAAAAGTGTCTCATCAAGCCGATAAATGATCATGGGATGACCCCAAAATCATTTATCGGCTTATATAAAACACTTCTACTCTGTTTCACTGTGTACGCTCTATTGAGACATATTGGTATAAAAGCAACTACCTACTTTAACAGTCTAAGATAATCCTTCTGCGTCTCCAGTACTCTTTCCGCAATAAATCGTTGGAAATCAGCATCATCTGTATGCGCTTTTTCCAGACTGCTGATATAGTCCGCACGAATAATTGGAGGGATAATAACAAGCAAATACCCAGCTTGGATTAATACTAAGTTAGTCAAAAGTCTTGCGACCCGGCCATTGCCATCCACAAAAGGATGAATAAAAACATAATCCTTATGCACTTTGGCAGCCAATTCCACGGGGTGCAGCTTTTTCTTTTGTGCAGGTAATTCCTGAAGCCATTTTGCCATTAATAGAGGAACGTCCGGCCAGTCAGGCACAGCATACTGTGAGCCGCTGATAAACACCCGCTGCCGCCGATACCTACCGGCTTGTCCCTCATCGATTTTAGAATAAAACATCCGGTGCAAGGTTAGAATATCTTGCTCAGTAAATAAATTGCCATGCATAAGCGAAAACATAAAATCGTACGCTTCACTATGTCCCATAGCCTCCAGATGATCCCGGAGCGGTTTTCCACCAACGGTTAGCCCATCTTCCAATACGACCTTAGTTTCCGTTTCCGTGAGAGAATTTCCCTCAAGGGCATTGCTGCTATAGGTAAGACCAATACGATAGTAGGCTTTTAACTGGCTTAACATAGGTTCAGCGAAAGGCCGATAGACATTGATTTTTTGACATGTATGATCAATTTCTGCTAATATATCCCTTATCTCTAATGGCATGTACTCATCCACCCCCATTTGTTGGTCTATGCGATACTCAATATACACCTTGTAACCCGACATGTCTCTGTAACTTTTGAGAAGTTCTCCGTGTCATAGGCAGAAAGCGGCGTACAAAGGAACCGTCTTTTTGCCATCTTCCAAGCCAAAGTTCCTTGTCGCCAGCTTGACGGCATACTCCGGTTTATAGTTTTGAATATAGATCCCTAGGCTTTTTGACTTGGTATTATCGGCCGATTTAACCTCAATAGGAATGATACTCCTACTACGTTGGATAATAAAATCAACTTCCGCACTACGGTCAGATGCCCAATAATAGCTAGTATATCCATTGGCGATAAGCTGGCAGCACACATAGTTTTCCACCATGCCGCCTTTGAAGTCGTTCAGTTCATCAGATAAAAACAGCACATCTTCGGGAACAATGTCTTTCTTCGCACAAAGCAAACCCATATCGGAAACGTATATTTTAAAAGAGTCGATGTCACGGTAATTTTCCAGCGGCTTCTTCGCCTGTTCCGCACGGTATATCCTGGTTACAATGCCGGAGAGGGTGAGCCATTCAATAGCATTTTCGAATTCAGACGCCCTGCCGCCCTTCTTCACCAACTTGTATTGAAAACGTGTATTCTGCTTTGAAAGCTGGACAGTGATATTGTCATAAACAAGGTGCGTCTTCTTGATTTCATTGGCCGTATTGTACTTGCTCATGTCGTTGAGATAGCTCGCCAAGATCATATCCTGGGTATGCCGGACCAGAATGAAGTTCTTGGTTTCAAGATACTTGTTGACACAATCAGGCATACCCCCGACGACAAGGTATTGGCGGTAATACTGGAGCGCTGCTTCATGCAAAGCAGAAGGCAGCGGCGTATCGTGGGTAAAACAATCTTTGATTTGATTGACAAGACCGTCCTCACCGCAAGCAAGCAGAAATTCTTCCATATCCATCGGGTAAAGCGTCTTAATGTCCACCATACCCACGGGAAAGGAGAACTGCTCGCGATTCACGGCAACCCCCAACAAACTCCCTGCGACGATGATATGGTATTCCGGTGCATTTTCATAGAAGTATTTGAGTGATGTTAACGCCCGTTCGCAAAACTGAACCTCGTCCAGGACAATTAGCGTCTTTTCCCTGATAATGGTCTGATTGGCCAGCCGTGAAAGTATCGGGATAAGGTAGCTCGGTTCCAGACTCTCGGCGAAGGTCTTGATGAGCTGCGGATTGGTTTCAAAGTTAAAATAGGCAACATTCTCATATTGCTCACGGCCAAACTCAAGCACAGAATAGGTCTTGCCAACTTGTCTTGCACCCTGTAAAATCAGCGGTTTACGGTAGGGGCTTGCCTTCCATTCTTTAAGATATTCCGTGATTTTTCGGTACATAATGGCAGTCTCCTTGCAGTTATTTGCAATAGTATAATATATTATACTGTAAAAATCAACGAATTTATTTATTAAATAAACACTAAATTACACGAATAAATAACATAATTCAACATTTTTTTGAGACATATACAAACGGAGCATGCGAAACGCATACTCCCTTATCACTGTTCACTTTCAAAAATACTAGTAAAATGTCGAGTAGTATTCTTTTATGCCAAATTCGTTTTACCTATTTTTATCTAACACTTGATGGTTAGATAAGCGTTAGATAAAGAATACTCCATATCTTTATGAACTGTACTTTTACTTACTCCAAACACCGTCGCTGCCTGCCGAACTGTTTGTTTGCTCTCAAGAATGTAGTCGCAAATATCCAACACTCTTTTGCGTATGTAATCTTTCATCTATTTTGCTCCCCCTCGCCCTCCGTTTGCTACCATGTATATGCGGACAAAAAGAAAAAATGCGTGACTTCTCACGCATTCCCCGCATGTAGCCCCGCATTTTATAAGACAAACCCTTGCTTCTCACGCATCTAAAAAATATTGCTATTTAATTTTCTTCATAAACTCCGCTACATCGTCGTAGTGATTGTTCCTTTTTATAGAAAAGTGCAAATGGGGATAAGGCTCTCCTCTCGCCTGACCAACAGAACCGATGGTAACACCCGCTGAAACCTCTTGCTGCGGCGAAACAAAGACTTCGGCCAGTGACGCATACTCAAACTCCGTATCATCCTCTTTAACAACTACCATCCACCCATAGTATTCATCATTTTTCACTACCGTCACTTTGCCATTAGAAGCGCTGCAAACCAGGCTTTTAGGCTCTGCTTTTATATCAATGCCGGTATGAAACCTCCAGTCTTTGTATACCGGGTGCTCTTGCCATCCATAGTTGAGCATAATTTCACCCGGTAGCGGGCGTTGAAAAATTGCATTAGGCATAACTTCTTTATTTTTCACTTCTTTTTTTACCGGAGATTCCTTAACGCCTCCCACTTGAGGCGGAGATTCCTCCTGTTTTAGAACCGGAAGGGGAGTCTCTGCTTCGTAGCGAGCCGGTCTTTGGTCTATAGGCGCTTTAATGAAAGTTTTTGTCACCCCGGCAACCACCAGAACCATGCTCGCCACAATAAGCATTAGCATGGCCGAAAGCGTCACCCATCGGTACTCCTTCCCCACATTCCTAATACTCTTTAACCATAAAAAAATAGGCCATAACTTGCCAGGCATAACCATCACCTCGCAAACATTATGCCCATTTCCATTGACTTTAAGACCCAAAGATATTTTTGAACGAGACACCTGTATAATAATACCCAAGAATCTCTCGGTAACCTTTCCCATCCTTCGCCAACCCGTTCGCTCCATATTGACACAAACCAACTCCGTGCCCATACCCTATCGTTTTAAATACGAGTTTATCCGCTTTAGCTTCGATCGTAAAATTCGTTGAGCGCAATTCTAATTTTTGCCTCAACTCAAGCCCGTCTAACGTTTTACTGCCTAAGCGTAATTTTCCGACCCTGCCGGAATCAGAACGGGCAATGATTTGCGCTGCTTCCTTCCCCCCTTGCGCTGCAGCTACTACACCGGCTCCCGAACCTACTCGCTCTTCAATTTCTGCATAGGTATATTCTTTTGTATCATAATAGCGAGGCGATTTTTGATCCCATCCGCAGGCTACACTCTGTAAATAGGGAAAATCGGTTCCCCATACCTCTTTCGCGCTGGCTGTTCTTCCTCCGCAGGTGGAATGAAAGACAGCGTGTATAGGCTCTCCGTTATATACGGCAATTTCGCCCCGTGTTGCCTCAACCGCCTGACTTACTTTATCCCAATAACGCCGGTAGGCCAAAAGCCCCCACCGCTGTTTAAGTTCTTCCTGACTTATCCAAGCCTGACCCTCCCGATGGTCGCTGCTAATGTCCGCTCCATTGTGCCCGGCAAGCCCACCTCCGCCAAACATCACCATATTCTTTACCGCATACGTCCGAGCTGCCACAGCCTGGGCCTTAAGTGCCTCAGGTTCAAACTCCGCCGGCATTTCTGCCGATACGACTCCCTTTACATACTCCTCCAATTGCATGGAAACAATTTGATCTTGATTTGCCATATATACTCGTATGGATACATCTTCGCCCGTCGGCGATTTGTTTACACGGGTCGAAAGCGGCCCTCCCAGGACATACACAGCCAATACGGGGACAATAATAACAACTACCAAAATAAAAAAACACAGTAACGCTACCGTTTTTTTCACACCCGCCCCTCCCCTGCGTTCGCCATTACCATACTATGCGTACCGGCTTGTATGTATGACAGGCTGTGGAAATAGGATTACACAATAGGAAATACAACACATATTGTTGTACCTAAAACACCCGTATTAATATTCAATTTGGCATGGTGACGCCCGGCAATCCTATAGCAAATTGCCATACCTAATCCAGTTCCATTTTCTTTGGTGGTTAAAAACGGTTTCCCAATGTCGTTCTGAAGATGCGGAGGAATGCCTTTCCCGCCATCTTTTACTGATAAAACAATACTATCTCCTTTTTGAAAGGTGCTCAGCCTGATCTTTCCCCCTTGGGGCATCGCTTCAACCGCATTATGGACAAGATGTAAGATCAACTGCCGGATTTCTTTTTCATCCAGCCAGATCTCCGGGATTTCACTTAACACCAACTTTACCTCCACCTGGGCTGCGGAAGCTTCCGCTTTTACAGTCGGATACACCTTACTGACAAATTCGTTAAGATCCCCCTTCTGGAGGTTCACACATTTATTTTTACTTAGCCATAGATATTCGGTTATAATTCTATTGGCCCGATCTACCTCCTCTAACATTAGAGAAAATCGGGTTCTATACTTTTCTAAATCATTTTTACTCCCTAGGAACTGCAGATATCCCCGCAAAGTCGTCAATGGATTTCGTACCTCATGGGCAAGATTCGTTGCCATTTTGCCAGCTACATTTAATTGTTCCAGCCTGGCAAAGTCATTGTTCAGCAATACTCTTTGGGTAATATCACGAATAATGCCTTCCACCGCA